>DATHMY010000132.1:0-6593 GCA_035486535.1 Candidatus Acidiferrum sp.
TGATGCTCTTTGCGGGCGAGCACGACATGCCGCGCGCACGCACGTCGCGCGGCGAGATCGCATTGACCGGGATCCTTGCCGGAACGGCGTTGGTGACTTTCGTCACGATGTGCGTTGGAGCGTACGTCAGCTCGAGCGGTGACGGGCTTGCTTGTCTCTCGATCCCGGGATGCGCGGGACATGTCGTGGTATACACGCAAGGGCAATACGCACAGATGTTACACCGCACCATCGCCGCCGCAACCCTGCTCTGCGCCGTTTTCAGTTTCGCCTTCGTCTGGGTGCGTCCGGCGTCGTTGCGCGTGCGCACCGCGGTGAGCGTGGGACTCGGGCTGGTATTCGTGCAAGTCGTACTTGGCCTGCTCAATGTCGCGTTGCGCCTTCCGATGGATCTGCGCGAGGCACATGCCTTCAACGCCGCGTTGGTCTTCCTCGCCTTCGTCGTTGCGACGCTGTTCGCGCTACTGGATGCACGTGAATACGATCTCCGACTACTTCGAACTCGCTAAGCCGCGCATCATCGTGCTGCTCCTCATCACGACGGCAGCGGCGATGGTGATGGCCGCGCGCGGCATTCCGCCGCCGGCGCTCGTATTCTGGACGCTGCTCGGCGGTGCGCTTGCAGCCGCCTCTGCCGGTGCGCTCAACTGTGTTTTCGACGCCGACATCGACGGTGTGATGCGGCGCACCATGGATCGGCCTATTCCGCGAGGCCGCATCTCGCCGATGCACGGGACAATCTACGCCGTCGCGCTCGGCATCGCCGCATTCGCGATCCTCTACCTGCTTGTCAATCCGCTCGCCGCGTGGCTCTCGTTGGCCGGCAACGTCTTTTACGTCGCCATCTACACGATGTGGCTCAAGCGCGCCACACCGCTGAACATCGTGATCGGTGGTGCCGCGGGCGCGGTGCCGCCGCTGGTCGGGTGGGCCGCCGTAACACACGCGATCGGTGGTCCGGCGCTCGGCCTCTTTGCGTTGATCTTCTTGTGGACGCCGCCGCATTTTTGGTCGCTCGCGCTCATGACCGAGACCGACTATGCGAAAGCGCGCGTCCCGATGATGCCCAACGTCGCCGGCGAAGAACGCACCAAACGCGAGATCATCTACTATACGATCTTGCTGGTCGCCGCTTCATTGCTGCTCTATCCCCTACACGTGATGGGAACGCTGTATGTGGCCGCCGCGGCGGTGCTCGGCGCGATCTTTCTGTACGATACGATTCGTACGTGGAAGGACGCCGGTACCTTCTGGGCGCGGCGTACCTTCAAGTTTTCACTGCTCTACCTGGCACTGATGTGCCTGGTGATGGTCATCGATCGCATCATTGCGTAGCAACAAGCCGCTGCTCCTAACGCTTGCGTTAGGGGTCTTCGCCGGCGCGCTCGATTTGGGCGTGCTCTCGCCCGCGCTTCCCGCAATTGCGCGCGAGTTCGCGGTACCGACCGGCGACCTCGCGTGGATCTTCACGCTCTATTTGCTCGTCACCGTCGCGTCGATCGCGATTGCGGCGACGCTTGCCGATCGATTCGGCCGGCGCGTCGTCTACATGAGCTGCATCGGACTCTTTGCCTTGGGGAGCATCGTCGCGGTGATCGCGCCGAGCTACGGCGTCTTTCTCTTTGCGCGCGCATTGCAAGCACTCGGCGCCGGTGGCGTCTTCCCGGTAGCAACTGCAGCGATCGGCGATGTGGTCGAGCCGCAACGCCGCGGGAGCGCGCTCGGGCTCGTCGCCGCGACATGGGGACTCGCAGCGGTTATCGGCCCCGCATTCGGCGGTGTCGTCACGCATTTCATCTCGTGGCGCTGGATCTTCGTGCTGAACTTTCCGCTTGCCGCGATCGTGCTGTTCCTTGCGTACCGGTATCTCCCACGCGCCGCACCCCGCGTCCGCGGGCCGCTCGACGGGTTCGGTCTCACCTTGCTGTGCGCCGGTCTCTTGTTCCTCACCGACGGGTTGTCGACCGCGCGCATCGTGACGGCGCTCCTCGGCGTCCTGACGCTGGCCGGATTTGTTTGGTGGGAGCGCGTGGCGCAGTACCCGATCGTGCCGCTCGCGCTCTTCCGCGCGCCGCAACTGGCCAAAACCTACCTGCTCGAAATCGCGATCGGCGCCCTCGAGGGGTCATTATTCTTTATTCCGACGGTGCTGGTCGGCGCGCAAAACCTTTCCTACGCGGCGGCCGGGTTGATCGCGTCGCTTGGTGCGTTGATGTTCGTGATCGTCATTCCGATCGCGGGACGCGCGCTCAATCGGCTCGGAAGCCGCGACGTTCTGCTTGCCGGTACGGTGTTGACCGAACTCGGGCTCGCGATCTTCGCGAACGGCTTTGAGTCGTTGCCACTCACGATCGTGGCCATGATCGTCGCAGGTTGCGGATTCGGCGCGCTGCTTGGTGCGCCGACGAGATACATCGTGACGAGCGAAGCGGCTGAGGCCCATCGCGCAACCGCCGTGGGGCTGCTCAGCCAAGCGCTTATCGTGGGGCAAATTGTGGGCAGTTCACTGGCCGGCGGCGTCATCGGACTTGCCTCGAGCGAACTCCATGGGTATCGTGACGCTTACCTGTGCTTCTGCGGCATCGCGCTGGTGGCGATGGTGATTGCTGCCACGCTCAACTCGCGTACGCGCGAGCGGCGTACGCAGGCGGCGGAGGTCCATCCGCTCGAAGCTTAGGCGTCCGTGAACAATCAGCCGCCACCCCTCGAGGACTACAACCTCTTTTCGACCGACCGCGCGCTGCTCACGTCGCTCGAGCATTCAGCGCCGGCCATCGATCGCGCGGAGTTACTGCAGCTCGG
The DNA here is from genome assembly GCA_035486535.1 of Candidatus Acidiferrum sp. GTDB lineage: Bacteria > Vulcanimicrobiota > Vulcanimicrobiia > Vulcanimicrobiales > Vulcanimicrobiaceae > Aquilonibacter. Next base: position 2,803 of record DATHMY010000132.1, read on the forward strand.
CGCTTTGGCGGGTGATGCCGGAACGATTGAACTCGGCTTTGACGCCAACCGCAACTCGCCCGAATTGCGCACGCACGATCGCTTCGGTGAGCGCATCGACGAGGTCCATTTTCATCCGTCCTACCATGCGTTGATGTGCGTGGCCGTGACCAGCGGGCTGCACGCTGCGCCATGGCTCGATCGAGAGCCGAACGCGCACCTCCGCCGCGCGGCGAAGTTCTTCGTGTGGTCGCAAGTCGAGGGCGGTCATCTCTGTCCGATCTCGATGACGTATGCGGCCGTACCCGCACTCGAACGCGCTCCGGCGCTTGGGCCGCAATGGATCGAAAAGCTGGGCGCGCGCTGCTATGACCCACGGCTGCTTCCCGTCGCCGACAAAGAGGCGGCGATTTGCGGCATGGGCATGACCGAGCGCCAAGGCGGCAGCGACGTGCGCGCCAACGAAACGCGCGCGCAGCGCGCCGGCAGCGACGGCGAATACGTGCTCGACGGGCACAAGTGGTTCTGTTCAGCACCGATGAGCGACGCGTTCTTGGTTCTCGCGCAGGCCGAACGCGGTCTCTCGTGTTTTCTCTTGCCGCGCGTTCTTCCCGATGGAACCCGCAACCCGTTTGCGATCCAGCGTTTGAAAGACAAACTCGGCAATCGCAGCAACGCGTCGAGCGAAGTCGAGTTCCACGGGTCGCATGCCTGGCTCGTGGGCGAAGAGGGCCGCGGCATCCAGACGATCGTGGAGATGGTCAACGGCACGCGCTTGGACTGCATCATCGGATCGGCCGCGCTCTTACGAGCCGCGCTCGCGCAAGCGCTGCATCATGCGACCTATCGCAAGACTTTCGGCTCGACGCTGGTCGATCATCCGCTGATGCAGAACGTGCTGGCCGATCTCGCGCTCGAATCCGAAGCTGCAACCGCGCTCTTTATCCGTTTGGCGCACGCCGTCGACGAGGGACCGCGCGACGCGCACGCGACCGCGCTCAAGCGCATCGGCACCGCCGTTGGAAAATACTACGTGTGCAAGCGGACGCCGGCCTTTGTAGCCGAAGCGCTCGAATGCCTGGGCGGCAACGGCTACGTGGAAGAATCGATCCTGCCGCGACTCTACCGCGAAGCCCCGCTCAATTCGATCTGGGAAGGCTCCGGAAATATCAACGCGCTCGACGTGCTGCGGGCCGTACAGAAGCAGCCGGCGGCCCTCGAAGCGCTCTTGCGCGAGCTCGAACCCGCCACGCACGACTCGCGCATCGCCTCCGCCGTACTCGAGCTGCGCAACGATATTGCCGGCGAAGACATCGAATGGCGCGCCCGCGGGCTGGTCGAGCGTATGGCGACGTTATGGCAGGCAAGTTTACTGCTCGAGAGCGCGCCGAGTTACGTCAGCGATTCATTCATCGCAAGCCGCATCGGGCCGGATGCAAGCCGTTCGATCGGCACGCTCCCAACAAAAAGCACCCTGCGCGCGATCGTTGACCGCGCGGCACCCCGTGAAGCGGGCGTCGTTTCGGCGGGTCGATGAAGCACCGGCTCTTCGACGATCGCACGCGGCAGCTCGCGCATCGCGAGTGGACCGAATCCGAACGGAGGGTCGTGTGGCGCGGGCTTTCCGGCCGCATGGCGATCGCGATCGAGCCGCTGCTGGGCGTACTCTTCATGACGTTCTTGACGCTCGGTATCATCTACCGCTCGCAACATGTTCCCGCGGAACACGATCTCATCAAGATCTCCTGGATCTTTGCCGTCGGGGCGGTCGCGTTCTTAGGTTACTTCATCGCGGTGCTGGTCGCGCCGTTCATCGCCTACATGCAAACGTTCAAACCGATCTATAAGATCGACGGCTTCGTGCGCTATCGCTCACCCGACGAGCGTTCGAGCGAAGAGGGGCACGGCTACGTCGCGACGCTTTTCGAAGACCGTACCGTCGCGTGTGAATGGGAATACTTCGGCAAACGCACGCTCGATGATGCAACGATTCCCGCGATGATCGAATTTTCGGTCTTCGCGGGAATCCACAGAATCGACGGCGAGAACACCGGGCTGTTACCGGACAATCTGCCTCCACTCGCAATCGGCATCGCTCCGCGTAAAGGCCCGCACCCCGAAGACTAGGCTACTTCGGCATGTTCCCTAAGGGCATGCGGAGCGTCGTTGTCGACGGCCACAGATGGCCCCAACCCGAGAGAAACGCGGACAACCCGCCCATTGTGAAGATCGCCAGCAGGCCGATGACAAGAATCACGATCGTGCCGCGGCCCAGACCCTGCGACTGCGGAACGTGCGTGAAGTCGATTGCGTCTTGATGTTCGATCATGGTTACGCCGCTTTCGGGAAGTTGCCGAGCACGTTTGCGCCCGCGAGGATGGCAATGATTGCGCCCAGGCACAGCAGTCCGAGCATCAATTTGAAGACCTGATTGTCCATGCCGACCGAGCTGCGGTCGTCCCACAAGGCCTTCGCCGAAACGACGGCGACGATAATGCCGCCGACGATGGCGATGGTCCGTTCGAGGGTTGGCGCATCAAAATGCATATCGACGTTCCTCAGATCAGATAAAAGATGGAGAACAAGACGACCCAGATGACGTCGACGAAATGCCAGTACAGCGTACCCGCGGTGAGGCCGAAGTACTTATCTTTGGTGTAGACGCCGGCGACCGATTGCAAGAAGAGAATGATCAGGTAGAGCACACCGACCGAAACGTGGAAGCCGTGCATACCGGTGAGCGTAAAGAACGAGGCGCCGAAGATGCCGCTGCCCGACCACGTCACGTGTTCCTTGTAGATCAGGTTCGTGTACTCGTAGCCCTGACCGGAGAGGAAGCCGATGCCGAGCACGATGGTGGCCAGCATGAAGAATGCATAACGCCCAAAGTGGTTGTGCTTCCAGTTCTCCAGCGCGTAGTGCATCGTCGCGCCCGATCCGAACAACACGACCGAGTTCAGGGCCGCGAACGCGACGTCGAGCCGGCTGATGCCCGGAGGCGGCCAGCCTTGACCACTATTGCGCATATAGAGATACGCGAAGATGAACGACGAGAACAGGATGCAATCCGAGACCAGGAACAGCAGCATTCCTTGCAGCCGCAGCGCTCGCGTATCGGCGTAGAGTTGATCCACGCCGTCATGGCCGGCTGTGCCGTGCGGAAGTGAAGCGACGGCCATATCAGTGAGCACCGACGTGGACGGGTGAGTCGGTCAATTCTTCTTCAAGCCCCTTATACGGTAGCGGCTGACCGAAGTTGTATGGCAGGCCGTAGACGGTCGGTATGTGCTTGAAGTTGTAGTAGTGCGGCGGCGAAGGAATCTGCCAATCGAGCGTGCGACCACCCCACGGATTTGGCCCCGCTTTCTTGCCGTTGCGCAGACTGTACAGCGCGTTGATGAAGAACAGCAAGATCGAGAGGGTCATCACGTACGACGAGATCGATGAGAAATCGTTCCAGAATTGGAACTGGGGATCGTACTCGGGCACGCGGCGCGGCATGCCGAGCATACCCAGCCAATGTTGCGGCAAGAACGTGCCGTTGAAGCCGAGGAAGAACAGCCAGAAGTGCCAGTGTCCGAGCGTTTCGTTGAGCAATCGTCCCGACATCTTGGCGAACCAGTAGTACATGCCGGCGAAGATACCCATCATGCTGCCGCCAACCAGCACGTAGTGGATGTGCCCGACGATAAAGTACGTTCCGTGCACGTGGAGATCGAACGGAATGGCAGCCAGGAAGATCCCGGTGATCCCGCCCACGGTGAAGAGAGCCACGAAACCGATGGCAAAGAGCATCGCGGTCGTGTAATGGA
>DATHMY010000133.1:0-7834 GCA_035486535.1 Candidatus Acidiferrum sp.
CTCGACCGGCTCCGGCGTGGCTTCAGCGCGTTCGAGCTGGAGGCCCAAGCGCTCGAAGCCGGCGTCTGAGACGGCGTGCAGCAGCGCGCGCTTATCGGCGAAATGCGCGTAGGGAGCGGTATGCGTCACGCCGAGACGCCGCCCGAGCTCGCGCAGCGTCAGCGCCCCAGAGCCTTCGCTCGCGAGGACGGTCAGCGCTTCGTCGATCAACGCGTTGCGAAGGTCCTTATGGTGATAGGCTTGCTTCACGAAGATCATATTCGACGAGCCTCCGGCGGATGCGTTCTCGCGCTTCGACTGGGAAGAGGCGCGAGCCAAAATCGTCCTCAATGAGGGCAATGAGCGGCGCGGCAACACGTCCGGCGAATGGCAGCGGTCGCTCGGCGAGCGCTTCGAGCGCCGCGTAAATCGCCAGATAGAAGCGATGCCACGTCGATTCGGAGCGATGGCTCAATGCGGCGGTATAGGCGATGATGGCGGTGCGAGCGTGCGCGGTCGATACGCCGGCCCGCGCGAGTTGCGCGTTCAGGCGCGTAAGCGCGCCGGCATATTCGCTCATGACGCTACCTTCTGCGGCCGCGGGAATGCGAGCACCAGCGGAAAGACGATCGCAACGAGCAGCCCGAGCAGGAGCAGCGTGTCGGCGAACCCCATCGTGGAGGCCTCCTGATTGACTGCGGCGGCGAGGCTGGTAATTGCAGCCTGCGTCGGCGTGAGTCCCAAGCCTGCAAGGTGGTGCAGATTGGTCGCACCCGAGAGAATGGCGGCGTGGAACGACGTGCGTCGATCGAACACGGCGATCGTTGCGGCGCTCGCGATCGACCCACCGAGTTGTACGCTCAGCGTGATGATCGGCGAAATCTTTCCGTTGAGTTGCGCCGGTGTCGTGGTAAGCACGCCGACGATGAGCGGCACGAGCAGCATCGATTGTCCGACGCCGGAAAGCACTAGCGGCAATGCCAGCGTTCCGAACGGCGTCGCCGATGTAATCGCGCCGTTGAGCCACCACATCGATGCGGCCGTGAGCGCCAGACCGGCGCCGAGCATGTACCGCACGTCGACACCCGTCTGCGCGAGCGTCGCGAAAAGTGGCGTGAAGAGGACCACCGGCACGGCGCGCGCGATCAGCAGCATCCCGCTATCCCAGGGCGTATACGAGAGAATGATCGAGGTATAGAGCGGCGTGATGATGGCCGGTACGAAGATGATGGCGCCGAACGTCATGCCGATCAACGAGCCGACCCAGACGCTGCGAAAGCGCAGAACGTGCAGATCGACGACCGGGCGCGAGGTTCCGCTCCACTGCCACCACGCGAACGTCGCCAGGGCGATCAGCGAGACCGCCGCTGCCATGACCATGCCGGTGCTCTCAAACCAGTCGTTGCGCTCGCCGTTGTCGAGCAGAATTTGCAGTGCGCCGAGTCCGGTTGCGAGCAAGCCGAGCCCGAACCAGTCGATCGAGACGCGACGCGGATCTTCGGGATCGCGAAGCATCGTCGCAACGACAGCGGCCGCGAGAGCTCCGGGCACGAGGTTGACGTAGAAGATCCACTGCCACGAGAAGTTGTCGGTGAGGTAGCCGCCGGCAACGGGTCCTAGCGCCGGTCCCAACAGCAAAGCGATGGCGAACAGCCCCGAACTTATCCCGATCGCTTGCGGCGGAAAGGTGTCGCGCATCACGCCTTGCGACGTCGCGATCAATCCGCCGCCGAACGCTCCTTGCAACACGCGAAAGCACACTAGCGCGACGAGCGTGTGCGATGAACTGCAGAGCACCGAAGCAATGGTGAACCCGGCAATGCACGTCGCAAAATAGCGCCGGCGTCCGAAGAGTCGAATCAGCAACGGATTGAGCGGTATCGCCACGACGTTTGAGATGATGTAGCCGGTGATGATCCAGATACCCTCATCGATCGAGGCGCCGATGTTGCCCTCGATCGTCGGGAGGGAGACGTTGACGATGGTAGAGTCCAGCGTCTCGAGCAACGCAGCCAGCATGATCGCGGTCACGATGACGATCTGCCGCCAGCCGGTCTCCACGACCGAACGGGCACGGGGTTCGAGGGGGTCGAGTACGCCTTCCATGCCGAGCCTTTCGAACTAAACGATGGTAAGTTAAATCTATACAACGCTAACTTACCATTGTCAACATGGTCCCGCCCGCTCCGCAGGGCGCGCCTCGTGCGCTCGGGACCTCGAGCCGCCTCGTGCGGCTGAAACCGGAGGCTCGGGGTCAGGGTTGAAACTCCGCCTATGGCCCAGAATCGCTTTCAGCTCGTCTCACCGTTTGCGCTTGCCGGCGATCAGCCCAAGGCGACCGACGCATTGGCCGAGGGGATCCGCCGGGGCGACCGCGCGCAAACGCTGCTCGGGGTGACCGGGAGCGGTAAGACGATGGCGATGGCGCGGGTGATCGAACTCGTGCAAAAGCCCACGCTGGTGCTCTGCCACAACAAGACGCTGGCGGCCCAGCTTTGCGCCGAATTCCGCGAGTTCTTTCCGAATAACGCGGTCGAGTATTTCGTCTCGTACTTCGACTACTATCAGCCCGAGGCGTACGTTGCGTCGACCGATACCTACATCGAGAAAGATTCCTCGATCAACGAAGAGATCGAGCGGCTGCGCCATTCGGCAACGCAGTCCTTGCTGACGCGGCCCGATACCCTGATCGTCGCCTCGGTCTCGTGCATATTCGGGTTGGGCTCGCCTTCCGACTATACCGAAATGTCGGCCCGGATCGCGGTCGGTGACGAGATCAATCGCGACCTCTTCTTGCGCAAATTGGTCGACATGCAGTACCGCCGCAACGATCTCAACCTCGTGCGCGGCACGTTCCGCGTGCGCGGCGACGTGCTCGAGTTCGTCGGCGTCGACGAAGAGCTGGTGCATCGGATCGAATTCTTCGGCGACCAAATAGAGGCTATCAACGTCGTGAACTTGCTGACCGGCGAATACGTCGAAAGCAAAGACGAGCTGTTGATTTTCCCAGCCAAGCACTTCATCACACCCGACGAGAAGCTGCACCGTGCGATCGGATCGATCGAGGTCGAACTCGACGAACGGCTTCGCTACTTCAAGGAGCACGGAAAGCTGCTCGAAGCGCAACGCCTGGAAATGCGCACGCGCTACGACCTGGACATGCTGCGCGAGGTCGGCTACTGCAATGGCATCGAGAACTACTCGCGGCACTTGACGGGTCGTGAGCCCGGCTCAACGCCGTGGTGCTTGCTCGACTTTTTCCCCAAAGACCATCTCTATTTCATCGACGAGTCGCACGTGACACTGCCGCAGGTGCACGGCATGTACGGTGGCGATCGCTCGCGCAAAGAGATATTGGTCGAGTACGGCTTCCGTTTGCCGAGCGCCATCGATAACCGCCCGCTCACCTACGAAGAGTTCGACGACCACGTCAACCAGATCGTCTACGTATCGGCAACGCCCGGCACGTATGAGATCGGGCGCAGCGCGCAGACGGTGGAGATGATCATTCGCCCGACCGGCCTGGTTGACCCGGAAGTCGAGGTTCGCCCCACCCGCAATCAGGTCGACGATCTCATGGAAGAAGTTCGTCTGCGCACCGAACGTAGCGAGCGCGTGTTGATCACGACCTTGACCAAGAAGATGGCCGAGGATCTCACCGATTTCTTGCTCGAGAACGGCTTGAAAGTTCGCTACCTGCACAGCGAGGTCGATACCCTGGAGCGCGTGGCGATTTTGCGCGACTTACGCCTGGGGGTTTTTGATGTGCTGGTCGGCATCAATCTCTTGCGCGAAGGACTCGATTTGCCGGAGGTTTCGCTCGTCGGTATTCTCGACGCCGATAAGGAAGGCTACCTGCGCAGCTCGACGTCCTTGATTCAAACGATCGGGCGTGCGGCGCGCCACGTCGAGGGCAAAGTGATCATGTATGCCGACAACATCACCGAGTCGATGGCGCGAGCGCTTGGCGAAACCAAGCGGCGCCGCGAGCGGCAGGTGGCCTTCAACGCGGAGCACGGCATCGAGCCGCGTTCGGTGCGCAAGGAAGTACGCGATATCCTCAGCATGGTCGGGGCCACCGAGGAAACCGCCGAAAAGGTCAAGCTCGACAAGATTCCGCGCGATGTGGCGATGCGCATGGCGGCCGACGTCGAAAAGAAGATGCGCGAGTATGCGGCTAACCTCGAATTCGAGAAGGCCGCGGCGCTGCGCGACGAATTGATCAACCTGCGCCGAGCGATCGGTGGTAATGAGTCGCTGCTCTTCCAAGGCAAAGCCCCCAAGATCTTTGATGCTGCCCTCAAGGAGTTGGTATAGATGCTATCGCGCGGAGATTTCTTGCAAACGAGTGCGGCCGCGGCCGTCGGTACAGCGGCGGCCGGCGAAGTCGCCCAGGCGGCGACGCCCGGTAAATCGGTGAAAGTCCGTTGGTTCGGCGGCGGGGTCTACGAGCTCGCGACGCCCGACGACAGCGCAATCGTCCTGGTCGATGCGTGGATCTGGAACAACGCCGGCTGGAAGGCGTTCAACCTCGACAAACCGCCCGAGCTTCAAAGTGCGTCGGCCTTCGCTGCGCACGTTAAGTCGCGCAATCCGCAATACGTGCTGGTAGCGCTCACCCACGATCACGGCGACCATATGGGCGACTACTTCGAACTGTTGCCGGCGTTGGTCGCTGCCGGCGTGCCGGTCATGACCGTCGGCCAGAGCGATCTTTTCCGCGTCGCGTTAGTGCCGAAATTTAAAGCCGCAAACCTTGATCCGGCCAAGATCGTGCTTAACGGCGGTGCCGGCATGAACTTTGGCGGATCGGCGACGTTCGGCACGATCCACACGCGGCTGGTGCCGGCCGTTCATTCGACCTTTGCCGGTTTCCCCGCGGCCGGATTCATCATCGATCTTGGCGGCGTGCGCGTGTATGCCTCGGGAGACACCGATCTCTTCAGTGATATGGCGGAGTTCGGACGCCGCTACCAACCGCAGTTGGCGGTGCTCTCGGCCGGCAACGGGCCGTACACGATGAACCCCGAGGACGCGGCGCAAGCGGTGAAACTGCTCAACGTGCCGCACGCGATACCGGTGCACTACGCGCACAACGCGCAGGTGCTCGGCCCGCAGGCGGGCGACACGTTCAAGGCCGCCGTTGCGCGCGTTGCGCCGCAAACAGCGGTAACGGTGATGCATCCCGGCGAGAGTGTAACCATCTCGTAGTGCCGCCCTCGCCACACGAGATTGCTATCGTCGAGGAAAAGCTCGCGTGGTGTATCGCGGTTCACGCGCCCGCCGATTTGATCGACAGGCTGCGGGTCGCACTTGCGGACGGCCAGGTAGAATTGGTCGAGAAGTCCGCCGACGCGATGCTGCCGCGCGCGCCGAACGTGCGTGCGCCCGAACCGTCCCGTCCGGTACGCGACGGCGACGACATCCGTTTTGACAACGGCTTGGTGCAGGCGACCGTGAATGCGCACGGTGCGCTGCTCGAGCTCGGCTCGCCGCGCACGCGGGTTCCGCTGGCGCAAGCCAATCTGCTGGGCGCCTTCCGCGATTTTCCAAACGGCTGGCGGCTGCGCGTGCGACCGTCCGGAATCGACGTGCATGAGGATGGCGTCGAGATTCGCTTTGTGGCCGGATCCTCGCCGCTGACCATGGCGATCGAAGTGCGCCGCGGCGAACCCTTCGTGCGCGTTGCTTGCGCGACCGATTGGCGCGCACACGCGACGCTGGCACTCGAGAACTGGGTCGCGCTCCGCGCGCCGGCGCTGCACTACGGCATCGATCGGCGCTATCTTGCACTAAGCGACGAACGCGCGGGCGTCGCGCTCTTCGTTCTCGATCCGGCGGATTGGAAGTCGAGCGCGTTGCGCGCGGGCGGTACGTACTTTCGTGCGTCGTTGCTCCGCGATCGCGGTGCGGCGCAACTGGCGTGGGCTTTTGCACCGTTTGAGCCCGGCATCTCGAACGGGCGCTTGGAAGGAGCCTACGAAGCATTCGCCTACCCGCCGCGGGTACGGCTCTTTACGAGTGAGGATCCTGCGGTGATCGTCACGGGCACCAAACCTGCGCAAGACGGCGACGGCGTCATCGTGCACGCGCGCGAAGTCGACGGCGCCGATCGCACGCTGCGGTTGCGTTGCGGCGCGCGCATGCGTGAAGTGGATGCCGGCGCCAGCATCGAAGGTGAGGCAATCGTGGCCGGCATCAACGGCCTCGGCGAACAATCGTTCCGCGTGCGGTTCTAACATGAGTCGAAAATTGGAAGTCGTCCTGTTCGATTTGGACGACACATTGCATGACGACACGTTCGCGTTCACCAGCGCGGCCGAAGAGGTCGCGCGCGAGATCGCACTGGAACGCGGCGTTGACGCGCTCGCGCTCAAGCAAGCGTACGTCGCCGAGGCTGAGGGATTCTGGCATCGTTTGAGCCCGGAGCAGTTGCGCACTCGTCTCTCGGGCCTGCGTGAAGCGATGTGGAACAGTGCACTCGAGCGCGTCGGCATCGCCGATGCGGATCTCGCCCAGCGCAGCGCCGCCAACTACCACGAATACCGCAAGAAGTATTTCTCGGTCTTCCCCGGCGCGATCGAACTCCTTCGCACGATACGCGAACGAGGGTGCAAGCTCGGGATCGTCACCAACGGCTTCTCGGAGACGCATCGAGAGAAGATCAAGCTCTTGCAGATCGGCGAGTACTTCGACGCGCTCTTTATCGCTGACGAAGTCGGCATGATCAAACCCGATCCGCTGCTTTTCGCGCACGCCTGCACGACGCTCGGGTCCGCGCCGGCGCGCAGTGCGATGGTTGGCGACCGCTATGAACGCGACGTGCGGGGTGCGCTCGAAGCCGGGCTGTACGCGGTTTGGCTGAACGTTCGCAACGAACGCGTGCCGGCGGGTGCACCGCCGCCGAACGCGACGTGCACCACGATCGGCGAAGTGCTCGGCGCGCTGGAGCGCGCATGACGCAGAGCGCTCGCGACCTCGAGAACACCTTTGCGCGGGCGTGGACGCTGTTGATGCGCAATCCGGTGATTCTCGTGCCGGGTATCGTTGCCGGCGGGCTACAAACGGTTGCGGGCATCGGGTTGCAAGCGCTCTCGGATAAGCTCGTGCTCTTGGGTCTACTCGTCACCGTGATGCTGGCGATCTCGCTCGCGCAGATGGCCTATGTAACCGGCATGGCTGGTGCGGCATGGCGCCACGAGCGTACCAGCCTTGCCGATGGCTGGAATGCACTCGCACATCGCTGGGCGGCGATCGCCGGGGCGGTGGTGCTACTGGTTGCGATCGGCTTCTCCGCCACAGTCCTTGGCCCGGCCACCTTTGGCGTCTCACTCGTGGCCTGCGCGGTGTTCTTCATTTACACGCTCGCCGCGGTGGTCATCGGCGAACAGCCGCCGATCGCCGGCATCGTGCAATCGGCTGCCACGGCGCTCGGCAACGTTATGCCGACGCTTGCCGTGGTCGCGCTCATCGCGGTCATCGCCATCCTCGGCGGCTGGCTTGGCTCGCTTGCCGGACGCGTCTCAGATGCCGGCGGCTGGCTGGTCACGGGCCTGCTCCAGCAGATTATCGTCGCCTACAGCTCGCTCGTGATTGCCGGCGAGTACCTGAAACTCACCCACCCCTCGCCGGAGTCATAGGGAGGCTGTATGGCTGCCGGTCTTGACCACATCGTTATCAAGGGCGCGCGCGAACACAACCTCAAGAACGTCGACCTCACGCTGCCGCGCAACGCGCTCATCGTCGTGACCGGTCTGTCCGGATCGGGGAAGTCGTCGCTCGCGTTCGATACTATTTATGCCGAAGGGCAACGCCGCTACGTCGAGTCGCTCTCGTCGTACGCGCGGCAATTTCT
>DATHMY010000134.1:0-5122 GCA_035486535.1 Candidatus Acidiferrum sp.
CGACGATGTCGCAGATCGGCTACATGATCATGGGTGTCGGGGTCGGCGCGTACGAGGGCGGTGTCGCACATTTCTTCACCCACGCGTTCTTCAAGGCGCAGCTCTTCCTGGGGTCAGGCATCATTATCCACGCGCTGCACGACGAGCAGGACGTGCGCCGGATGGGCGGCTTGCTCAAGCGGCTGCCTTTCGCGGCGGTTGCGATTGGTACGGGCGTGCTCGCGATTAGCGGCATCCCCGGCTTCAGCGGTTTCTTCAGTAAAGACCAAGTGATCTACGGGACGCTGGCGCACGGAAATCCGTGGCTGTACGCGCTCGGCATCGTTACCGCCGGAATCACCGCGTACTATATGTGTCGCCTGTTCTTCGTGACGTTTCTCGGGTCGTATCGCGGCGGCGTCGATCCGTCCGACTTGGGAATGCGTCACCCCGAGCTGGCCGGTACGTCGCATGCGGCGGCCAGCTCAGGACACGCGTCCGAGGAGACGCCTGAAGAACACTCCGCGAATGCGGAATGGTTCATGATCGTGCCGGTTGCGATCTTGATTCCGTTCTCGGTGCTCATCGGTTGGATCATGTTCGGTGGCGAGAACTCACCGTGGGCCCACTTCTTTGCCGAGCAGTTTCCGCATCCGGTGCTCAATGCTACCGCGATCAGCGAAGGCATGACCGGGTTAATAACCTTCATCGTCGTCCTCGCCGGCATTGGCATCGCCTACCTGCGCTACGCGACCGCAAACGCGCAGAGCAACGCGGTCGCGCGGTTGCGCGCCGAATCCGTCCACATGCCCGCCGTGCTCACCAACGCGTTCTACTTTGATGCGGCACTCGATGCGCTCTTCGTGCGCCCGTCGCAAGCACTGGGCCGGTTCTTTGGCCGCTACCTCGATCCTCACGTGATCGATGGCGCTGTGCGCGAGACCGTGATCTCGGCCGAGTGGCTGGGGACGCTCACTCGTTCATTCCAAACCGGCCTGCTGCGCGCATATGCGCTCATTCTCGTCTTCGGGGCTGCGTGCTTCATCGTCTACTACGCGATCGTTGCCGGAGGTCTGCACTAGATGTTAGCCCTGTTGCTGATCCTCGTGCCGATCGCCGCCGGCCTTATCATGCTGGTCCTACGCAGCGAAAATGCGACCGCAGCCAAAGCGGCGGGTGCGATCGTGGCGGCGGCCACCTTCGCCGGCGCGCTGCTCATGCAGAGCGGGGGCTCGGAGTTCAGTTTCCGTTGGCTTTCGCGACCGTTCGAATCGTCGTTCCACTTCGGTGCGACCGGAGTTTCGATTTGGCTCGTCCTGCTGCTCACCGTCTGCACCTTCTGCGCGATCCTTGCCGCCAACGTGTCGCGCACGCGTGCCTTTGTTGCACAACTGCTCTTGCTCGAGGGCACGATGCTCGGGCTGTTCCTCGCGCGCGACCTCCTCGTTTTCGCGTTGTTCTGGGACTTGATGCTGCTGCCGGTGTTCTTCGTATTGATCGGCTGGGGCCAGCATCACGCCACGGCCTGGCGCTACTTCATCTACAACTTCGCCGGCGGCTTGACGCTCTTGCTCGCGACCGCGGCGTTCGGCGTGCTCTACGGGTCGACCGATGTGATCGGACGCGAAGGCGTACACCTGATCGGCTCGTGGGTGCCGTGGATCTTCGCCGGTTTTGCCTTCGCGTTCTTGGTGAAGACGCCGGTTTGGCCGCTGCACACCTGGATGCCGCTGACCTATGCGGACACGCCGCCATCGATGGTTGCGGTGGTGAGCGCGGTGCAATCGAAGGCCGGCCTCTACGGCTTGATCGTAATCTGCATGGCCTTCATGCCGGATTATTTGCACGACGCCGCGATGCTCTTCATCATACTCGGCGTGGTCTCGCTGCTCTACGGCGCGTTCACCGCGCTCGTGCAGACCGACAGCAAGCGCGTTGTCGCGTATTCGTCGCTCTCGCACCTTGGGCTGATCGTAATCGCGATCGCGTCGTTCAACCCGGTCGCCTTGCAGGGCGCGGTCATTTACATGGTAGCGCACGGGCTCTTCTCGGCGGCGCTATTCTTGATCTTGGGGTATGTCGAATCGCGCGAGGAAACACGCTCGCTCACGCGGCTCGGTGGCTTGGGCGCGCAGAATCCGCGTCTGGCCGGGGCGTTGTGCATCGCGTCGCTCGCGGCACTCGGGTTACCTGGCCTTGCCGGCTTCGTCGGTGAGATCATTATTCTCACCGGCGTCTTCCAGACGGGGTGGATCTGGGTGGTCGTCGTCGCCTTGATTCCAATCGTGCTGGCGTCAGCGTATATGCTGCGCCTCTATCAAGGGATCATGAACGGGCCGGAAATCGCCGATCTTCCGGTGCGAGCGGATCTTTCGTGGACCGAGGCCTTCGCGATTGCGCCGCTGGTGCTTGCGCTCGTGCTACTCGGCATCAATCCGCACGCGCTCACGACGTTCGATCCTACGCTCTACAGCGTTGCGGCTGCAACGCAAGGAGCGGGCCGATGAATATCACTGTTACCGGTGCCGATTGGAATGCGCTCGCGCCACTGACGATCGTCGCGGTGAGCGCGCTCGTGGTGCTACTTGTCGACCTGCTCTCACCGAAGAACGCTAACCGTTACGTTGCCATCGGGATCGCGCTGGCCGGCCTGATCGTCGCCGCCGCCACGTGCGGCATGGCATACGGTCACGACTACGCGGCCTTCGGCGGTGCGTTCATCGTCGGTGGATTCAGCGTGGTCTTCCAAGAGATCATTCTGATTTGCGCTTTTGGTTCGATCTTGTTGTACGGTACGACCGGCTCACCGGAGCACATTCCCGGTGCGGTTGCGCTGATGCTGTGGTCGACCTGTGGTGCGATGCTGATGGCCGGCGCCGGCAGCCTGATGACGATCTTCCTCGGCATCGAGTTGCTCTCGCTTGCCCTTTACTGTTTGTGTGGGCTCTCGAGCCGCCGCACGGCGCGTGAAGCTGCGCTCAAATACTTGATCCTCAGCTCGACCGCATCGGGCTTTTTGTTGTACGGCATGGCGCTGCTCTTCGGCGCAAGCGGTAGCGTCACGCTCGCCGATCTCGTCTCACCGGCGCTGGCAAGCAATCCGCTGCTCTGGCTGGGCGGCGGCATGTTCTTGGTGGGCATTGCATTCAAACTGAGCTTGGTGCCGTTCCACACCTGGTCGCCCGACGTCTACGAAGGCGCGCCGCTGCCGGTGACCGCGTTCATGAGTGTGGCGACTAAAGCCGCGACGCTTGCCGTCTTTGCGCGCTTCATCTACGCAGCGCTGCCCGCGGGTGTCGACCGCCGGCTGTTACTCCCGGTGTGGATCATCGCCGCGATCTCAATGATCGCCGGCAACGTTGGCATGCTCGCGCAGCGCGATCTCAAACGGCTCATCGCGTATTCGGGCATCGCGCAGGTCGGGTACATCCTCACCGCGCTCGCGGGGGGGACGCCGCTCGGCCTGCGCTACGCGATCTATTACATCGCGGCGTATACGTTCATGAACTTAGGCGCATTTGCGGTGGCGAGTTTACTTTCCGACGACGCCGAGCAGGGCTCGACGCTGGCAAATTACCGCGGCTTGGGCCGGCGGCGGCCGGTTGTCGCCGCACTGATGACGTTCTTCTTGCTCGCGATGGCGGGCTTGCCGCCCACCGCCGGATTTCTCGGAAAGATTCTGATTCTTTCGACCAGCGTCAACGCCGGCTACACGTGGCTGGGCGGCGTGCTGATCGCCGGTACCGCAATCTCGCTCTACGCGTACGCCAAGGTGATCTTCGCTATGTACGCGCGCGACGGGCACGGCCACACGCACGACGTACGTCCGCTCGCTCCGCTGGCATGGATTAGCGCCCTCGCGTGTTTCTTGCTGGTGCTACTCATGACGTTCTATCCTCTGACCCCGAGTAACGTGCTGCCGCTCGTGCGATGAACGCCAAGAGCGACGTCTTTCGCGCATTGGGAAACGCGGTTCGCACGATCCGCGCCCGGGTGGATCGTACGTTGCAGCACTCCGGCCTACGCCTGGGGCAATATCAGGTGCTCCGCCACCTCTGGGATGACGATGGCCTCACCCCACGCGAGATCGCTGATCGGCTCGACGTAGAAATGCCCACGATTACGCGCACCGTCCAGCGAATGGTCCGCGACGGTCTGGTGCAACGCCGGGCCCACCCTGACGACGCCCGCTCGGTTCGCATCTATCTCACCAAACGCGGATCGGATCTGCGCCCGGTGCTCTCGGAGATCGTCGGTGAGCAGACCGAGCGCGCGCTGCGCGGGTTTTCGGCGCAGGAGCGTTCGGAATTCGCCGGCCTGCTCGAGCGCCTCGCGGAAAACTGCCGCGACGATGAGGACGGGCGTCACAATAAGCGCTCCTAGCGCGTGGAATCGGAGTAGAATGGTAGTGCGCGCCGAGGAGGGCCGGGGAATGAAGCACCGCGTCATGGCGACCGTGGTCGCGCTGGTGATGTTCGCTACGTTGACCAGTGCGCCGATGCTCGCGCGAGCCGCCGATCAGCCCAACGTCTACGTCGACCCCAACATTGACGACAACACCCTAACCGGCTTCCCGTCGGATCCCAATGGGGCGATCCAGGCAACGCGCGAGCGCATTGCGGCCGGCGACATGCCCGGAGCAATCCGCCGCCTCTCCCTCTACGTCGTGATTCATCCGGGCGAGGTCGGGCCACGCCGGTTCCTCGGCGATCTCTATTTCCGCACCGGGCAGATCCAGCGCGCGGAGTTCGTCTACGAAGAGATCTTGAAGTTTGCGCCGGCCGACAAAGAGACGCACAACCGCCTGGGTACGGTGTACGCCGAGCAGAATCGCGTCGACGATGCGATCGCGCAGTTCAATGCGGCGTTGCCCGGCACTGATTCTGTGAACGATCTCGTCGAATTGCACGTGCGCAAGGGCGATCTTGCTCAATACGAAGTCGACATCGAAAAACTGGCGCGCGATTTTCCAAGTGATCCCGGCGTGCAAGGCGAACTCGGGCAAGTCTACTACGCGATCCACCAGCCGGGCCAAGCCGACGTCTACTATGCGCGCGCGCTCGACGGGGACCCGACGAACCTCACCGCACTCAACGGCATGGGCCTTGCACTGCTCGAATTGCATCGCTACGACGATGCGGTC
>DATHMY010000135.1:0-5123 GCA_035486535.1 Candidatus Acidiferrum sp.
TGCATCACAATCTCTCCTCGCAGATCGCGATGGCGCTGGCGCGCGAACTCCAACTCACCGACGACGAACAGCGATTATTGTTGCTCGCGTCGCGAATTTACGACGTCGGTAAGACCGAGATTCCGCAACGCATTTTGGAGAGCCACAATCCGGCGACGCAAGCCGATCGCGTCTCGATCGAGCGGCATGCCGATTCCGGTGCGCGGTTGCTTGGCGTGAGCAAAGACCCGGTGATGCGCGCGGCGGCCGCGATCGCGCAAACACATCACGAACGCTACGACGGATCCGGTTATCCCAAGAAACTGCGTGGATCGTCGATCCCGATCATGGGACGAATCGTCGCCGTCTCCGATACGATGAGCGCACTTTTGCGCGCGCGCAATGACCGGCCCGCGCTTTCGCTCGCGCAAGCAATTGAAGTGATCGAGAAAGGCGCGGGGACGCTTTACGATCCGGGCGTGGTCGCCGCGGTTCGCGGCAACTTGAACGAAATCTCGCGGGTCGCGCATGAAATGACCGTACGGAGCGCGCAGGCCAGCTAGCCCTTCCGTAGTATTCAGCCAGGGCATGTCCATGCTCCGACGCCGGTTGAACGTCTTCGACCTGACGCTGATTACCATCGGCAGCATTATCGGCTCGGGGATCTTTCGCAATCCGGCCGTGGTGGCAAATCGCGCCCACCTGGGTTGGCTCGCGATCGGCTGCTGGGTCATCGGTGGGCTGCTCGCGCTCATCGGCGCATTCATATTTGCCGAACTTGCCGAGCGCCGGCCGGTCAACGGTGGCATCTATGCCTACTTGCGCGACGCCTATCACCCGGTGGTCGCGTTCGTCTTCGGCTGGACGCTGCTGTTGATTGCCGATACCGGCGGAAGCGCGGCAGCGGCCGTGCTCTTCTCGAACTATCTCACGATAATTACCGGCGTGGCGTTCGATCCGCGCATTGTCGTTGTCGTCATGCTGGCCGTCTTGGTCGGCATCAACTGTCTGGGCGTGCGGCAAGGCGGGACGTGGCAGAACGGTATCGTGGTGCTCAAGGTCGCGGCGATCGCCGCGCTGATCGTCGCCGGCCTCGTCGCGCATCCAGCCGCCGGCGCGGCGGCGACGCTTCCGGGCTTCGGCAGCAACGCGGGCTTACTCGGGGCGTTCGGGCTCGCGATGCTGCCCGTGCTCTTTTCCTACAACGGCTTTCAAGGTGCAACGTATATCACCGGCGAGACCGTCAATCCCGAACGCACGATACCGCGCGGCTTGATCATGGGCGTGCTCGCCGTCGTTACCATCTACGTGCTCGTGAATATCGGATGCCTGCACGTGCTCGGTTCGGCGGGGCTCGCTGCAAGCAAAACGCCCGCGTCGGACGTCATGCAAGCGCTCATTGGGCCGATCGGCGCGCGACTGATCGCGATCGCGATCGCCGTTTCCACGCTCGGATTCGTGAGCACACGCATGTTGGTTGCACCGCGGATATACTACCAAATGGCGGCCGACGGGACGTTCTTCAAACAACTCGCCTGGATCAATCCGAAGACGCACGTACCAACGATTGCAATTATCCTTGAAGGCGTAATCGCTGCCGCGATCGCCATCAGCGGCGACTACGACAAGATTGTCAACTGGATCACCGCCCCCGAGTGGATCTTCGTCGTGCTGGCCGCCGGCGCGATCTTCATCTTCCGTAAGCGCGATGGCGACAAAGTGCAGCCTCGCTTCCGCGTGCCGCTGCATCCATATTCAACGATCGTGCTGATGCTCGTCCTGCTCGCGATCTTCGTTACCGAAGTGATTCTCGTGCCGCTCGACACGCTCTACGGCGCGCTGGTGATCGTTGCCGGCGTGATCTTCTACTATGTTTGGAGGCGTGTTGCCCGAACGGCCTGAGCGGCCCCACCTGTTGCGTCGCCTCGGCGTGCGCGACGCCGCGCTGATCGTGATGGGCGGCATCGTCGGCTCGGGCATCTTCGTCAACCCCTCGGTTGTCGCACGCCTAGTTCACACGCCGCTCTTGATTATGCTTGCGTGGTCGATCGGCGGCGTCATTGCCATCGTCGGCGCTGGTGTCTTCGCTGAACTCGCCGCGCGACGTCCGTACGACGGCGGCGTCTACGCCTATCTGCGTGACGCGTATCACCCGATCGTGGCCTTCTGTTACGGCTGGACGCTGCTGCTGGTATCGCAAAGCGGTGGTGCCGCCGCATCGGCCGTGACGTTCGCGATCTATCTGCCGAAGATCACCGGCACTGCCTTGACGAGCGTACAGTTGACGGTCGTCGCGGTCGCGGTGCTCGCGGTATTCACGATCGTGAATTGCTTCGGCGTGCGTGAAAGCGCCACCATGCAAAACGGCTTCATGATCGCCAAGATCGCGGCGATCGGGGCGGTGATCGTCACCGGGCTCTTTGCCGTGCACGCAGCGGCCGGGCAGGGCACGCCGATCGTGTTGCCGCCTGATTTCAATCCATTCGTCGCAATTGGCCTCTCGCTCGTGCCGGTGATGTTTGCGTATAGTGGATGGCAAACGTCAACATTTATGGCCGGCGAGACACGCGACTCGAAGCGCTCGCTGCCGCTCGGCATCCTCTTCGGGGTAGGCGGCGTCATCGTGCTCTATCTGGGCATGAACGCGGTCTGCCTCTATGTGCTGGGACCCGGTGGTTTGGCCGGAACGATGACGCCGGCGTCGGATATTGTCCAGGCCGTTCTCGGACCAGTCGGAGCAAAGGTCATGGCGTCAATCGTTGCGCTCTCGACGCTCGGCTTTATTGCTAACCAAATTCTGACCTCGCCGCGCGTGTATTTCCAAATGGCCGCCGACGGAACGTTCTTCAAACAGCTCGCGTGGATTAGCCCGCGCACGCACGTGCCGGTTATCGCCATCGCCGTGCAGGGCGCGGCTGCGGCCGCGATCGCGCTGGCGGGACCCGAGCGCTACAACCTGATCCTCAACTGGGTCACCAGTATCGACTACATCTTTTTCGGCTTCTCAGCGTTGGCGATCTTCATCTTTCGGCGGCGCGACCGCGCGACTGGCGCGACGGAACCCTGGTTCCGCATCCCGCTGCACCCATGGAGCACTCTGCTCTTTCTGGTTGTCGCCTGGTCGATCGTGCTGGACGTGATACTGAAGTCGCCAATGGATGCGGCGTTTGGGATCGGCGTGCTGCTTACGGGAATTCCGGTATATTATCTCTTCGCCCGGATGAAGGTAAAGCGGGAGAACGCACGCTCGGCCCCTTGACGGCCGCTTTACAGAGGCGCGGCTAAAGGTTATCTCCCCGATAATCCGCCTCACACAAAAAGTGGGCACACTAGTTCTATGTTCCGTGTGGTGATCGTCGACGACGACGAAGCAACTCTCAAACTCTTCAGTGCCGTGATCAAGCGGGTCTTGGGTGAGGCGCCCATTGCCTTTAGCGATCCGCGCGCTGCGCTGGCTGAATTGCCGGCCCTGCGTCCGTCGCTGGTCATCGTCGATTACTTCATGCCCGACATGGACGGTGTGGCGTTTACTCAGGCGCTTCGTGCGCTCCCGGCCTACGACGCAACCCCGATCATGATGCTCACCGCGCACAGTGACCTCAGCCTGGGGCCGCGCGCGCTGGACGCCGGCGCAACGACCTTCGTTGAAAAACCGATCTCGATCAAAGATTTCACTGCGCAACTGCGTCGTTTTGCGGCGGCGGTGCCCTCGAGCCGCTCGACCTACGGCGAGATCGTGTTGCCGACCGACGAGCGCGACACAGTCGAACGCCTCTTCCGCGCGATGCGCGCGGCGAACCGCGAGCTTGCGAACAACAGCGAAGCGGTGCGCGATATTGCGGTTGCGATCGCGGAACAGTTGCATCTTGCGCCCAGCGATATCGACGCGCTGCGCTCGGCGGCGCTGCTCTACGATATCGGCATGCTTGCGGTGCCCGAGCGCGTGCGTACGATGCCGGCAGCGTTGCCGATGCGTTGGCGCAGCGTGGTCAACAGTCACGTCGAAGCCGGCGCCACGATTCTGATCGGGGCGACCCGTCCGCTGCTGCGGATGGCCGAAGCAATCGCGCGCCACCACCACGAGCGCTACGACGGCAGCGGGTACCCCGAAGGCTTGACCGGCGAAGACATTCCCATTTGGGCACGCATCGTGGCCGTGGCAGACACGTTCGTTGCGCTAACCTCGGAGCGGCCGCACCGCATCGAGTTTACGCAAACGCACGCTCTCGCGCAGGTTCGTGGTGAGCGCGGCAGAGCGTTCGATCCGAACGTCGTCGACGCGCTCCTGCGCTTAGAAGATCGCCTCGGCGAATTCCGCCGTAGCGCTTAGCGCTGCTGCTCGAGCAACTCAGCTAAACGTTCCATGCTTTCCGTGTAGCCGGCTTGCGCGCCGGTGCTGACCATGGCGTCGCGTTCTTGCGACGTGCTGAAGATTTGATGGCTCGTCACCGTGGTGCGGCCACCCTCTTCCGTGAAACGTTGCGTGAGGGTGCTGATCTTGCCCGGCCACGGTTCGTATTCGAACGTCGCGGTGACGCGTTCGGGCACGTCGATTTCGAGATACTCCCCTCTGAAAGCGTGCAGCGTACCGTCGGTGTCGTACTGCAAGAAGCGCCACTTGCCACCGGGACGAAAGTCCATCGCATCGATCACGGTGCGTAAACGCCGCGGACCCCACCAATTCGGAATGTGTTTGGGATCGAACATTACGTCAAACACGAGCGCGCGCGGCGCGTCGAAGACATGCGTAAAGATCAGCTCGCGATCGGAGGGAAGCGTCAGCGTCGTCATACGCCTGCCTTTCGCGCGAAGATCGGCGCGAATTGCGCGCGAATCGGCCAGGCGGTGAGGAACCACAAGATCGTCGCAACGATCGCGGGCGGGAACCCTTGCGGATTCATCGTCGCGTGGAAGGTCAGGATATTCAGCAGCACCCCGGCGAGCGCCACGATCGCGAGCGGCACGTACAGATTCGTGAGCAGCAGCAGCCCGCAGATGAGCTGCACGCCAAAGATCATGACGTAGAAGCCCGAGCCGACGATGGCCGTGAAGAAGTCCAGGAGATATCCCGGCGGGAACGCCGGTGACGGGATGAAGTGCAGGAACCCGTTGAGCCCAAAGACGGTGAACATCACACCGAGCAA
>DATHMY010000136.1:0-4809 GCA_035486535.1 Candidatus Acidiferrum sp.
CGACGCTGTACCAAAGTTGGCTGGGATGCTGCGGATCGCTTGAGGTCCATTGCCGATTGGCATAGCTAATCGAGCCGGTCTTGTCCTCGCCGGTGTAGCGGAAATAGCCGGCTGCCTGCGCTTGCGCGATGGTGGCAAAGCGCGAGCTGAGATCGCTCTGGATCCCTGAGACGAAGGCGACTTCGGCGCCTTGCGGTTGGGGCGAGAGTGTGTCGGCTGCCAGACCTACGCACGATGAAACGGTTAACGACGCGAGCAGCACGGTGAAGAAGCGACGAATCACGGAGAGCTCCTTTAAATTATGTTGACGCCGGTAGGGGGCTTCGCGGGTTTGGCGCCGGTGTCATTGGCGTGAGCGGCGGCGGCGTGAGTGGCGGCTTGTAGCTTTCATTCGGGGTGGCCATCGGCACCGCGCGGTACGACGACATCGGCGTTTCGGCGTCCAGGACGAGCGGCGCCGGCGTTTCAATGGCCACGGTAC
This sequence comes from Candidatus Acidiferrum sp., assembly GCA_035486535.1. GTDB lineage: Bacteria > Vulcanimicrobiota > Vulcanimicrobiia > Vulcanimicrobiales > Vulcanimicrobiaceae > Aquilonibacter. The sequence continues at coordinate 482 of DATHMY010000136.1, forward strand.
CGTTGCGCGCGACGACCACGGCGGCATCGGTGAGTGCATTGATCCGCGCGCCGGGCTCAAGCACGAAATTGCGTCCCTTGCGGAAGACGTGCAGCAGCATGGTCGGCGTCCAGATATCTCCGATAGTGTTTTCGACCTCGGCGGTCGACGCGTGCCCCGCCGAAACGTTAACGTTCAAGTGCGAGGCAGGGGCGTGCAACGGAATCATCCGGCCGTCGGGAAGTGCAAGCGGACGGAAATAGATATCCACGAAGCCGTAGACGTCGGGATTTGACGCTGGGGATGCATCGGCGATTTTGATCTCGACGAGACTGCCGGCGGGCACAACGGTAATGCCGTTGACGACCAGCGCGCGCTCGAGATGAGCTTTGACAATGTCGCCCGATTTAGACCCGGATGATGAAATCGTACCTTCGAGTATAAACGCGAGGCTCGAACCGAGCGGGAAAATATTTGGAGGTGCGATTGGCGAGGCGGTCGGCGAAGCCGACGAGTGCGGCGAGGGCAACGGAAACGCTTGAACCCACACCGGTGAAAGCGGAGCGATGGCGGCGAGTGCGATACTCGCCGCGCTTAGCGTAACGAAACTAGCTCGCGCGTTTTTCGCGCTCTGCCTCTTGAGCAGCCGCGGCGCGCTTGCCTTCTTCGATAAGCTGTTTGACTTTTTGGCCACCTTTTTGTCCGATTCGTTCGTAGAAGTCTGGGCCGTAGCGATCGCGCGTGGCTTCGCCACCTTTCTTCCCACCCTTCTTACCGATCTGCTCGTAGAACTCGTGACCGTGAGCCTGCTTTGTTGCAAGCCCGCCTTTACGGCCGATCTGTTCGTAGAACTCGGGGCCGTACTTTTTCTTGACCGTCTGGCCGCCTTTTTGGCCCGCTTCGCGGACCGACATGCCGGTGGTCTTCTTTGGGTTTTCCGGGGTAGCCATGCTTGCTCTCTTTTCCACTGTTGCGTTGCCGCCCAGAGGGACGGCGGTCTTCGTGCATATACTAGAACGCAGGTTCGATGCTTTTGGTTGGGGGACGATGCAAGAATTCACGTATAGTTTGCGTTCGCTTGCGCTTATCGCGCTTGCGGTTGTCCTGGTCGGCGCGGTCACGCCGGCAACCACTACCGCTATCGTGCGCCTCGAATCGGAGCGCTCGCTGGGAGACGGCCGCCTCGCCGCCCTACTGGCCTCCCCCGACGACGCCACGGCCGCCCGGGCGGCCCTAGCGATTGGGCGGACCAAGCTAGCCGCCGGCGTGCCCCTCCTGGAGGGGCATTTGAACGACCCTCGCGACGCCGTCCGGGCTATGAGTATCTACGGCTTGGGCCTCATCGGCGTTGGAAGCGACACCACCGCGTTCGTGGAGGCACTACGGGACGATACTTCTGGTTCCGTCCAGATTGCAGCGGCCGACGCCCTTGGACGCTACGAGGAAGGCCACAAACTGGACCCGGCGGCCGAAAAATCTGCCGCCCTGGAGTTGCTTCGCGTCCTGAAGAGCAAAGATTCGCCGATCGTGTCCGGCCGCGCGGCGATTAGTCTAAGCAACTTTGCCGATTCGCCCTTGGCTGACTCGATCGCGGCGAGCTTGATGCAAGCATTCGCCGATGCGCCAAGCCTGTACCACGCCTACGGCAACGTCTTCATCTCCGGCGGCTTGGCGCGCGAACAAATCATGTGGACAGTTTTCCGTCGGTATGCGACCAAGGTTCCGGTCGCGTTCCTGCGATCGGGATTAAGCGATAGCGATGAGATCGTCCGCATCGAAGCGGTGCGCGGGTACGGCAAGCTCAAGGATCCAGCGCTGGTCGTCGACTTGCAGCCGCTGCTCAACGATCCGTCCTGGCGCGTGCAGGAACAAGCTGCCGAATCGATTCGAGTACTGCAGGGTGGGAAGCTCACCGACCATTGGACGGCGATTCCCACATTCGTGCACACGCCCGCGCCGATGGTCGATCCGTTCGCGATGTTGCCCGCGCTGCCGCGTCAAGTTCCGGCGTCGGGCGCGCCGCGGCCGCAGGACGTGCCGACCGCTGCCAGATCGATTGCTCCGATGACGGCGCTGCAGATGACAACCCCCAGCCTTGGCCCGCACCCGCGAGTGCGTATCGTGACAACGCAGGGCAACATCTACGTCGCGCTCTATCCCGAATGGGCGCCGCTGACCGTCACTAACTTCTTGAACATGATGAATCGCGGCTTCTTGGACAATAACCCGTGGTTCCGTATCGTGCCCGACTTCGTCGTGCAGACCGGCGAACAGGATGCCAAGAACGCCCCAGGTCCGGGTTACACGATTCCGGCCGAGGAGAATCCACTCGAGCAGAACAGCTACGTGATCTCGATGGGCTTGAACTACGACGACAAGACCAGCACGCCGATTCGCGACTCCGCCGGGAGTGAATACTACATCACGCTCTCGCCGCAATACCATCTGGACAACGCCTTCACGGTGTTCGGTGCGATGACCAGCGGCTTCGACGTGCTCGGCCGTTTGACGGAATCGGATAAGGTGCTTCGCGTCGAGCGGATTGCCGACGTTACGCTCTGATTTAGAAGACGCGCTGCGAGTCGAGCAAAATCGTGACCGGACCATCGTTGATGAGCTCGACCTGCATGTCGGCGCCGAACTCGCCGTATTGCACCGGCAGGCCGAGCCGTTCCAATTCGCTCCCGGTGCGTTCGTAGAGATCGCTCGCTAGCGGCTCTTTGGCGGCGGCAATGAATGATGGACGGCGGCCCTTGCGAGCGTCTCCGTACAGCGTGAATTGCGACACGAGTAGGATCGCACCCCTCGTATCGAGCACGCTGCGATTCATCAGGCCGGCATCGTCGGGAAAGATTCGCAGGTTGGCGATTTTTTCGGCGATCGCCCGCGCGTCATCTTCGCGATCCGCGACCGCGACGCCGAGCAACACCATGAGCCCCGCGCCAATGTGCCCAGTCGTTCGCTCTTCGACGCGTACGCTTGCGCTGCGCACGCGCTGGACGACGGCACGCACGCTAACCCGCGCCTACTTGGACCACATCGAGCTCAGCGCGAAGATGGCGTTCTCACGCCGCTCCATCACGCGGCGGAAAAAATATCCCGCCCAGTGCGTTCCGTACGGCACGTAGATACGCAAGCGATAGCCGTCGGCCACCAGTTCGCGCTGCAATTGCGGGCGGATCCCATAGAGCATCTGAAATTCGAAGCGGTCACGCGCGATCCCGCGTTCGCGTACGTACGTGCGAATCTCGTCAATGAGCTCGCGATCGTGCGTCGCAATTGCCGGGTAGTTGCCGCGATCGAGCAGATCCTTGGCAAGCGATACGTACTGCCGGCGAATCTCCGGCATCTCTTTGAGCGCAATCTCCGCGGGCTCGCTGTAGGCGCCCTTGCACAGGCGAACGCGTGCCCCCAGTTCGATCATCCGCGCAACGTCGGACGGGGTGCGCTTGAGGTAGGCCTGCAGCACGATGCCGACGTTTTTGTCTTGCGCGTAGGCGCGCTCGAAGAGATCGAGCGTGATTTGCGTGACCGCCGAACCTTCCATGTCGATTCGCACGAACGGATCGGCGTTGCGCTGAGCGAAGTGCAGGATGCGCGTGAGGTTGTCGAGCGCGAAACCGTCGTCGATCAGCAGGCCCATGGCGCTCATTTTGACCGAGACGTTGCTCTGCACGCCGGTCTCCCGGATCCGCTCGAGCATGGCGATATACGCCTCCCTGGTCGCGATCGCCGCGTCGCGCTCGAGAACGTCTTCGCCCAGGAAGTCGAGTGTCGCGGTCATGCCCGCAGCGTTGAGGCTGCGAACTGCTTCGATCGCGGAGCCGATCGTTTCGCCCGCGACGAAGCGTTTGGCAAGAAAGAAGAAATTTTTCTGAAAACCCGATCCCGGGGCGAGCAGTCGATCGATGATGGCCATGTCGCGCCTAAACTACGACGCGGCCGCAGGATTCGGCCTCCAAGGGCTGGAGATTATCGAAAATTTACCAAAGTCACACATCCGTTTCCGAGGCGTGAAGGTGGCCTACCCGAATGGCTGAGGACATGACCCCTCAGCGCAATTGGCGAGTGCTGATTGCGGACGACGACCCCGCGATCTGTACGCTCATCGATACGGTCCTTCGCAAAGGCCCGTACGAGATGGTCATGTGCAATGACGCCGAGAGCGCGCTCGTCGCCGTCGACCGGCAGGGGCCGTTCGACATCATCATTTGTGACTTCATGCTGCCGGGAATCTCGGGGATCGATCTGGTCGAACGCCTCCGGGCAAAAGAAGGTACACGCGGTGTGCCGATCCTTATGATCTCCGGCCACACCAACTACGCGATGGATGGCCGCGCCAAGAACGC
>DATHMY010000137.1:0-12922 GCA_035486535.1 Candidatus Acidiferrum sp.
CGCATACGTCGTATCGTGGACCGCGGTGGTGACGACGTCGATGAATCCCTGGTCAGTGTTCGGCGCAAAGTAGACGACGATGCGGGCGCCGTGTGCGATGGTACCGGCGACCTCGACATCGAGCATCACTTCGGTATCCGAATCAGGATCGGTTCCTGGAGAATTGGTCGCGCCGTCGACGGTCACCACTGCGACGCTGGGCTCCGGCACACCGAGCTGTTTGCAATAGGCCGAAAAATCGCTCGCGCTGTAACCGCCGCCGAGTTCAAGGATCGCAAGCGTCTCGCCGCTACCGTCGACGCCGGTGGGAAAATCGTAGAGCGCCGCCACCTGCGGTGGAGTAAATGACGTCTCGGCATGAACGGCGACACGACTGCGCGGCCGCGCTTGCGGGCGCGTATCCAAGCCAAAAACGCCTTCGACGACATTGGTCAGGCTCGACGGCAGCGAGATCGTGCCGGTGCGCCCACGAAACGTCGTCGTGCCAAGCGCGTAGGTGCCGAGCGAAACGCCGAACGCTGCTGACATCTGCGCAACTGTTCCCTCGAGGCGAACGGTACGCCGAGCCGCGTCGCGCTCGACCACGTGTAGCCCGTTCTCGCTTGCGAAGGCATCGACGCGCTCGAGGTCGCCCTCGCCGGCGCCGTACGCGGCCGCAAACTCGTCGCGGAGAAGATGCCCGGGCAGCGGCGGACTTGCATGTTTCGAACGCACGCGCACCGTGACGGTGACGCTCTCGTTCGGATCAGCGACCGATACGAACTCTCCGGGCGGCCGTGTCCGCGTACTGCCCGGAATGATCCAGCGATCGTCCATACTTATGCTCTCCCCGCCAGCGCGCGTCCATTCGGAAGGACCGGATTACCGATCGGCGAGGCAACGTCGTGGCGGCGCATCAGCTGGTAAAGGCATCGCAGGAACTCGCTCTTGGCGCGCTCCTGATCGATCGCACGCTTGACGAAGAAACCCACCGAAAGGTTCACGGTCGTGTCGGCAAATTCTTGAACCCGCACAAAGGCTTCGCGAGATGCAGCCTGAACGTGAATGTCATCCCCGACCATTGAGACGGCCTCGAGTGCCAGCTTCTCGACGAAATCCAGATCGCTTCCGTATGCAACCCGCAACGGCACGCGCACCGCGACCCGCGGTTCGGGAAGACGATAATTGATGAAAATCTCTTGCGCGAGGACGAGGTTCGGTACGACCACCAAGTTGTTCGTCGACTCGCGTATCGAGATGCTACGCCAGTTGATATCTTCGACGAAGCCTTCCTGGCCGCTCGGGAGCGCGATGTAGTCGCCGGGACGAATCTGTCGCGACGCAACCAGTTGCAAACCGGAGAAGAGGTTCGCGAGCGGCGGTTGCAGTGCGAGCGCAACGGCTAAGCCGCCGACGCCGAGCGCGGTCAGCAGCGGCGTGACCGCGATGCCGAGCGCGCTGAGCGTGAAGAGCACACCGAGTACGACAACGAGGCCTTGGGACACACTGGCAAAGAGTGTCCCAGATGCGATTTGCTGCCCAGGCCCGCGACTCAGGCGCCGCACACCACCGCCGACGAAACGCGCGGCGATGACGGTCACCGACGCGCAGACGAGCACGAGCAGCGACTGATCGAGGATACGGCGCACATTCTCGGGCAACGTCGAGACGGCGAGAGCCACGTGCACGCCGAGCGCGGTCGCCCAGAACAGCAGGCCGGCATCGAGCGCATCGATCAATACGACCATCCACGCGCGGCGACGCACGAAGTTGCTGGTGGCGATTCGCCGCTGCATGAACAACTCGAGCAACCCGCCGAGGCCTGCTGCGACGACAATACAAGCGACCGGGATGACAAACTCGCGAATCGAGGGCCACGCCGCCATGTCCATGCGGCCCTTCTACCCGTTACAGCGGTGACGAAACCTTAAGCGCGATCCAAGCGCGTGCTCAGCCACGGCGTAACAAAATAGCGCCACAAAATCTTAATCAACGCAGCGGCCGGAATTCCCAGCAACAATCCGGGAATGCCGAAAAGTTCGCCGCCGGCAAAGACGGCGAACATCACGCCGATCGGTGACACGCCGACTGATTGCCCCATGATCTTGGGCACGAGAATGTTGTCGCTGACGCGTGCCATGACAAACATAATGACCTGCACCCAGAGAATCATCCAACCGCCTTGCGGAGCGCAAAGAATGATCGCGATGCACTGGGCGATCAACATGCCAATCACGGGTACGGCATACGCGACCGCGGTGACGATGCCGAGGATCAGCGAAAACTTGAATCCGATGAGCGCGGTGAGCACCGCGACTACAATGCCCGTGATCGCGCTGACCAGCACCTGACCCGAAATGAAACTGCCGAACGTCTCGGTGATCTCCGTCGCGAGCTTGCGGGCCGTGGCGCGGCGTCGCAGCGGAAAGAGCGACGTAAAGGCCGCGACGATCTGATCGTCGTTGAGCAGAAAGAAGAACGACAGCACGATCGATGAGAAGGCGACGAAGAACGCCGTGGCCGTACCTATCACGATGGTCCCGAGCGAGGTGAGCGAACCGGTTACGAGCGCGTTGAGCCGTTCGCTGCCGAGCTGCCCGATATCGAACGTATTCTGCGGCAGATGCAGACCGGGGACGTGATCTTGGAGCCAGGCCTGCGCCGCATGCGACCAGTCCTCAATCGAGGTGACGTACGACGGCGCGTTAATAACGAGCGATTGCATCTGAGCGACGGTCAGCGGAACGATCACCAGCAATGCGACGACGATCACCAGCGAAAGCCCGACAAAGACGATCGTCACCGCCAGCGCCTTGGGGACGCTGCGCCGGACGAGCGCACGGGTGACCGGTTGCACGCCAAACGCGATGAACGCCGCGATCAAAAATATCGAAATCGTGCGCGGGATGTGTGCAGCAAAAATATAGAGCACCACGACGATCGCAATGCCGAGCAGCACAAAGAAAAAACGCCGCCAGCCTAGCGGGCTTATAGCGTTTTGCACAGCAGCCGCCGTTCGGTGGAATAACCCGCGCGTTCATAAAGTGCCCGCGCAGCGGTGTTTTCTTCGGTCACCATCAACGCGATGTAGGGCGCGCCACGCTTGCGAGCTTCATGCTCCGCACGTTCCAGTAGCGCGGAGGCGATCCCCGCTCTGCGGTACTCGCGCTCGACCGCCATGTACACCACAAACGCTTGGTCATCGCCGGTCACCTCGTCCGGTAGAGAATCCAGCGTCAGCATGAATCCGCGGCGCACGTCGTCGACTTCGGCGATAAGCACGAGGTGTTCGCGTTGCGCGACGATTGCGAGCAGACGGTCGAAATTGGCGATCACCGCGGCCGGGTCGGCGTGGCGCAGCGATGAGACGCTGTCCATCGCGGTGCGCTTGCCGAGCGTTTCGATGAAGGCGCGGTCGTCCGGCGTCGCTGCGCGGATTCGCAGATTCAATTCCGGCGCGAGCCGGGATCGTCAATCGGCGCCCCGGCCTTACATTGTGGACATTCGCTGGGATCGTGGGATTCAAGCGGCATGTTGAGCAGTGCGTGCGTCGGCACGCCGAAATCGGCCGACCCGCGCTGCACGATGACGCCGACGCCCGCGACTTGCGCGCCATGTTTGCGCACGACCTCGATGACTTCGCGTACCGACAGGCCGGTGGTCACCACATCTTCAACCACCAGCGCGCGATCCTGCGGCGTCAGGCTGAAACTGCGGCGTAGCGTCGCGACGCCGTTCTCTTTCTCAACGAAGATCGCATCGGTGCCAAGTTGACGGGCGACCTCGTAGCCGAGCACGATGCCGCCGACCGCCGCACTCACGACTACCGTCGGCTTCACGCTGCGAAACGCCGCGGCGATGTTCTTGGCCACCGCCTCGACCAGCGGCGGATTCTCGAGGATGCGAAACTTTTGGATGAACGCGTCGCTATGTCGCCCCGAGCTCAGGCGAAAGTGCCCGTGCAAGAGCGCGCCGCGCTCGCGCAGCGCGGCTTCGAGATCGAGGTTAGACAAGCGCGCGCATGTCGTCGAGCACAGCGCGTGCAGCGACTGCCGGATCGGGTGCCTGCGTGATCGGACGGCCAACGACCAAATAGTCGGCGCCCACGGCGACCGCCTGTGCGGGTGTCACTACGCGCTTTTGATCGCCGTGCGCCTCGCCGGCGGGGCGAATGCCAGGCGTCAATGTGAGGAAATCGTAGCCGAAGAATCCTTTGAGATCGCGCACTTCGTGTGCGCTGCAGACGACACCCGAACACCCAGCATCGCGCGCGAGCGCGGCCAAGCGGGTTGCGTTCTCTCCAGGACCGCCTTGCAAACCGAGTTCGCCCAGATCCTCGGGACCGTGACTGGTGAGAATCGTTACGGCAAACACGTGCGGGACGGTGATGCCGAGCTGCTCGGCGCGAGCCTGGGCAGACTCAACCGCGGCGCGCATCATCTCCACGCCGCCCAGCGCATGGACGTTCACAATATGCGCTCCCGGCCGCACGAGCTGGGTCATCGCAGCTCCAACCGTGCGCGGGATGTCATGCAGCTTGGCATCAACAAAAAAGCGGACGTCACGCGCCTCGCAATAGGAGAATATTCGCTCGGGATAGCCGTAGAGCGACTCCATGCCAATCTTGAAGATGACATCGAGCTCATAGAGCTGGTCGATCAACCGTTCCGCGTCGTCGGCCGACGGCACATCGAGCGCGACGATCAATTGCGCCATGCGTTTACCCTTCGTCTCCTTCATATTGATAGGGATTCGAGAATCCCACGTTTGCCTTTCCGACTATCTTAGCCAGCGAACCAAGGTTGCGCAACCGCAGATACTGCGCGAGTTCTTCGATGATACGTTCGGGAATCTGCGGATCGGTAAAATTCGCCGTGCCGATCGAAATCGCGCTTGCACCGGCGAGGAAAAACTCCAATGCGTCGCTGGTCGTTTCGATGCCGCCTTGCCCGACGATCGGAATTTTCACGGCGCGCGCCACTTCGTATACCGCGAGCACGGCGATCGGCCGGATCGCTGCACCTGAGAGTCCGCCGGTGACGTTTCCTAAACGCGGCTGCCAGCGATCGACGTCGATCGACATCCCTCGCACCGTGTTGATCACGGCCAGCGCATCGGCCCCTGCTGCTTCGGCTTCGCGCGCGATCGACGCGATGTCGGTGACGTTGGGCGAGAGTTTTACGATCAGCGTCTTGTCGGTCGTTGCGCGCACCGCGCGCACGACCTTGCCGGTCAAGTTCGGATCGCACGCGAAGGTCTCGCCTTCGCTCGCAACGTTTGGACACGAAATGTTGACTTCGAGCGCGTCGATCTCATCGCGCGCAGCGAGACGTTCGCCCACGTATGCATAGTCGTCGACGCTGAAGCCGGCCACGCTGCCGACCACCGCGCACGGCCGGCTTGCAAACTTCGCGACCTCGTGTTCGAGATACCAATCGATGCCCGGATTCTGTAAACCGATCGCGTTGAGCATTCCGGCGGGCGTATGTACCAGTCGCGGCGTCGGATTTCCCAAACGCGGCAGTCGCGTCACGCTCTTGAGCACAACCGCGCCGATCCGCGCAAGATCGATGAACGGAGCAAACTCCTCGCCGCTTCCGTAACAGCCGCTGCCCATGAAGGTCGGATAGTTGAGCTCGAGCTTTCCGATGTTTACGCCCAGATCGATGCCGCGCAAATCTACCACCGCAGCTCGTGCGCCCAGAATACCGGGCCCTCCTTACACACGCGCGCATACACGACGTCGCTGCCGTTGCGGTGCGCCGGCGGAAAACTTGGTGCCTGATCGGAGCTACGCACAAGCGGCACGACGCAACCCCAGCATCCACCGACGCCGCAACCAAAGGTTTCCTCGAGCGAGAGTTGCGCCGCTACGTTGAGCTCGTCGGCGATGCGTGCGACGGCGCGGAGCATCGGCGTCGGTCCGCAAGCGAGAATCATCTCGGGCGGTTCGTGGGTCGCCGCGAGCACATCGGTGATGTAGCCCGAGTGGCCCAAGCTGCCGTCATCGGTGGCGACGAGCACTTCGCAACCCTCGCTTGTAAAGCGGTCACGGTCAACCAGCAACTCAGCGCTGCGCGCGCCGTAGTAGAGTCTGACGCGAGCACCGTTGCGCAGGAGCGTTTGGGCAGGAAGGAGCACCGAGGCGATGCCGACGCCGCCGGCAACGATCGCGGCGTCACGAACGTTCTCGACTGTAAAGCCATGGCCAAGTGGGCCTGCGAGTTTGATGTGATCGCCGATTTGGAGTGCCGCGAGCTCCGCGGTGCGTTTCCCGACGACAAAGAACATCACGCTTGCACGGTTGCCGCTTGCCTCGTAGATGCCAAGTGCGGTCGCCGCGCGTTCACCGCTTGGTGGAATCGCCATGACAAATTGCCCAGGTCGCGTCACGCTCACAAGCGCCGGCGCGTCAAATCCTAACAAAACGATGCCGGGAGCGAGCTCTTGCCGATCGAGCACGAGCGCGTGATGGATAGCGGCGGACGACACGATCGTGGCCATATGCGTGGATGCGTTTTCGCCAAATTTTAAAAAAAGTCCGTGCTAAACGCTGAACCGCGTGCACTCATTCGCCGTTATATGATATAGAGAGTGAAAACTCGGAAAGGAGGGTCCGCAGATGGCAGGTCTTATGGTCTTCAAATCGCTTGCCGACGCGCTTCGCGCCGGTTACCAGGTCTACGATCGAACTGCGGACGGGTATCTCGTTCGAACCAGAACGGCCGCAGGATGGGCCATCGCGTTGGTGTCCTGCAAGTAACCCGCCCTCCTATTCCTTCTTCTTAAAAGTCTCGAAACAAGCGAAACGCCGGTTCCAACGGAACCGGCGTTATCGTTTTTCGCGCTCGGAGCCAGCTTTTAGCTGCGGTGGTCGGGCGGCGGAACGGGGCGCTCGATCTCGGGGGTCGAGCCCGGGCGCCAGGCGTAGGGTCCGGCCGGCGGTGGCTGCGGGGCGTTCATCCCGCCGCTGGGCGGCGGACCGTAGTTCGCGTGCTGGGAGTAGCCCCCGGGACTCAGACCCGGGATCCGCGCACCATTGAGCCAGGCGTTGACGATCTGGGCGATGCCGACGAACATTGGGATCAAACCGCCGAGCAGCCAGGGACCGGCAAAACCGATGTGACCGAGCGGGCCGATCGAGCCCAAACCGATGAAGAGCGCGAAGCCGATGAAGGCGAGCGTGATGCCCTTGCGCATCTGCCGCTGGGCGTAGTAGTAGTCGTCGTAGGCAGGGTAGCCCTTACCGCTAACGTTCGGCGGCGGCATCGCGCCCGGTTGCCAGTTCGGCGGCGGCATGTTGCGCGGCATCGCCCCCGGTGGGGGGACCATCCCGCGGCGAATCATCTCCATCCGCTCGTTGTGCTGCAGGACCCGCGTGACAATCCACGCTGCGACGGGTGCTCCGAAGATCACCATGACCGCGATCGCTGCAAAGAAGTCGTCGTTCATCATTGTGGTGCTCCTACAGACGGGGTCCCCAACCCTCGAAGGTGGGCCGCAGGGCTTGAGCGGAGTCTGTACCGCCCGAGGGAATTGTCGGCCGCGAGCCGTGGGGGAGTGTCTTGTTCAGCGTCGTTGTCAGGACCATGGTGGGGTTGGACCTCCGTAATTCGTCCTGCCACAGATACGGTGCGGCGTCCCTGGTGTTTCAGGCACCTACCCGAAACATCGTTACGCGCCCACGCGTAGGAAAGACGTGGCAGCAGCAATTGCGGAGGCGCGCCGGATAGATACCACGGTCCGCCCCGGCCCCGACGATGGTGAGCTGGTGGCAATGACCCTCGGAGGGCGTTCCGAGGCTTTCGCGATGCTCGTCGAGCGCTACGACCGAGCGGTCTATCATCTCGCGTACCGCACCTTACGCGACGTCGAAGAGGCGCGCGATGTTTCGCAAGAAGCCTTTTTCAAAGCCTATCGCTCGCTGCGCACGTTCAAACCCGGGGCGAAATTCTCGACCTGGATCTTTGCCATCACGTACCACGCGTGTTGCGACCGGCTCAACCGCCGCAAACGTTATAGTAATGATGAAATGCCCGACCGGGCCGACACTGGACCCGGACCCGAATCGCAGGCCATCGCCCTGGATCAGGCCCGTCGCCTGCACGAAGCGATCGACGCGCTGCCTGAAAAGTATCGCGCGGTCATCACGCTGTACCATCTGCAAGGGAAACAGTACGAAGAAATCGCCACCGTGCTGGGATTGCCGATGGGTACGGTGAAGACACATTTATTCCGAGCCAAAGAGCATCTACGCAAGCTCCTGGGCGCGGAGGAGGTAGCCGAATGAACTTTGATAACGACGACGCACTGGACCGGGCGCTCTTTGCCCTTCCGCTGGAAGAGCCGCCGGCCGACTTGCGCGCCGCGATTTTGACGGCTACGATCTACCGCCCCGCACCGGTCTTCTCGTTCCGCGAACTCGTCACGCTCTCAGCCATCTGCGCCGTGCTCGTGTGGCTCGTTGCAGCGGTGATCTTGGGTGGCGGTTCGCTCTTCGTGCATTCGCTGCAAGCGCTCGGCGCCGGAACCATGCGTGCCTTCAGCAACATCTCGTTGCTCATGTGGGTTGCCGCCGGTGGCGCGACCGCGATCTGGCTCTCGATTTTCACCGGATTCCAACCGCGTTCAGAGGGCAAGGCGGCGCCGCGTCGCTAACCCTGCTCACATGAGTGAGCTGGACCATTCGTTCAAAGTCCTGGTCGTCGAGGACGACGCTGCGATCAGTCGCGTCCTGCAGCTTGAACTCGAGCACGAAGGCTACGAGGTCGACAGCGCGCGCGACGGGCTCGAGGGTTTAGAAAAGGCACTCAAAGAGCCAGATCTGGTGATCCTCGATTTGATGCTGCCGCGCATGGATGGACTCGAAGTTTGCCGCCGCATTCGCGCCAAGAGCAAGGTCCCGATCATCATGCTCACGGCCAAGGATCGCGTGCCCGATCGCGTTAGCGGCTTAGACTTGGGCGCCGATGATTACCTCACCAAACCGTTTGCGACCGAAGAACTGCTCGCACGCGTGCGCGCACGCTTGCGCGAACGCGCCCCGCAAAGCAACGTCATTCGCTATCACGACGTGATCATGGATCGCGACCGGCACGAAGTCTCGCGCGCCGGCAAGCCGATAGCGCTCACCGCCAAAGAATATGCGCTGCTTGAGTATCTGCTGTTGCACCGCAACAAAGTACATACCCGCGACGAGCTGTTCAACGGCGTCTGGGGCAGCGACTTCCTCGGGGACTCGAACTTGATCGATGTCTACATCCGCTACCTGCGCGGGAAAATCGACGAAGGATTCGACGAGAAACTGATCACGACGGTACGCGGCGTCGGTTACACCATTCGCGATTGAGACTCTCGTTACGGTGGCGCATCGCCGCCGCGTACGCGCTCCTGCTGATCGTGACGTTGGCCGCGACCAGCGCGGTGCTGGTGTGGCGCCTTCAGACGATTCTCTACGACGAAGCGCGCTCGCGCATCGACCAAACGATGAACGAAATCGTGAGCGCGGTACAGCCGGTCAATCCCCTGCCGTTCGGCAACGTCGTCGATGAGTCTCTTCTGCAGATCTTCAACAGCAACAATCTTGCGGTGTGGGAGACCCCGACGACCTTCATCCAGGTCGATAACATTCGCGGATATCCAATTGCTCGCTCGCCAAATCTCGGATCCCTGAGCATTCCACCCAATACGTCGCTCGATGCGAAGCACACACACATCTTTCGCGAGGTCGAACTCGGCACACGCCGGTTTCTGGTCGAAGATCGCCTGCTGCGCAGTAGTTCGTTCTCCGTGGTCGTGCACGTCGCGCAATCGCTCGACGAGTTGAACCAAACCCTGGTGCGGGCGGGACGGACCGTTGCGTTCATCTGGATCGGCGCGGCGATGCTCATCGTGGCGTTCTCGATTTTGCTCGCGTCGCAGGCGATCGGCCCGATCACACGCCTTTCGCGCGCGATGCAGGAGATCGGATCGGAGCGGCTCGACTTGCGTTTGCCGGGCACGCACCGCTCCGACGAGATCGGCGAATTGACGCGTAGCTTCAATGACCTGCTCGCACGTCTGCAAGAGGCCTTCGCGCGCGAGCGGCAATTCATCTCCGATGCCTCGCACGAACTCAAGACGCCGCTCACCTCGATCAATTCGAACGCGCAGTTGCTCCTGCGCTGGGGAGATCGCGACGAGACAATTCGCCGCGACAGTTTAGAGACGATCCAATACGAAAGCGCCGCGCTCGCCGATATGGTCAACGGCATGCTGACGCTCGCGAAAGCCGATCGTGGCGATAGCATTCCAAAAGAACCGGTGTCACTCTCACTCGTCGCGCAAGAAGCGCTACGCAATGCCGCGCCGCGCGCCGCCGAAAAGCAGCTCTATCTCGAGCTCAATGCGCCCTCGCCGTCGCCGCTCATCGAAGGCGATCCGCACCTCATGCGGCAGCTGGTCAGCAATCTTATCGACAACGCGATCAAGTTCACAACCAACGGCGGCGTTACCGTGCGGATTTGGGAGGAGGAGCACGACGCATGGATCGAGGTCATCGACACCGGCCCGGGCATTCCTGAGGACGAGATCGCGCACATTTTCGAGCGCTTCTACCGAGCTGACAAAGCGCGCTCACGCGACGTTCCTGGAACTGGGTTGGGCCTGGCAATCGTGCGATCCATCGCGCGTGTGCACGGCGGCGAGATCATGGCACAGCGTGCACCGTCAGGTGGTGCGTCTTTTCTCGCACGGTTTCCGAAGATTGAACAGACGCTCACCCCATCTTCATGATGCCCGCACTAGCGGGCACCTATCATCAGAAGTAATGGCGACCACTTGGCGGCAGGGGCTCGCGGGGCTTCTGTCCGTTTTTGCGTTTTTTGCCGGCACGAGCCTCCGCGCCCATGCCGCGGCCACGCTCATCCCAACCACGCCTGCGCCATTTGTCGTCGTCCAACTTGAGAGCGGGACGGTCAACATCCACACCTGGGACCGTCCGGCGATCGACATCGAAGCCGATCCAACGGTTACGTACAACCACGCGCCGCCGCGCCAAGTCGCCGCGCGCATCCCACAACAAATTCCGCTGTGGTCGCAGACGATTCGCACCGCGCAAGGCGAAGAACTCAACCTCGCGCCCGAACTCTTTCCATTGCCGCCGTTTGCTCCGGGCGAACACGACGCGCTGGTGATTCGTGGCCAAGGTGCCGTCACGCTCACCGTTCCGTCGCAATCACCGCTGCTCTTGATCAACGTGCACACCGGTTCGGTCACGCTTTCGGGCTACAGCGGCACCGCCTTCGTCGCACACGTCGTTGCCGGCGAGGTCAACATGGACAACGACTCGACGACCGCAGCAGTGCAAGTGAACAACGGTCCGGTCTTCATCTCGAACTCGAGCTTCGCCCGGCTACGTCTGCGAACCGGACGCGGCAACGTCTTCATGAGCAACTGTCGCGCGCAGCAGATTCAAGTCACCAGCCTCACCGGCTCGATCGTCTACGACAACGGCGTCTTCGAGCCAGGACTCGCGCACTTCGAAACCAGCCGGGGCGTCGTCGCAATCGGCTCGGCCGCCGGCATGCAGATCGAAGCCCACTCGGGCACCGGCCGCATTCTCTACGACATCGGCACCGACGGCAGCGTGAATCGTAGCGCGCAAGACGCGCAGGCAACACTCATGGGTGGTGGACCGGTCGTAACGGCGTCGAGCGCAAATGGTTCAGTAATCTTCTTTCACGGCTCGCTGCACGACTATCCACAATTCGAGCGTTTGCTCGCACCAAGGCTTCGCGGCCCTCAGTCGCAGCCGATGCAGGAGCCACGCCAACCACTGCGCCGCGTGAAACCTGGCTAGAGTAAGAACTTTCGCATCATCGCCATGTCGAGTTTGAAGGTGTGCTGCGGAAGCACCGCCTCGACGCCGTAACCGCAAGCTTCAAAGAAACGCTGGGCGCTGCGGCCGTTCGGCACCATCACCGTCATCTTGTGGCAGTTATAGTAGTTGGCGACGTCCGCCATCTCCGCGAGGATCGCGCGTCCGATACCGGTGCGACGACGATCGGGCGATACGATGAGACGCTCGACGTGTCCGAGCGACGCAGCGACGTACAACGTGCCCGCCGCGATCGTTTCCTCATTCTCGACTGCGGCAAAGCCGTAGCCCTGCTCGTGCCAGACGACCGGAAACTCATAGAACGCGCGCAATGCCTCGCGCTCATGCTCGCGAAAGAAGTCAACCAGCGCGTGGGTTTGCACCCGCCCGATCTCAACCGGCAACCGCGGCAACTTCCGTTTCAAGGTCGACTTCGAGCCCATCGCGCGCAGCGATTGCCCGAATGCCGAGATCGTCTTCGAGTTGCTGCGCGAGCTTGCCCGGATCGGCTTCGAGCATTTTCGTGCCGAAGTGCTGGAAGATCGCCACGCGCGGCGAGACTTCTTCCACGACTCGGCGTGCGTCGTCCCAGGTGAGGTGATCGACGTTCATTGCGTCGGCAAAGCGAAGAACGTTGATCACGAGCACGTCAGGTTTTTGCGCCGCATAGTCCGCGGCGAGGCTCTCGAAGTAGCGCCCGCACGGCAAATAAGAAAAGCGCAAGCCATCGTGGCGGAAATGCATGCCGTAGGTCTCGACCGCGTGATGATGCGCGAGCGACGTGTACATCTCGACGTCATCGATGCGGTAGGGACCGTTCCTGGGCTCGAGCACCTCGATGCGTTCGACGAAGCGCTGCGCGTAGGGCAATACCGTTGGCTCGCCTTCCAGGGCATCCTTGGGCGCGAGCAGGATGCCGCGACGGCGAAAGCCGCCTGAGGTCATCGCTTCGATCATCGCGGTTGCGTCGGCGGCGTGATCGAGATGTTTGTGCGAGAGCGCGATCGCGGAGAGTTCGCGCGGATTGCACGGTGGCACGTGGGAGAGCGCGCGCACCAGCGCACCGGGGCCTGGATCAACGTGGAT
>DATHMY010000138.1:0-11316 GCA_035486535.1 Candidatus Acidiferrum sp.
GGGCGAGTGCTTCCGCCTGAACCGGCTCCGGTTGGAGCGCGAGCACGTAGGCATAGCGTGGCCCGATTTTCTTGCGGTTCACGACAACACCCGACAGCGCGAGTGTCGGCGCTCCGTGAACGGCGAGCGGGAATTCGAGGCGATCGCCGACTTCGAATGCATTCATCGATCGCATGCGGCACTCGCTCTGCGTGGCCGCTTCGATGATCGCCATAACCGGCGCGCCGCCGCCGACGCTCACCATCGTTGGCGCCTCGAGCGATGGGAGCGCAGCCGGCCGGAGGTCTGACATATGCTCGTCTAGGCTGCTTGGGAGTGAGACTCGATGAAGCGCGCGATCGTGTCGCGCGCCTCATCGGTAATATCGTAAAACGCGACATTATAGTTCGGACTCTGCTGCTGATGGGCAACGATGCGCCCGTTGACCGTGACGGTTTGGGAGCCGAGCGGAATCTTCAGTTCCAATGATGCGCCGACCGGTAAAATGTCGCTGCAGTTCATCAGCACGCCGCCGGTCGAGATGTTCGTCGCGCGGGCGACCCGCGCGGCGGAACCGGGCTGGGCATAGCGCAATTCGAAGTCGACCGGAATGCGCACACTGGTGCGCGTGAGCCCGTTTTCGGTCGGCACGTCGGGCGCACGCACCTGAGAACGCTCGTGTGCAACCTCGGCCGCCCTGGCGATTCCCTCGGCTTGCGACGGCGACGTCCGTATTGTGAGCACGTACGCGTAGCGCGCACCGTTTTGTTTGCGGCTGATGACGGTACCCGAGAGTGTTCCGATCGGTGGCGCGCCGGGGACTGAGAGCGAAAACTCGAGGCGTTCACCGATATCGAAAACGCTGACCGAACGCATGCGACACTCGTTGTGACTAGCGTGCTCGACGATCGCCATGACCGGGGCGCCGGTACCGGCGCTCACCATCGTCGGCGCTTCAAGTGACGCCAGCGCGGCTGCGTGTGGATCAGGCATGTCTTGCCACCTTCTAAAGACAAGCGGAATTCCCGAGGAGTTTATAAATCGGCAGGGATGGCGCCTGCAACATGGCAAGAGCGGCACATGAGTTTGCGCGAGTTTTACGATCGCAGCGACGCCCTCGAGATCGCGCGCGCGATTCGCGAGCGTGAGGTGAGCGCCGGCGAGGTACTCGACGAGGCAATCGCCCGGGCCGAAGCGATCAATCCTCGGCTCAACGCGCTTACCGCGCGTGGCTACGATGTGGCTCGCGCATCAGCAGCTGCGTCATCCGACGGTCCGCTGGCGGGCGTGCCGATTTTGGTCAAGGATCTCGGACCGAAGCTGGCGGGGCTGCCGATGACAATGGGCAGTAGGTATTTTGCCTCATACGTGCCGCCCGTGGACGACGAGTTCTTCACCCGCGTCAAGCGCGCTGGTGCGATCATTTTCGGGAAGACGGCCGTACCCGAGTTCGGCCTGTTGCCATACACCGAAAGCGCGCTGCTCGGCGCGACGTGCAATCCGTGGGACCTCGAGCGCACGCCGGGCGGTTCAAGCGGTGGCAGCGCGGCGATGTGTGCGGCGGGCGTAGTCCCGCTCGCGCATGGCAACGACATGGGTGGATCGATTCGGATTCCGGCGAGCTGCACCGGCCTCTTCGGTCTCAAACCAAGTCGCGGACGTGCCCCGACGAGTGGCGGCATCATCGGATCGGCCAACGCCGATCACGCGCTCTCGCGAAGTGTTCGCGATAGCGCGGCCTTCCTCGACGCGGTGCGCAGCGATGGCGGTCCGCGCTTTCTCGAGGAAACGCAGCGCGATCCCATGCCGTTGCGCATCGCCGTCATGCGCGGGGCGGGCCTTGGCCACGGTGTCTCAGCGGAGTCGCGCGCCGCGCTCGATGAAGCCGCTGCGCTGTGCAGCTCGCTTGGCCACAGCGTGGTCGATGCCGAGCCGGCCGGCATAGATTATGCGGATGTTTCGTATGCGCTGCTACTGATTTTTGCAAGTAACATCGGCTGGCATCTCGGTTCGGGCAATCCGACGCCGGAGCGCCGGCTGCGTCGTGGCGACATCGAGCCGGCTACGCTCGCGATGCTCACGATTGCCCAAGTGCTGGCGCTCGACGAACTCACCGGCGCGGTCGTGACGCAGCGCAAACTGTCCGCCGTGTTCGATGCATTCATGGAACACTACGACGTGATTCTGACGCCGACGTTGGCGGCACCGCCGGTGCGCATCGGCGAACTTGCGCTCACGCGTGCCGAGGTCGTGCAGTGCGAGATCCTTTCGCGCCTTCGTCTCCCTTCGCTGATTCGCAAGGCGGCGCGCGAGATCTCGGCGCCGATGTTCAACTGGCTCCCGTACACGCCGATCTTCAACCTCACCGGCGCGCCGGCGATGTCCGTCCCGTTGTATTGGACCGGCGACGGGCTGCCGGTCGGCGTGCAATTTGCGGGGCGCTTCAACGACGAAGCAACGCTCTTCCGGCTTGCTGCGCAGCTCGAACGCGCGGCGCCATGGCGCGATCGCCGTCCGCCGGTTTGGAGTGGCGCCGGCGTCTAGCGAATGAGGTGACGCAGCGCGAGTGAGCCGGCCACGCCGATCAGCGCGATGCCAACGAACACGAGAAGCTGCGGCGATTTGAGGCGCAGCGAAAGGCGTGCCCCGACCGGTCCGCCGCACAGTCCGCCGGCAACTAACGGCACGACGTCGGCAAGCTTTACATCGTGCTGGAGCGCATGCACGAATAATCCCGTCGGCGACGTCAGGATCAGGACGAAGTGTGACGTCGCACTAATCGCGTGCGCGGGCAGCGTCGAGAAGTAGAGCATCGAAGGCACGGTGATGACACCACCGCCGATGCCAAAAAGACTCGAGACCAGGCCGACGAGAAAGCCGAGGCCGACCGCAGCGCGGTACGACATCGGCTTACTTCCACCGGCGGCGTGCTCGACGCGTCCGGCCATGCGGATCTTCGCGTTGAAGATCATGTCGGCGGCTATCACCAACAAGAACGCGCTGAAGATCCAGTCGAAAGCCGGTCCGGAGATGTACTTCGTCGCAATCGCGCCGAGAATGCTTCCGGGCAGACCGCCGCAGGCGAAGATCAAGCCCAGGCGCACGTTGACCTGACGCTGCAGAAGATAGGTGAATGCTCCGGCCGCGCTGTTCGCCGTCACCAGCACCAGCGACGTGCCGGCAGCTTCGGCGGGCGGCAACGCAAAAACCAAGCGTAGCAGCGGAACGAGAATAAAGCCGCCACCCAGACCGACCATCGATCCACAGATGCTCGCGACAAACGCGGCACCGAACAACTCGAGACCTTGGGTCATCCCCAAGATTATGCGGGAGCGGGTAGTACGGTTACCGTTGTCGTGGTCGCGGGTGCTTCCGCTTCTTTGACGTCGCGGATGTTGTAGATACGGATGGGATCCTTCTTGCCCTTGACTGTGACCGGCTCCAGCTCGTCGGCGACGACGAAGTCTTTGACTTCCTGATAGGTGTAGTCGCTGATGATAATCTCGCCTGCCTTGGCCACGTTATAGAGACGCGCGGCCAAGTTGACGTTGTCGCCGATCACGGTGTAGTTCATGCGGGAGCTTGCGCCGAGGTTGCCCATCACCACGTCACCGGTATTGACACCCATCCCGACGGTGAACTCACGCTTGCCCATCGCCTTCCACTTCTCAGCGAGTTCGAGGATTTTTTTCTGCTGCGCGACGGCGGCGAGAACCGCGTTCTTGGCATCGTCAGGCGTCTGATACGGCGCGGAGAACACTGCCATGACGCAGTCGCCGATGAACTTATCGACGTAGCCACCGTATTGAAAGATGATCGCACACATCTCTTCGAAGTACTCGTTGAGTTGGTTGTAAATCTCTTCCGGCGTCATGTTCTCCGACATCGCGGTGAAGCCACGAATATCACTATAGAAGATCGTGGCCTTGACCTTCTTGCCTTTGAGCGCCAGCGCATTGCGCGGATCCTCGTGCGAGAGGATGTCGCTCACGATCGCCGGACTGACATGCATCCCGAACAGATTGGTGACCATGCGACGTTGTGCGACTTCGTAGAGCACGCGATACAGCCCAACGAACAGAGTCGCAGCGACCATCGCAATTACCACGTGGATGAGGTCGAGCCAGTAGAGCCGCGTGACGAAGAGCGCCTCGTTCGCGTAAGCGTAGACGACGGTCGACACCAGCGAGATCACGATGGCGTAGGTCGTCTTCATGAAGTTGAAGGCGAGCGCGATGAGTAGCGGCAGCACCACGATCAGCGCGATCTCGAGCCAGAGCGGCGCCTCGGTAATGTAGATGTGACGCATGAGCTGATCGGCGAGCCGCGCGTTGGCGAAGAGGCCGGGAAATTCGGCGCTGCGCGCGGTGTGCACGAAGTCGCCCTGAGCTTGCGCGGTGTTGCCGATGTACACGAGTGCACCGTTGACCGCTGATTTCAAGTCGGGAATCGATTCGGCGTAAGCGTCGGAGAACGAGAGCTGGTTGTCGACGAAGTCCTGCGTGTGCTCTTCGACCTGCTGCCCGTGATCGGTCGTAACCTGTTTGAGCGAGTATCGAGGTACGACTAACAGGAAGCGGCCGTCTTCGTCGGTCGGCAGCGACGCGAGATCCACGCGCTTGCCGGTGTACTGCTCGACCACCGCGGCAGCGAGCGCGTAGAACGTGCGGTTGCTATACTGACCGCTCGAGCCGGTGTGAATCACCATGCGTTGACCGATCAGCGTGTTCCCCGGAAAGTCCACCGACGAATAGCCGATGCCCTTGGCGTAGGGCAAGAGGGTCGGCGATGGTAACTCGATGCCGATTTGCCCGCCCGCGGTCGTGTCAATCGGGAACGCGAGGATCGTCGGTACACTGCGCAAACCTGCTGCGAACGTTGCATCTTGTGTTGGATCGGCTGCCGGCTCGATAAAGTCGATATCGATTGCGACGGCTTTGGCGCCCGCAGCGGCCAAATGCTTGAGCATCGTCCCGTAGATGTGCCGCGGCAGCGGGTACTGATGCAGTTCGGGCACGTTGCTGCCGAAGGTCACTTCATCGATCGGGATAATGACGATTTTATCCGTCTTGCTGTCGCTGCTGTCGTACCACGGTGTCCCTAGACCAAGCTGCGTCGAAGCGTTGATCGCCGCGTAGTGCGACTGCAGGTCGGTCACACGATGGAAGAGCGGAATCTCGTCCTTCTTGACGAGGAGGAGCACCAGCGCGATCGCGCTCGCGGCCGCGCCGAGCAACAGCGCGATGAGGAGCGACTTGACGCGAGCGGTCATGGTGCCTCCCTAAATTATGCGTTCACGCGTCCGACATAACGGCGGTCGCGGGTATCGATGCGAATCACATCGTCCTGATTCACAAAGAGCGGCACGTTGACCGTGGCGCCGGTTTCTAACTTGGCCGGCTTGCCGGTGTTGGTCGCGGTGTCACCCTTGAATCCAGGATCGGTCTCCACCACCCGCAACTCCACGTGCGGGGGCAAATCGACGCCGATCGGTACGCCTTCGTGCAGTTGCACGTCGACGACCATCCCGTCCTTGAGGAAATCCGCCGGATCGCCGATGACTTCCCGCTGGATCGTGATGTTCTCGAACGACTCCTGATCCATGAAATGGAATCCCTCGGCATCATTATAGAGCAGCTGCATCTGGCGGTTGTCCACGGTTGCGCGCTCGAGCTTCTCGCCGGCGCGAAACGTGCGCTCGAGGGTGGTGCCGGTCTTGACGTTTTTGAGACGCGTGCGCACGAAGGCTGCACCTTTGCCGGGCTTGACGTGGAGGAACTCGATGACGGTCCAGAGGTTACCATCGACCAGAATCGTGACGCCGTTACGGAGATCGTTCGAGGAAATCATGACCCGCGTCTATACGGGTCGCGGCGAACAAAGCCCTGGTAAAAAGCAAACGGCGCCGACGTTTGTCGGCGCCGTGTTCGGGCTGCCTAGCGCGGGCGTCCCGAGGGGCGGGGACGCGCCGCGGGCCGTTCGCCCGACTGCGGATGATATGCGGACTGGGGATGGTATTGCGTTGGCGGACGGTACTGCGACTGTGGACGATACTGCGTCTGCGAACGATAGGTCCGCTCGGTTGTGCTCGGATACGCACGCACACCGCCACCACCGTTGTAGCTGTAGCGCGTGCCGCTGTTGTAGCGGTTCACGACGACGGTGCGATCGACGTAGACGTTGTGAATCACGCGCGTGTTGACATTGGTGACCGCGGTGTTGTAGCGGAAAGAACCTCCGTACCACGCGCCGCCGACGTAGCCGTGCCCGTAGTAACCGAAGCCATAGTTGATGCCGCCGTAGAAACCGATGTGCGGGCCCCAATAGCCAGGATGCCAGTTATAGTAGCCGGCGTTGAAGCCCCAATAGCCGGGCGTCCAAAGATAACCGACCTGTGGCGCGGCGACCCATCTTCCGCCAACCCAATAATAGCCGTTCTGACCGTACGCCCAGTAGCCGGGTTGCCAAATTGCATTCGGATACGGCGCGGGCGGCTGCGAATAAATGGGAAGCGCGGGCGGCGCGACCCCGACGTTTATACCAATACCGACAAAGACGGCCGCATCGGAACGTTGCGGTAGACCCCCGATGAGCAGCATAGTGGCGACGAGCGCGAGGGCCAATCGTTGAAATCGTTTCATCACGATCTCTCCTTTCCCACCCGTAACGCCGCGTACTACGCCATCGTTCAGGGATTCATCGAATTCTAAGGCGGCGGGAAAAACCCGGACATGTCACGCCTTGCGTTCGAATAAGGTTATTGGACCTTCGGTACCAGCGCGCAATCGTACGATGTTCTCGCGGTGCGTCCACACGATGAAGAAGGCGACGTACACGCCGAACAGCGTTGGACACGGCAAACGCGTGAAGAAGAAGAGCGCGAATGGGGAAACAGCCATGGCGAAGATCGAACCGACCGACGAATAACGCGTGCAGACCAGCGCGCCCAACAGCCAGGCGCCAACGCAGATCAAACCGGCCGGCCAACTCAGCGCGAAGATAGCACCGAACGCCGTCGCCACACCTTTCCCGCCCTTCCATCCGAGCCACGGCGAAAAGCAGTGACCGAGGACAGCGCAGGTCGCGGCCATGCTCGGGAACGGCGATACCGCGCCAAACATCAATGTCACGATCATGACGGCCAGGGCGCCTTTGCCGGCGTCGAGGAGCAGCACCGCGACCGCGCCCTTTGTTCCGAGTGTGCGCAGCGCGTTCATCGCGCCGATATTGCCGGAACCATGTTTGCGCAGATCCGTGCGATACGCAAAGCGGCCAATCAAATAGCCGAACGGAATCGATCCGATGAGAAACGCGCCCACGATCGTAAGCGCGGCATCGGCGATGGTCATTCCTCGCGCGCCTCATTCTCGCGACGCGGCCGAAATTCAAGCGTTAGCGGAACACCTTCGAAATCGACGTGCTGGCGGATCGTGTTCTCCAAAAAGCGTTTGTACGATGATTGAACGAGGTCCGGATCGTTGCATGAGAAGACAAAGAGCGGCGGATGTACCGCCGCCTGCGTTGCGTAGTAGATCTTGAAGACCTTGCCGCCGGCGGCGGGAGCCGGATGGGCGAGCACGGCATCGCGGATCAGCGCGTTGAGTTGTCCGGTCGGAATGCGGCGATCGAGATTTTCGGCCACTCGTGTGACGACCGGCATCAAGCTCCCCAAGCGACGTTTGGTCTTAGCCGAGAGGAACGTGATCGGCGCGAAACGCGCGAACGGGATCAAATCGTGGATCACGTCGGCAAGCTCGTTTTGACTGAACTCGCCTTGTTGCTCGCGCGCGAGGTCCCACTTGTTGCCGATGATGATGATCCCTTTGCGCTCTTCGAGCGCGAGGCCGACCAGCCGGCGATCCTGCGCGGTCACGCCGACCATCGAGTCGAACACGAGCAACGCGATATCGCAGCGCGCGATAGCTTTGAGCGAGCGCAGCGCCGCATAGTATTCGATTGCACCGTGCGCGTCAGGCTTTTTGCGGACGCCTGCGGTGTCGATCAAGCGCACAGTAAGATCGTGCCAGTGGAGCAACGTGTCGATCGTGTCGCGCGTGGTACCGGGAACCTCGGAAACGATCGCGCGTTCTTCGCCGAGTAATGCATTGAGCAACGAACTCTTCCCGACGTTGGGGCGGCCGATAATCGCGAGCGCAAGCTCGTCACCTGCAACGGCATTGGGCGCGTCCGGGGGCAGCAAGTCGACGACGCGATCGAGCAGATCGCCGGTGCCTTCGCCGTGGATCGCCGAGACAGCGACCGGTTCGCCGAAACCAAGGCGGGAAAATTCTCCGTGTACCGACGCAAGGGCGCTTGGCGACTCAGCTTTGTTGGCAACGAGCACGATGCGCCGCCGTGTCGCCCGCAATATTTGTGCGACCTCTTGATCGAGCGGATTGAGTCCGGTTTGCGCATCGACGACGAAGACGATGGCGTCGGCTTCCTGCGCCGCGGCCTCGGCCTGCCGCCGGGTTGCCTCGGCAAACGCTTCTCCGTGCGCCGTATCGGCATCGGGATCGATGCCGGCCGTGTCGACAACGCTAAAGGTACGGCCGCGCCACTCGCACAGCGCGTACAGGCGGTCGCGCGTCACCCCCGGCGTGTCCTCCACGATCGCGAGCCGCTGGCCGATCAAACGGTTAAAAAGGGCGCTCTTCCCGACGTTGGGCCGCCCGACGATCGCGACGGTTGCGGGCCGCAACATCGCGGCGGCCGGGGTCGGAGTCTCTTGCACCGGCTCTCCTTTCGCACCCCTGGCAGCTCGCCCATTTTGCTGCGAGCGGAGGAGGGGTAGCGCGGGGCGAAAGGCGCGCCGTGCGCTGGGTGCTCGGAATCTTGGGCGGATACGTGCTGCTGATGGTGCTGATCGTTGCGATCATGCAGTACGCCGCGCGAGCGGATGCGCGTCCGATCGCGTGGTATCCTGACCCAACGCATCGATACTACCTAGGCATCTACCAAGATTTCCCCGTACCGTTTCATCTCGGTGGCGGCGAGAGCCCGGGAACGGTGAGGCTCTTCGACGGGACGGGAAATCAGGAGCTCGATGAAGAGCGTGTCGACAACGTCTTCACGGTGCACGACGTTCGCTGGGATCCCTATGAAGTGACATTCGTTTATGGGCGAGGCGGCGCAGACTACCGGGTTCACCTGAGAATTGTACAGTAAGCCACGATATGCCACGAATTTACATCGAAACGTTCGGCTGTCAGATGAATGAAGCCGACTCCCAGTACATCGCCGACCGCGCCACCAGCGCAGGCTATGATATCGCGACCAAGGCCGAAGAAGCGAGCGTGCTCGTGCTCAATACCTGCACGGTTCGTGATAATGCTGAGCGCCGCGCGTACGGGCGGATGAATCATTTCAAGGTGCTCAAGGAGCGCGATCCACAGGTGCGCCTGGTGGTGATGGGATGCCTGGCCGAACAGGATCGCGATCGTATGCAGACGCTTGCACCGCACGTTGACGCAGT
This sequence comes from Candidatus Acidiferrum sp., assembly GCA_035486535.1. GTDB lineage: Bacteria > Vulcanimicrobiota > Vulcanimicrobiia > Vulcanimicrobiales > Vulcanimicrobiaceae > Aquilonibacter. Next base: position 9,455 of record DATHMY010000138.1, read on the forward strand.
CTTTGGCACCAAAGAGCTGGTTGAACTCGGGGACCAGTTAGCAGCATGGCAGCCTTCGTTACCCGATGAGCCCGCCGACGAAGGCGCGAGCGATGAGGCGCTGTACCGCGCGATGGGTGGGACGGCGGACGCGGTCGTCGATGCGTTCTCACACTTGCGTGCGTTCGTGACCGTGCAGCGCGGCTGTTCCTATTATTGTACGTTCTGTATCGTGCCGCACGTGCGCGGGCGTTTCGACCACCGTCCTATGCGCGAGATCGTCGCTGAAGTGCAGGGTCACCTGGCGAACGGTGCGCGCGAGATCATGCTGGTCGGCCAGACGGTAAATGCCTGGCGCGATCCGGCCGACGCGCGAGATTTCGGTGATCTCTGCAAAGCTATCGCTGCGCTCCCCGGCCTCGAACGCTTGACGTTCATCTCGCCCCACCCGAAGGACTTCACCGAAAAGATCATTGTCGATCTCGCGGCCGTGTCGCAGCTCAATCCGCGCGTCCACCTGCCGTTGCAGTCAGGCAGTGACGCCATGCTGCGCCGGATGAATCGCAAGTACACGCGCGCGCAATTCGAAGAGAAGCTCGCATTGTTCCGTCGCCATCTTCCGCATTGGGCGGTCACGACCGACATCATCGTCGGATTCCCGGGAGAGAGCAACGACGATTTCGAAGCGACAATGGAGCTAGTTGAATCCGGCGCCTTTGCCAATGCCTTCACCTTCATCTATTCGATTCGGCGTGGCACTCCGGCAGCGCGATGGGAACAAGTGCCCGGCGAAACGTCGTCGGCTCGATTCAAGCGGCTCATCGATGCGCAAAATGCGGCGACTCGCGCCTACCACGATCGCAAGATCGGCACGACGGTGCGTGCCCTGATCCAAGGACCATCGAAAAAAGATCCGGCAAAGCTGGCCGCTAAATCGCTCGACAACGTCACGATCATCGCACCGATGCCGCCGGATTATGATGAGCGGACCTATGCGAGCGAACCTTGGCTCGATATCGAGGTCGAAGCTGCCCACGTGTGGGGCTGCACCGGAACGCTTGTACGTCGCGCGCAGCGATACGGCGACGCAGGCATAGCGGTGGCGCGCCCGGTCATTGACTTAATTGCCGGCTAGCAGTCCGTGAGCGACGCAATCAAGTACTCGCCGATGCTCGAGCAGTACTTCGGGATGAAGGCACGCTATCCTGAAGCGATCTTGCTTTCGCGCGTCGGCGACTTCTACGAGGCCTACGGCGACGACGCGCAGACCGTTGCGCAAGCGCTGCAGATCGCGCTTACGAGTAAGGAGTCCGGTGGAGGCCGACGGGTGGCGATGGCGGGCGTGCCACATCACGCGCTGACCGGATATCTGCACAAGCTTGTTGCGCAGCGCTTCATCGTGGCGTTGGCCGAACAGCTCGAAGCCCCGATACCGAACAAGCTCGTTCGCCGCGACGTCGTGCGAATCGTCACTCCGGGAACGCTAATCGAAGAGCAACTGCTCGACGGCAAGACCCACAACTACCTCGCCGCCGTGACGCTCATTGACGATGTCTTCGCGCTTGCGTACGCGGACATTTCGACCGGACACAGCGCCGCAACCGCACTCTGCGGTGACGGCGCCTACGATGAAGTGCTGGCCGAGTTGGCGCGCATCGCGCCCTCGGAGATCGTCGCCGATCTGCCGGCCGGCGCACGTGCCGCGATGACGAGCGCGATGGAAGCGACCGGCGCGCGCATTGCCGCACCGTCGCTGGGGCTCGTCGAATCGCGCGAGCGCCCCGTCGCCGACGGTTTTTCTTCGGACGAAGCGACCGCGATGCACCGCGCGCTCGATGTGCTTGGGGCGTTCATCAAGCGCACGGCGGTCGCCGCCGGCATCG
>DATHMY010000139.1:0-8043 GCA_035486535.1 Candidatus Acidiferrum sp.
CGGCAACGTTGTCTGGTCGCCGCTGGCAATGGGCATTCTGAGCGGAAAATACACCGACGCCGGGCATCCGCCGGCGGGGACGCGCGCCGCCGGCCCCTACCGAGACATGATGGATGAGTATTTTACGCAATCGGTACTGGACGCGGTGCAAAAGCTGCAACCTCTGGCCGCACAGGCGGGTATTTCGATGGCACAACTGGCGCTCGCGTGGGTGCTACGGCAGCCCGCGGTAACCAGTGCGATCGTCGGGGCGACGAATCCGGTACACGTCAAGGACAACGTTGGCGCTGCCGAGGTGAACCTGGGAGAGGATGTGATTGCGGCGATCGATTGCGTACTTGTCCCGGTCGCGCCGAATGAACCCTATCTCGCTTGAGCGAAACCTCTTCTTACGCGGGGCCGTACACGAGGGCAGACGAGTCCGCCCGCCACAGGAAACGATGAGATGAGCACCTATGAGTTCGGATCGTTCCGTCTCGACGTCGAGCGACTGTTGCTATTGCACCGCGGCGAAACGGTGCCGCTCGGCCCCAAGGTCGTCGAGACCCTCCTCGCGCTGATCGAGCACCCCGGTGAGGTTCTCCCGAAGAACCAGCTGATCGACCGGATCTGGCCTGAGGGGTACGTCGAGGAAGCCAACCTGGCCCAGAACATCTACGTGCTGCGCAAGACGCTGCGCTCGCTTGCCTCGCTTGACGCGATCGAGACCGTCCCGCGTCGCGGCTACCGCTTCTCAGCCCAGGTTCGCCAGATCGAGCGCCCCGCGGCAGCGCCGAAGGTTGCGTCGCGCCGGCGCTGGCTCGGTGCGACTGCGGCGGCGGTGTTTGCGCTGGTAGCGGTGCTCTTCGTCAGTTTGGGTGCAGTGCACCGCAACAGTGCTGCTGGTCTTTCCGCGGCAGGCGCGCGGACCTATGAGATCGGGCGATACTACTGGAACCTGCGCACGCGCGTCGGTCTCGAGCGTAGTCTCGACGACTTCGCAGAGGTGATCCGCACCGATCCGCGTGACGCGCGTGGCTACGCGGCGCTGGCCGACGCCAATGCGATCATGGGCGATTACCGCTACGGAAGTGCGTCGCCTAGCGTCTACTTCTCCCGAGCACGGGGCTACGCACAACTTGCGCTCGGCCTCGATCCGAATTCGTCCGAAGCGCACGCCGCGCTGGGCTTGATCGACATGGACGGCGGAAAGAGCCTGAACACAGCGATCCACGAGTTGCAGCGCGCCATTGCGCTCGACCCGGCGAACGGGCCGGCACACGAGTGGTACGGCGTCGCGCTCATCCAGCAGGGCGATTTGCGCAGCGCGTTTGCCCAGCTGCAGGTTGCTGGTGCGCTCGATCCGCTCTCGGTCTCAACCAGTGCATGGCTCGGCAACGCGGCCTATCTCGATCGTCATTTCGGCGAAGCAATTGCATATTCGCGACAAGCGCTCGATCTCGCGCCGCAGCGCACCGACGTGCTGAACACGATCGGCAAAGCGTACGAGGCGGAAGGCAACTTCAGCCGTGCGATCGATGCCTACAATCACTACGCCGCATCGTGCGACGAGTGTCGAGCGGAAGCTTCAGCGCTGCTTGCGCACGCGTACGCAAGCCAACATCGCATGGCCGACGCGCGCGAGCAACTCGCCTACGCGATGCTGCACGCACGTTACGTGACGCCGACCGATCTCGCCGCAGCCGCAGCGGCTGTTGGCGATCGGACGATTGCGCTAGAGTTGCTGCGCCGGATGCGCGGACAGACCGACTGGATCTCCGTTCAAAACGATCCGCGCTTCGACATGCTGCGCGGCGATGCGGGATTCCGTCAGCTCACGCAGGCCGGTTAAGTAGCAAACGTGGCCGGGTTGTTCGACGCGCTTGCAGCGCGTCCGGCGTTAGCGCGTTCGCTCGCCGCTCACGTCCGTGATTTTGACGCCGGCACGCTAGTGCCGCGTACGCGCGAGTTGATCGCGCTGATGGTGGCGTGGCTCAATGCCTGCGAGTATTGTACCTGCGTGCACGAAGAGATCGCGCGCAGCATCGGCGTCGACGAAGCAACCTTGGCGCAACTCGGCGACTTCGCCCATAGTCCCAACTTTTCGCAGCCCGAACGAGCTGCGCTTGCCGCAACGGTGGCGCTTACGCGCGAGCCGCGCGCGCTGCCGCCGCCGGTCTGGGAAACGCTGCGCGCGAACTACGATGAGGCCGCCTGCGTTGAGGTCATCGCGGCGATCGGCCTCAACAACTATCTCAGTCGTGTGGTCAACGCGTTGCAGCTTCAGCAGCCCGCGCCATAATCCGCTCGGCGCGGATCAGTCGTGTGCCGCTCCAGCGATCGTGCAGCATGATGCGCCGCGAAAACGGTGCCCAGAGCAAGACCAGCCACCACAGGAAGTACACGATCAAATACCGCCAGAACGAACGCAGCAGGCCGGGCGAGCGAAAGTCGGTCGTGACGACGCGCAGTCCGGTGATCATCATGCCGAAGCTTTGTCCCGCGATCCCGACGAGCAGCCAGAGATAGAGCGCGGTAAAGAAAATCGTCGGACTGACACTGTACCGCCCGACGACCGAGAGCACTTCGCCGAAAAACTTCGAGTGCGTGAGGTTGTGTATGTCCTCATCGGTGAAGACGTAGCCCAGCGGCGAATGCGGGTGCGATCCGGCAAACACGAGGACGAGAGCCGCGACGACACCGGAGTCGATGGCAAACGACCAAAATCGGCGCAGGATGCCGGCGCAATCGGCGCGCGTCACTTCTGCGCTCCCCGCGGCTAGTTTGGGCGGATCCTCGGGAATGTCGCGCGCGAGCCACGTTCGTGCGGTTGCGTACTGCAGCGTGCCTTCGAACGCGCGTAGGTCGGCGATACGCCGCGTTGCGTACGGCTCGCCGCCAAGCCACTCTCCCAAGCGCAGCACGCCGTCGCTGGCGATCTCACGTCCCTGTTCGGCGAATTGCTCGGTGCTGATGTGGCGCCCGAAGCTGTGAAACGACGCGATCACGATCGAGCGCGTCGCTGCGTCGAACGAGCCGCAGATGAGCAGGCCAACCTTGTCGCACGTGTGGCTACAGGTGCGCAGCCATCCGCCGAAGATCAGCGAGATAAGCGGATTCTCGTTGCCGTTGACGCTGAGTAGCGAGAGAAAACGCGTATGCCCGGCCGCAATGTGGCCGAGCTCACGTCCCACCGCAAAGGCAAGTTCATCGTCTTCGAAGTGTTCGATCCAATGCGTCGAGAGCACGAGCGAATACGGTTCGCCGAAGCCGAGCGCCGCTACCGGGACGTAGTTGTCTTCACGCACGAAGATCAGCGGCATGGGAATGTCGAGCCGCGCGCAGGCGCTTTTAACAATTCCAAAGACGCGCGGATACTGCGCCTCGTGGATCATCACCGACGATCCGATCAGGCGTCCACGCGCAAGGGTTACGTATAGCATCGCGATGACGATAAAAAGCGCGACCTCGGGTATACCGACGCTCTGGTGGATGACCAGGCCGATCAGCGCGGCGATCGGAAACGCAAAGACCAGGGTGAGAACGAAGGCTAGGCGCTCTCGCGGTTCTCGTATCGAGTCCGGGCCGGTAAAGAGTGGGCTTGCCATGCGGTGGCAAGTTTGATGCCGTTGCCGCCGTTCCGCTTTACTGCGTACATTTCACGATCGGCAGCGGAGAGCAGCGCCGGCGGCGTGGCGCTGGCGCCCGGGTAGGTCGCGACCCCGATGCTGGCACGGACGCGAATCGCGCGGTCGTCGATGTGAAGCGGCTCATCGAGGCTGCGCAGTATCTTGCGCGCGGCATCGGCGGCTGCTTCGTCGGTGAAGAGATCGTCGATGAGCACCACGAACTCGTCGCCGCCCATGCGCGCGACGGTATCCGACGAACGCACGTGCCGGGTGAGCCGATCGGCCACGGCAACCAGCACGCGGTCGCCATACGCGTGTCCGTACTGGTCGTTGATCGCTTTGAAATCATCGAGGTCGATGAAGAAAATCGCGCACCGCCGGCCGTTACGCTCGCAGCGGCCGAAGGCAGCGCGCAAACGCTCCTCGAGTGCGCAGCGATTCGGCAAGCGGGTAAGCGGATCGCAAAGCGCGAGCTCCGAGAGTTCGGCTTCACGCTCCTTGAGGTCGGTGATGTCGAGCAAGCTCCCAACGCGGGCGATCGCGTTGCCGCCGGCGTCGAACATCGTGCGCACGCGCTCGCGCACCGCGCGGACGCGTCCGCCTTGACATAAAATACGATGGTCGCAGAGATAGCTAGAGTCATTTCCGGCGTCGGCCAGCGTCTGCGTGATGTGCTCGCGATCGGCCGGATGATCGAAATTGCGCAGCGAGAGGTGCGTCGTTTCGTAGGGCAACCCCAAGAGGTTGGCCAGACCTTCGGAGATCGTCACCCCGCCGGTGCGCAAATCTTCGTGCCACGTGCCCAACCCTGCGGCGCGTTCAGCATGCGGATAGGCGGTGGCGAGCGAACTGCCGGGCAGCGCGATCTCCGTCGCCCGCCCCGTGACCCCGGCGACGGCGCCGTGCACGTCGAGCAACGGCTCGACCTCGAATGCGAGATGCGTCCCGCGAACCCGTGCTTCGAAGGCGAGGGTCTCGCCCCCGAGCGCCCACTGGTGGGCGAGGATCGGGAATGGGTCTTGACCGTCCCAGAGATCGCTCACGTGGAGGGATCCGGCGTGCTCACCGATCCCTGCGAAGCCGCGCAGCCGAGCCGTAAGCGACGTGACTCGCAGTGTAGTGTCGGTGTTCCAGATCAGCGCCTGGTTGCGCATCGCCATGTTCCTCTCCGTGAGCGTCCCTGGGTGACCCCATCCTAGCCCCTACGGCCCACCGCGATCATCCGTAGAAACCCCTGACCTCCAGAAATGCGTACCTATACGTGGTCCCCGGGACCCGCGCTTGGCTCGACGCCCAGGCTCGCTTTGACGCTCGCCGGAGTTCATCGAGCAGGCCAGCGGGCTCCGAAAAGAATTTTCGCGAGGGGTATTGACGTGGCGTGTCAGTGTGCTATTGTACTAGTGTACTAGTACGACAGCACAGTAGTACTAGACGCCGACAGACAAGAGGAACAGAAATGACACGCTTCATCAACCACCCCGAAGACCTTCGCGAATCACGCGTCTGCCAGCCGCAGCGCATGTCGACCCCCCTATTCCAAGGCTGGGGCCCGAAGCTCTAACCCGCCATGCCGGTCGTTTTAACGGTTGACCCCCGCAGCGGGGTGCCCATCTACCTCCAAGTGATCGAACAGGTCAAACGGTCGGTAGCCTTGGGCGTTCTCGCTGCCGGTGAACAACTACCGACGGTCAAGCAGCTCGCGCTCGACTTGACGATCAATCCCAACACCGTTGCGAAGGCCTACCGCGAACTCGAGCGGGACGGTGTCATCGAGACGGCAGCGGGACGCGGATCGTTCGTACGCGGCAACGGCTCGATCGAAACGACCAAAACTGCGGCGACCGACGTGGCGCGTGATGCCATCGACGCCGCGGTCCGCGAAGCCAAGTCGATCGGCTTGCTCGCTGATGATATTCGTACACTGGCAAGCGCCGCCATCGACCGGTGGTTCCGGGAGGACGCATGAGCACGATCAGTATCAAGAATTTGCGCAAGACGTACGGCCCGTATGTGGCCGTCGACGATCTCACCTTTGAGATCCCGGACGCCTGTGTGTTCGGTTTGCTCGGGCCGAATGGCGCCGGCAAGACGACGACCTTCAAATGTATGCTGGGGCTTGCGCGCGCCACATCGGGCAGCGTGCTCTACGACGGTGCACCACTGGTGCCCGAAACGCTCGAGCGAATTGCCTACGTCCCCGAGCGCAGCGTGCTCTACGAATGGATGACGGTTGGCGAGCATATCGAAATGCAGCGCCGCGCCTACCGGAAGTTTTCTGTGGCTCGGGCCCGTGAGTTGCTCGCGCAGTTTGGCATCGACCTTCGTAAGAAAGCACGCGCGCTGTCCAAGGGCATGCGCACGGCGACGATGGTCGCGCTCGCGATCGCTCGCGAATCCGACATTCTGATTCTCGACGAGCCGACCAGCGGACTCGATCCGATCAATCAACGTCACGTGCTCAACCTGATCATCAATGAATCGGCGCGCGGCGCAACCGTAATCTTCTCATCGCATCAAATCGGACAGGTCGAACGTGCCGCCGAGCGGATCGCCGTGATCGATCGCGGCCGCCTCGCACTCGAAGGTAACGTCGATGACCTCAAGGCCGATCGCAAGATCGTCGAGGGCATTCTTCCGAGCGAGACCTTCGCGCTCAACGGCCTGGCCGGCGATCCGCACATTTTGCGCCTGGATCGCAACGGCCGTATCGTACGCGCGGTGACGTCGTCCGACGCCGGCGAGGTACTCGCGAAATTCGAAGCGCTCGGCGCGTCGGGCCTGCGTATCGTCGATTTGAATCTCGAGGACATTTTCTTGTACGCGGTTTCGCCTGCTGACGCGACCGCCGACGTGGTGGAGGGACACTAGCTCATGAATTACGTCGAATGGCTGCGCGTCCGTAACGCGCTGCGTGTTACGGCGATCTGCCTCGGTATTTCGATCGTCGTTGCGCTGGTCGTGCGAATTTCGATCGCCGCACAGTTTGGCAGCACGCACGACATCGTTAACCGACTTGGTGCCGAGAAGGACACGGTGACTACGCACTCCGTGGTCGACGGGTTCAATCGGACCACGCTCACCAACGCGCGCGAACATACGGTCGTCGTGATCGAAGACCAGGCTGACGGTTCGAAGATCATCCAGATAACCGAGCCAGGCAACTCTGCCCACAGTAACTCCGTAAGCATGGGCCCCGTGAGGGTCTCAACGAGCGAGAGCGGCGGCGTTGAGAAGACGACGATCGAGACCAATCGCCCGGTGCCCTTTGGGATCTATGCCGCGATCGCGGCGGTCATTGCCCTGATCATCGCAACCGTGCTCGGAGCGCCGTTTGCCAAGGAGAACGACGGCCACCTCGAGATTGCGTTTCTCAAACCAGTGTCCCGAACGAACAACGCGCTTGGCGTCGTCCTTGCGGATTGTGTTGGGATCCTCGTCGCCGAGGTGATGACCGTCCTTGCGTTCGCGATCATGCAGGCGTTTTTCGAAGTACCACATTTCGACTTCAGTGGCATCAATAGTACGGCGATTCTTCTCGCGATTGCCCTGCCGTTCTCGTGGTACACGTTCCTGAACGCATCAACCGCTTCGCTCAAGCGCGGCGCGGGCGCCGTGGTGGGCCTCGCATGGCCGGCAGCCTTCGTGAGCATAGCGCTCGCCGGTCTAAATCTCGGAACGTCGATCGCCGGGCAGACCTTTCATACGATCTTTTGGAGCATCTCGCGAATCTTTCCGCTCACCTACGTCCAATTCGAAGGCCACGATAACGACCTCAGTAGCCTTGGCCCCAAATTGATGACGACAGCGGCGATCCTTACCGGACTCTTTCTCGTCTACGGTGCGCTCGCCGTCGTGCAGTGGCGCCGGGTGGAGGCGTAATCATGGAGATCTTTGGTACGAATTTTTCGATCACGCTCGGTTCGTGGCGCATACGGTTCGGCTTTGCCGTCGAAGACATCGACACGCCACCGCAAGTACGGGACGCGCCACCGCATCACGTGCGCATCGTCGCCGAAGACGCGTACTCGCGGAGCCGGCAGAACTAGATAACGAACCCGTCGGAGAACGCAGGCTTATAAAAGCTAAAGCCGTCGGGAGTTATCGTGAAGAGATACACGTTGGGAAACGTGGCGTCGCCGGCGTAGTTGAACGAGTAGTTCCCGACCATCAACGCGTAGGTTCCGCCCTGCTGCAACTGCTCGAGGACTTGAAAGCGATTCGAGGCGTTGGCCCGCTGTTGCGCCAAGATGATCAACTGTGCGGCCGCGTAGCCATAGGCCGAAAACGCGGTCACCGCGCCGACCGCATTGCGAAAGTCCGGCAGGTACGTGACGATCGACGGCACCTTGTCCAGCGGCGGAAGCGCTGAAGCGACGATTGCGCCGTTGAGCGCTTTGCCGAACGTCTTCGGCACGTCGGCAGTATAGAAGCTGTC
>DATHMY010000140.1:0-10206 GCA_035486535.1 Candidatus Acidiferrum sp.
TAGCGGCGCCGCTCGGTCAAGCGGTCGTCCTCGCCTAGCAGCGGTGCGACGCCATCGATCTCTTCCACGGTGAAACGCGCATCGTCGTAGCGCTCGTGCGCGCGGCGCTCGTCACCGCGCATCCCCTGCAGCTCCTGGGCGAGCGTGCTCACGCGCTCGCGCGACCCGGCAGCGGTTTCACGCGCAGCCATCGCGGGTGCGCCACCGAACCGGTCGAGGAGCTCGACGTGATAGGCCGGCGCCAATAACCGCTGCGCGTCGTGCTGGCCGACGATTTCCGCGATCTGCTCGCCGATCTCTCGCACATAGCCCGCGGTCGCGGCACGTCCATTCACGCGCACGCTCGACTTGCCGGCATCGTTGACCTCGCGCGCGATGGTTGCGTCCTCGCCCGGATCGAGATCATAGCCGTCGGCACTCAAGCGCGCGCGTAAGGCATCGCTCGGATCGAAGGTGAGCGTTACCGTTGTTCGCGGCGCACTTCGGCCGACGACGTCGGCGCTAGCGCGTTCACCCAGCGCGAAGCCGAGCGCACCCAGGATCATCGTTTTTCCCGAGCCGGTCTCGCCGGTAAAAATCGTGGCGCCCGAACTGAACTCGATCGCGGCACTGGCGATCAAGCCGTAGTTCTCGATCTCCAGCCGCGTAATCATCGAGAAACCTTACCGATTGACCGCTCGAATGGAAACACCCCAACGCAGTTTTTCTTCGAGGCGCTCGAAGAACCGCAGCGGCGAGAGCCGCGCGAAGCGCACGCTCTTCGGATTCCGGCGCACGTTAACGACGGTGTTGGGCCCGATCTCCGCGAGTACGTCGCCGTCACATTCAAGATGTGCATGCGCGACGTCGGAATCGCAGCCGATGCTGATCTCCGAACTCGCCGGGACGATCAGCGGTCGCGAAAACAGCGTGTGCGGCAGCAAAGGCGAGATGCCGAACGCATCGACGCGGGGCGAAATGATCGAGCCACCCGCCGACAGGAAATAGGCGGTCGAGCCGGTCGCCGTCGCTACGCAGATGCCGTCGGCTGGGATATCGGCAATGTGCTCGTTGTCCAGGCTCAAACCGAACGGCACCACGCGCGAGACATCACCTTTGCGCACCACGACGTCGTTGAGCGCGAAATACGTATGCCCGCAGTAGTCGGCTTCGAGCGCGGCGCGTTCATCGAGCAGCAATCCCTCGTCAATGAGCTGCGGCAGCTGGTGAATGCGCGGATCGCCGTCATCGAGTTCGGTGAGAAATCCGAGCCGGCCGGCATTGATGCCGAGCAGCGGTGCGCCAAGCGCCGTCGCAACCCGCGCGGCTCGCAGCAGCGTGCCGTCACCGCCGACGGTAATGAACAGCGCCGCGTCTTCGGCGCGCGCGCCGTTGCTGGCGAGGTCGGCGATAGCCTGCTGGCCTTTCCAGGTCGCAATCTCGTAGCCGTGCAGGCGAAAACTCGACGCAATGTCGCGCGCAAGCGCACGCGCGGAATCACGCGCCACGTCCACGTAGAGCGCGATGACCTTCCGGCCGACGGCGAGCTTTGTCATGCAGGCTGGCCTTCGCCGACGACGCGGTCGATCCGCTCGTCGTCGATCGGCGCCGCGCCGGCACGCAACTCGGCGAGAAACTCGCGATTACCGGCCGGTCCGAGCAGCGGTGATGCGATCAGCGCGGCGATCGGCAGTCCCAACGTGCCGGCCGCATCGCGCACTTCGCGCAGCACGGCACGGTGCACCGCGGGGTCGCGCACGACGCCCCCACTCCCCAAGCGCTCGCGCCCGGCTTCGAACTGCGGCTTGACCAGCGCGACGATGCGCCCGGCCGGTGCTAGATACCCGACGGCGCGCGCCAAAATCGTGCGCAGCGAAATGAACGACGTATCGATCACGATGAGATCGAAGGGCTGTGCAAATGCGTCGTCGGGCAGGTGGCGAAAGTTGGTCCGCTCGACGACGGTAACGCGCGGGTCGTTGCGCAAGCGCCAATCGAGCTGCCCGTAGCCGACGTCGACAGCGGTAACCTCCGCGACCCCCCGCTGCAGTAGGCAGTCGGTGAATCCGCCAGTCGATGCACCGACGTCGAGCGCGCGCAGACCGTGCACGTCGATCGCAAAGCCGTCCAACGCGGCTTCGAGCTTCTCGCCGCCGCGACTGACGAAGCGTCGCGGCGCGTCAATCGTAATTTGCGCGTCGTCGCGCACGCGCTGCCCGGCTTTCGCGGCGGGCTCTCCAGCCACGCGCACGCGGCCTTCCATGATCAAGCTGCGCGCTTGCGAGCGCGTTACGCCCGCCCTCTCCGCCACGGCTTCATCCAGGCGCAAGATTTACCCCGAGCTCGCCTGCGCGTCACCCATGGCGGCGTCGATTTGCTCCTGCGAGCTCTTGAGCAGCGCTTCGCACTCCGCAGCGAGCGTCTTCCCCTCTTTGAAAAGCTTGACGGCGTCGTCGAGCGACGGCTCCGCGCTCTCCAGCGCTTTGACGATCGCCTCGAGACGCGCGAGCTTCGCGTCGAATGAACCTTGCTCACTCATCGCTGCGACCTTCGACGCGACCAGTAAGCGTTCCGCGCTGCAAGCGCGCTTCAATCAGCCCGTCGATCGGAACCGAACCGGCATCGCGCACCAGCTTACCGTCGTGAAAGATCATGGCAAACCCGCGCTCGAGAGGGCGCTGCGGATCGTGCAGGTCCAGGAGCGTGCTGAGCACCTGCGTGCGTCCGAGCAACGGGACGGTATATCCGCGAGCGAGGGTCCGGAGCCGCCCTTGCAACTCGGCCACGCGACGCTCGCGTGCCGTCAGGCGCGCCGCCGGTGTCTGCGCCGACAATCGGCGTTCGATCATGAGCAAGCGCTGCCGCTTGCGCTCGATGAATTCGCGCGCGATCCGTGCTAACGCGACGCTAGCGTAGTCGTAGCGTTGTAGTCGTGTGCGCTGCTTTTCGCGCAGCGCCCGATCGAGCCGGTCATCGAGGGCATCGAGCCGGCGCTTGTAGGCCTCGCGGATGTCGGCGAAATACTGCGCTGCGTTCGACGGCGTTTCAACCACGTAATCGGCGGCGGCGTCGGCGAGATGGAGGTTCGCGGTGTGCGCAATCGCAGTGAGAACGGGATGCTTAGCACGCGCAATCGCGCGCACGACGGGTTCTTCGTTGAATGCAACCAGATCCTCGTAGCTTCCCCCGCCACGGGCGAGTACGATCACGTCAACGTCGAGCCTTGAGGCGCGATCAAGTGCGTCACCAATATCGATCGATGCGCCAACGCCTTGCACGCGCGTTTCGACGAAGGCGATCGCGATGTGCGGCGCGCGCTGCGCCATTCTGGTCAAAAAGTCTTCGGCACCCAACCCGCGCGCCGATATGAGCGCAACGCGTCGCGGGAAACTCGGCATCGGTCGCTTGCGCGACAGCTCGAACAGCCCTTCTGCGAGTAATCGTTTGCGTAGCGCTTCGACCTTCGCATAGAGCCGGCCGATGCCGGTTGGTTCAAGCGCGGTCACCGAAAGCTGATAGGCGCTGCGCGCGGCATAGGTCCCAAAATCGCCGGAAACGATCACCTCATCACCGTTGCTGAAGGGCGGGAGTTTTGGGACCGCATTCGACCAGACGACGCAATTGAGGATGTCGTTGGCCTCTTTCAGATCGAAATACAGGCGGCCGTTCTTGTTCGAGAGTCCGGAGACCTCACCGCGCACGGCGACGCCGCGCAGCGCTTTGCTTTCGCCGACCAATCGCGCGATGTATGCGACAACGCGACTGACGCCCTCGACGCGGCGCGCGGATTCGTCGATCATCGCCGGAGCGGATGCGCCGACGGTCGGGCCGACGGCGACGGTGAATCGAGCGGGATGTAGTGCGTGCCGTCACCGACGCTGTTCGGCGGCGGTGTCGCCGCTGCGGCGGTCGGCGGATCGGTCGCCGGTGCCTCGGTCGCATCGGCGGGATCCTGCGCGGTGTCAACGCGTGTGCCGCAACCTGACGTCGGCGCCGTGCTGATCAAGTAGTATTCGTAGCCGCTCGAACAGCCCGCCAATCGTACGACTTGATCGGCCGGCATGGTAAAGTCATGCTTTGCTACGCCGTTTAGCGCGGCTTTCATGAAATGCGCCCAGGTCATCGCCGGAACGCCGCCGCCGTACGCTTCGGTCATTCGCGTATAGTCGTCGTTCCCGAACCACACCGCGGTCACCAGGTCGGGCGTGAACCCCACGAACCACGCGTCGCGAAAATCCGAGGTCGTTCCGGTTTTTCCGGCGGCCGGACGGCCGATGATCGCATTGGGATAGCCGGTGCCGTGATTGATCACGTCCTCGAGCATGGTCGTGATGATGTATGCCGTCCCCGCACTCACGACTTCGCTCGCTTGCGGGTATTGATCGTCCAGCACCGGATTGCCGAGCGAGTCCTTGACCAAACGAATCGCCGAGGGATCGATGTGGATGCCTTGATTTGCGATCGTCGCGTAACCGGTTGCCTGATCGAGCGGGGTCACGACGGAGGACCCGAGTGCCAGCGAAAGGTTGGGCTCGAGCGTCGCCGTCACGCCCATGCGATGCGCGTAGTCGATGATTTTGTCCAGCCCGACGCGATCGGCAAGCTTGACGGCGACAACGTTGCGCGAGAGCTCGAGCGCCGTGCGCAGCGTGATATCACCTAAGAAGCGATTGTCGTCGTCCATAGGCGACCACATCGTGCCGTCGCCCATCGGGTAACTGACCGGCGAATCGTCGACGATCGTGTTCGCCGGCATCCCCGAATCGATCGCCGCCGTGTAGACGTAGAGCTTGAACGACGAGCCCGGCTGACGACGCGCTTGCCATGCGCGATTGAACTGATTGTCGAGCGAGAAGCCCTTGCCACCGACCATCGCAACGATTTCTCCGGTCGATGGCCGAATCGAAACCAATGCCGCTTCGTCGGCGTGAATGCCCCAACTCTTCGCGCGTTGCAGGCCCCAGTCGATGGCTTCCTGCGCTTCCTTCTGCATGCGCGGATCGAGCGCGGTGTAGACCTGCAATCCGCCCTCTTCTACTGCCTGTTTGCCGAAGAGTTTTTCGAGTTGCGCGATCACGTACGTCGTGTAGTAGGGATACAGGTAGCCCTGCAAGCCCGGAGCACGCTCTTTGGCCAAACCCAGCGGCGCATCGACCGCGCTATCGGCTTGCGCTTGCGTCACGTATCCGCTTTCGACCATGCGATCGAGCACGTGATGTTGCCGGTCGCGGGCAAGGCTCAAATTGACGAACGGCGAGTAATCCGACGGCGCGGCGATGACGCCCGCGATCATCGCAGCCTGCGCGAGGTCGAGCTTATCGACGTTCTCGCCGAAGTACGTGTGCGCGGCAGCGTCGACGCCATACGCGCCGGAACCCAAGTACACGATGTTCAGGTAGCGCTCGAGAATCTCGTCCTTGGTGTAGTAGCGCTCGATCTCGATCGCGAGCAGCGCTTCCTGGATCTTGCGGGTGATCGAGACCTGATCGTTGAGGAACAGTTTGCGAGCGAGCTGCTGCGTGATCGTCGAAGCACCCTGGAACTCTTGATGGGTGAGATCGGCGAAACCGGCGCGCATGATGCCGCCGAAGTCGACGCCGTGGTGATAGTAAAAGTTGTGGTCCTCGTTCGCAATCACCGCCTCGCGCACTACCAGCGGAATACGCGAGAGCGGCACGTACGTGCGATTCTCTTTGTAGACCGAGGCGAGCAAGGTGCCATCACGCGCGAAGATTCGCGTCGAACTCTCCGGCTGATAGTCAGCGAGCCGGCTGATGTCGGGAAGGTTGCGCGAGTACGCGGCCACCATTCCGCCGATGAGCCCCGCAATGAACAGGACCACCAGCAAAGCGCCTATCAAAAAGCCGCGCATCCAACCCCGAGGAGAGCCGGGCGCGCCCTTACGCTTGCGTCGTTTCTTTCGCGACAGCATTCAGTACGCCGTTGACAAACCGATTGGAATCTTCGGTCGAGAACTTCTTGGCCAGCTCGACCGCCTCGTTGATGACGACTGCGCGAGGAACCAGCGGCCGGTGACAGAGCTCAAACGTTCCCATCTCCAAAAGCAAACGATCGATCGTGGGCAATCGTTCGATCGTCCATCCCTCCAAGAGGGGCGCCAACAAGACGTCGGCTTCGGCCGCGTGGTCGAGCGTGCCGATCACCAGGTCTTTCACAAACGCGCGATACTCGGTTTCCTCGCCATCCCCGACCATCTCGGTCAACGCGTCGCCGGGTTCGCGATGGCCGACCGCGACGGCGTAGAGCGCCTGCAGCGCGGCCTCGCGCCCCTGCCTACGTGACGGCATGAGCAAGCAATCTCGGGAGGAATCCGATGTCGTAGCGGCCCTCGCGGAACTGCGGCGTAGCGAGAATTTCCAGGCAGTAGTCGATGGTGGTGCTCACGCCTTCCACGACCGTCTCGCGCAGCGCGCGCTCCATGCGCGCGATGGCGGCTTCGCGCGAGGCGCCAAACGCAATCACCTTGGCGATCATCGAATCGTAGTACGGCGGTACAACCGCGCCGGAGAAGACGTGCGTATCGACGCGCACGCCCGGGCCGCCCGGGAAGACGACCTTGGTCAACGTGCCCGCTTGCGGCGCGAAATTGTTGGTTGGATCTTCGGCATTGATGCGACACTCGATCGCGTGCCCGCGCAATTGCAGATCCGCTTGCGTGTAACCGAGCGGCTCGCCGGCAGCAATACGAATCTGCTCTTTGACCAAGTCGACGCTATAGACCATCTCCGTTACCGGATGCTCGACCTGGATGCGGGTGTTCATCTCCATGAAGTACACGTCGTGTCCGCTGACCAGGAACTCGAGTGTGCCGGCATTACTGTAGTGCACGTGTTTGCAGGCACGCACCGCCATATCCAAAAGCACCGACCGCGCGGCATCGGAGAGGTGCGGCGCGGGGGATTCCTCGATCAACTTTTGATGCGAAGGCTTCTGCACCGAGCAGTCGCGTTCGCCGAAAGTCACGACGTTACCGAACTCGTCGCCAAGCACTTGGACTTCGATGTGGCGCGGATCGATGATGAGTTTTTCCATGTAGACACGGCCGTCTTTGAAGCTCGCTTCGGCTTCGGCGGTCGCGCCAGTGAAGGCGCGTTCCATGTCGTGTGAATTCTCGACCGCGCGCATGCCCTTGCCGCCGCCACCCGCCGTCGCTTTGAGCAAGACAGGGTAGCCGATTCTTTCGCCGGCCTGCAGCGCCTCGTCGATCGAATCCAAGATATCGGTGCCGGGCGTCGTGGCCACACCGGCTTCGCGCATCACGCGCTTGGCCGTTGCCTTGTCGCCCATTGCAGCGATCACCTCGGGTTTGGGGCCAATAAACGTGAGGCCGTGGTCGGCGCAGATCTGCGCGAAGCGCGCATTCTCCGCCAGGAAGCCGTATCCGGGGTGAATTGCGTCGCAGCCGGTTATTAAAGCCGTCGAAATAATATTCGGAATATTGAGGTAGGAACGCGCTACCGGGCCCGGGCCAACGCAGAAAGCTTCATCAGCCTGCCGCACGTGCAGCGACTCCCGGTCCGCCTCAGAAAAGATCGCGACCGTGCGCACGCCCAGCTCTTGGCAGGCGCGATTGATGCGCAGCGCGATCTCGCCGCGATTGGCAATGAGTACCTTAGTGAAAATGGTTTACGTCCTATCCTCGGTCGATTTCGAAGAGCACTGCGCCATATTCGACGGGTTCGCCGTCGCCACGTTTGATCGTCACAATCCGTCCAGCGCCGCGGCTCCGCACCGGATTGCGAATCCCGAGTGCTTCAATGAAGGCGAGCTCGCGGTCGCTCTCGAGCAGATCCCCTTCGGTCGGGGCGGGGCGGCTTAGATGAAAGATTCCCACTAAATCGGCCCGGATCTGATCGGCCCGGACCGGGTGCGTTTCGATCGCCCCCAAGTCGTGCGGCATCTCCGGAACCTGATCCGGGTGCAAGGCGCGCCGCCCAAGTTCGATCGCCTCACCCTCGCGCTCGATGCGCAGGCGTAAGAGATCGGTTCCTACCAAGAGCTCGGCCAGGCCGCGAACGCGGCGGACTACCGGGGAGAGGGGGTGCTCGTCGGACATCGGCGCTAGGCTTTCGCCCTGCCCCACTATCCCTCCGGCTCTGGCGCAATTCGCGATTTAGGCCGATGATAGGAAGGATGGCCACCTTGGTCCTCTATCCGCACGACCTCGACTTGGGCGAGCTCCCGCTATTACTCGGGAACGTCGGCGTTTCCGTACATGCGGTCGACTTCAAGCGTTTGCGCGAGCGCGGCGGTCTCAAAACGCTCGGCGCTCCGCCGGCAAACGCGATTGTCGTATTGCCGCCGCAGCATTCGGCGCTGGCCTGGATCGCCGACGACCCCGAAGTAGTAGCGATCCTGCACCCGCCGGTTACCGGCGCGGCGCTGCTGGCATCGTTGCGAACCGCGGCCAAAGTCGAGGCGGCGCGCGCCCTGACCCGCACCGCCCGTGAGGGCGAAGAGTTGCTCGAGATCGGGCGTTCGCTTTCGTCCGAGCGCGATCTCCCGACGTTGCAGCGCTTGATCGTACGCAAGGCGCGCGAGTTGACCGGTTCCGACGCCGGCAGCTTGTTCGTGGTCGAAGAGCACGACGGACA
Organism: Candidatus Acidiferrum sp.; assembly: GCA_035486535.1. GTDB lineage: Bacteria > Vulcanimicrobiota > Vulcanimicrobiia > Vulcanimicrobiales > Vulcanimicrobiaceae > Aquilonibacter. Next base: position 8,595 of record DATHMY010000140.1, read on the forward strand.
GAAGCGCTTGCGCTTCGCGGTCGCGCAGACCGGCCCCAAGGACGACGGCGTGCTGATGAACGCGCTGCTGCCACTCTCCACCACCTCGATCGTCGGCTACGTTGCCGTCACCGGCGAGCCGCTGCGCATCGAGGATGCTTACGCGATTCCGGAGTCTTCGCCGTATCAGTTCAATCGCGGTTTCGACGATAAGAACAATTACCGCACGAAATCGATACTGTGCGTGCCGATGCGCAATATGCATGGTGACGTGATCGGCGCGATTCAACTCATCAACCACAAACCGAGCTTCCACACCGAGCTCGAGTCGCCGGCGCATACCGAAGAAATCGTCCGGCCCTACGATCAGCACGACGAACGGTTGTTGACGGCGCTGGCTTCACAAGCAGCGGTCGCCATGGAAAACGCGCGTCTGGTCGATGCGATTCAGAACCTCTTCGAACGGTTCGTCCACGCATCGGTCAAGGCGATCGAAGTCCGCGACAAGTCGACCCAGGGCCACTCCGAACGTGTCGCAGCATTGACGGTCGCGCAAGCTGAGGCGATCAATACGATCGAATCGGGGCCGCTTGCGGGCATGCACTTCTCGATCGAACAGATCCGCGAAGTGCGGTACGCCTCGCTGCTCCACGACTTCGGTAAGGTCGCGGTGCCGGAATACATTTTTGCTAAAGCCAAGAAGCTGCCCGACGGACGTCTCGACACGATTCGTCTGCGTTTCCTACTCGCGCTCGAACAAGCGCGTAGCAAAGACGATAAAGAGCTTCTACGCGAACTGCTCGCCAAAGTCGAAAACGCCAACGAGCCCAACGTGGTCGGCGAAGCGGGCGACGAAACGCTGCTGCGTGCGATGGAGCGGCGCTATCGCGACGTCGACGGGCCGCGCCCGCTACTCGATCAGGCCGAGTTCAGCTTTCTGACGATTCCGCGTGGTTCGCTCTCCGACGACGAGCGCAACCGCATGCAAGAGCACGTCACGCAATCGTTCCTGTTCTTGCGCGAGATCCCGTGGCAGGAAACACCGTGGCGCGACGTCGCTGATTTAGCCTACGGACACCACGAGCATCTCGACGGAACCGGCTATCCACGCAAGCTCAAAGGTGAGGCGATCAAACCGCAAGTGCGCATGATGACGATCAGCGACGTCTTCGACGCGCTGACGGCCTCGGACCGTCCCTATAAGAAGGGCATGTCGGCCGAGCGGGCACTCGACATTCTCTCCAAAGAATTCGCACAGCGCGGTAAGGTTGATCCGTTACTCCTCGACGTCTTCATCCACAAGCGACTCTACGAAGTCACCAACCGCGAAGAGAACAACCCGCTCATCAAACACGTTTCGTAGCGCTACGAAATACTTGACACGCCGGCCAGCTGCTCGGGAGGAAGCTCATCGAGCAAGGGGCGATAGCGCGGGGCGAGCTCGACGAGAGGCACAAGAGCAAAGGCGCGCTCGCGCAAACGCGGGTGCGGCACGATCAGATCGTTGTCGTGGACTTCCTGGTCGCCGTAGAGCAAGATATCGAAATCGATTCGTCGCGGACCCCAGCGTTCGCCGTCCTCAACGCGCCCAAGATCGCGTTCGAGCCACTTGAGGCCATGCAACAGCGGCCGC
>DATHMY010000141.1:0-2969 GCA_035486535.1 Candidatus Acidiferrum sp.
GGCGTCGAGCGACGGCATCCGATACGTCGTCTCACCGTCGATCCCCAAATCTTGGCGGCTTGAGGTAAGCGCTTTTATCGCGGGGCAACTGCGAAGAATGGCTGCCAATACCCTTGCAGCCGAATCAACCAAGTGTTCGCAATTGTCGAAGACCAGCAGCGCCTGCTTTCCCTTGAGAGTGCGAACGAGGTTCTCGACCGGATCGCCTTCGGTCGCGACCCTGACTTCAAACGCCTGCGCGACGGTTGTCGGGATGTAGTCGCCGCTGGTCAGCGGTGCGAGTTCGATGAACCATACCCCGTCGCGGAAGGCTTCGATGAGGTTCGCCGCAACTTGCAAGGATGCGCGCGTCTTGCCTACTCCGCCCGAGCCGGTCAGCGTCACGAGTCGATGTTGCTGCAGCAGAGCGGTGATTTCGGCCACCTCGACTTCCCGGCCGACGAGTGACGTAAGTTGAGCGGGCAAGTTGTTCGACAAGTGATCGAGCGAACGCAGAGCCGGAAACTCTGCCCCAAAGTCAGGTGCGCACAGCTGATAGACGCGTTCGGGTTGCGCGAGGTCCTTGAGCCGATGCGCACCCATATCGCGCAAACTGCACTCCGGCGGTAGGTTGGATTTGACAAGCTCCGCGCACGCACCCGACAGCAGTACTTGACTTCCGTGCCCGATCGACAGCAAGCGCGCGACACGGTTGATCGTCGGACCGAAGTAATCGCCGTCACGTTCGGCGCTCTCGCCCGTGTGCAGTGCCATGCGTGACCGAATGCCGTCGACCGCCGAAAAGTCTGCGGCCGCAAGCGCGCGTTGCGCGTCTACGGCGGCGGCGATTGCATCCGGAGCCGACGCGAAAGCTGCGCAAAAAGCATCCCCCATCGTCTTGAAGACATAGGCGCCGCGCGCTTCCAATGCCGCGCGCATCAGCGCATCGTGGAGCGCCAACGCCGTCTCCATCGCCCAGCGGTCGCGCTCCCAACGCACCGTGCTGCCTTCGATATCCGAAAACAGAAACGTAACCGTGCCGGTCGGGCGAGCCCCGGTCATTGACGCGCCAAGCCTTCCTATTGGGCTACGCCGATCGCCGCGCCGATTGTCTCGTAGAAGCTGCCGCGTCGGGACTCATCCAAAAACTCACGTGCCGATCTCCTCTGGACCTGCTCAGCCAGTGCCATCATAGCCGAACCTAGGCCAAACACCGATACGGGACGAAATACCCACTGCGAGCTTTCGATGAACATTACCGGTATCGACGTTCACACGTACATGGTCAAAGATCTCCGCCGGGCGATCGCATTCTATCGCGACGTCGTACGGCTGCCGCTCGCACCGGCGATAGGCGAGAACGGAGCCGAATTCGAACTCCCCGACGGCTCAACGTTCGAGTTGTGGAATCCATCCGAGTTGAACCGGCCTTGGGAGCGCGGAAACGGTGTCATGTTTGCCGTGCCGGACGCACGCGAAGCGGTCGCCGAGCTGCGCTCCCGCGGCGTCACCATCGGCGACCCCATCGATAGCCCCACGTGTCTGATGGCCGTCGGCGAGGATTCCGAAGGAAACCAACTCGTAATCCACCAGCGCAAAACCTAACCTGCCGGATCGCCGGAGCCCGTACCGACGGGAGCGACCGCGTCGACCGCGAAGGAGAGGCCAAGGGGGTTCGTTATGTTGCACTCTCGATTTCTTGCGACCTTAACGGCCGGATCGCTTCTGTTAGCAGGATGCGCCATGCCGTCCGCGACCAGCTCCACGCCGTCGCTGCTGCCGCCCGCGCCGCTTGCGGCGCAGGCGGTGTCGCAATCGGTAAAACGGCACGGTCACGCGAGAGTCACGTTTAAGATTCACTGGAAGCACCGTCGCCAAGGGCGTCGCTTGCATTATATTCCGGCGACCGCGCGAAGCATTTCCATTTCGATCAACGACGGCGTCCCGCAGTACGCGAACTCTCCCACCAGCGCGCTGGTCGTGAGCGCTCCGGGCGGCACCGACACCTTTCAAATCGCGACGTACGACGAACAAAACGGTCAAGGCAATATCCTAAGCACCGCGCTCGTCAGCCAAAATATCGTTCCGGGACATGCGAATACGATCGCCGCGACGTTGAACGGCGTCATCGCGTCGACCGTGATCGCGTTGAGTAATCCAGCTCCGAACGCCGGTGTGCCGGCGACGATCGGCGTCAACGCCACCGCCTTCGATGCCGATCATAACGTGATTGTCGGAGCCGGAGACTACGACACGCCGATCCTGCTTTCGATTTTGGATCCCGCAAGCAGCGGCACGCTGTCGCTCAGCACGGTCGCATTGCAGAACCCGTCCATGGCCGCAAAGCTCGTCTACAATGGCGGCACGCTCAGCAGTGCAATCGTCGTCGGAAGGGCAAATGGCGTTGCCAGCGCCACGGCAACGTTTGCTCCGACCCCGACGTTCTACCAATTCTCGATACCGGTCTCTTCCAACCGTCCGCAATTCATCGCGCAGGGTTCCGACGGCAACATGTGGTTCACCGAAGCGCCCGGCAGCAAGGTTGCGAGGATAACGCCGGCCGGTGTGGTTACCGAGTTCAGCCCGCCGACCGCCAATTCGAACCCCGAACAAATCATTGGGGGCTCGGACGGTAATCTGTGGTTTACGGAAATCTCTACGAACAAGATTGCAAAGTTGACGACGACCGGTGTTTTTACCGAATTCGGCACGCTGTTCGCCCCGCCGCCGAACGACAATCCGTTTGGATTGGTCGACCGGGGAGACGGCAACATCTGGTACGTCGCTAATGGTAGCTCGCGAATTGGTTATCAAGGTATTTCCAGTGGCGTCGCCGCTGAGACCAGCATCCCCACCGCGAATTCCGGCCCATACGGCATCGCGACTGCGCCGGATCTCAATTTGTACTATACCGAGAGCGCCGTTGACAAAATCGGGCGAATGACGAACCTGTTCACCGCACAGTCGGAGATCACACTGACCACCGGGAC
>DATHMY010000142.1:0-10759 GCA_035486535.1 Candidatus Acidiferrum sp.
CTGCACCTTGCGGGCAACGCGATAGTGCTCGTCGCCGACGATCTGCGGATCGAGAATCCGCGAGGTTGAGGCGAGCGGGTCGACGGCGGGATAGATGCCAAGCTCGGAGATCGGACGCGAGAGCGCAGTCGTCGCGTCCAAGTGAGCAAACGTCACCGCCACTGCCGGGTCGGTGTAGTCGTCGGCCGGCACATACACCGCTTGGACCGACGTAATCGAACCCTTATTCGTTGACGTGATTCGCTCTTCGAGCGCGCCCATGTCGGTCGACAGCGTTGGCTGGTAGCCGACAGCCGAAGGCATGCGGCCCATCAGCGCCGAGACTTCGGAGCCCGCTTGCAGATAGCGGAAGATGTTGTCCATGAAGAGCAGCACGTCGGCGCCGGCTTCATCGCGGAAGTACTCGGCCATCGTGACGCCGGTTTGTGCGACGCGAAAGCGGACGCCCGGCGGTTCGTCCATCTGACCGAAAACCAGCGTGGTCTGCGCAAGCACGCCCGACTCTTTCATTTCGAGCCAGAGATCGTTGCCTTCGCGCGTGCGTTCGCCGACGCCGGTAAAGACCGAGAAGCCCTTATGGACGTTGGCGATGTTGCGAATGAGCTCTTGAATGAGCACCGTCTTGCCTACGCCGGCGCCGCCGAAGAGTCCGACTTTACCACCGCGCGTGTAGGGCGCCATCAAATCGATGACCTTGATGCCGGTTTCGAAGAGTTTGGGCGTCGGATCCTGATTCTTGAATTCGGGCGCCGGACGATGGATCGGCCACTGCGCCGAGGCTTTGACCGGTTCGTTGGTATCGATCGCTTGGCCGAGCACGTTGAAAATGCGCCCGAGCGTGCCTTCGCCGACCGGGACGGTGATCGGGCCGCCGGTGTTGGTCACCGCGTCGCCGCGACGCAAACCGTCGGTCGAACCGAGCGCGAGACATCGCACTTGGTTGTTGCCGAGTTCATCTTGCACTTCGAGCACCAGGTCGCGCGCCTGCATCGCCGTGCCGCCCAACTCAACACCTGACGTATGCGCCTGACCGTTGCTTCCGGCTTGCGCGTCGTCGTTGACGCGCACCGTTAGAGCATCGTTGATTTTTGGCAATGTTTCGGGCGAGAATTCGATGTCGACGACGTTTCCCAACACCTGGGCAATCTTACCGGTAGCAGCCATGATATGTAACTTTCCCTTTTTATCCTGAGCCTGTCGAAGGACTATCCATTAACGAGGGCTTCGGCGCCCCCGACGATTTCAAGCAGTTCTTTCGTAATCGCGGCTTGGCGCGCGTTATTCATCTGAATCGTGAGCTCGTCGATGAGCTTGCCGGCGTTCTCGGTCGCGTTGTTCATCGCGAGCAACTGCGCAGCAAAAAAGGCCGCGTCGGTTTCGAGAATCGCTGAGAAGATCGAGAACTCGAGATATTTCGGCAACAGTCGCGAGAGCACGAACTCCGGCGATGGTGCGAACTCAACCGCGCCTTTGGGCCGGGAGTGATCGTCGTCAGCAAGGAGTTCGCGCTGGATCGGCACGAGCTTGCGCACCTCGGGCTTCTGCGACAGCATCGAAATCAGCTTGGAGCTGATCAGGACGATCTCAGAGATCTTGCCGCTAGTGAAATCGTCGGTGACGCTTTTGGCAACCTCGCGTGCGACTTCGAGCTTCGAGGGCGCATTGACCGCCCACGTTGGGCGATCGGTTAGCCCCATGCGCCGCACGGCGTTGCGTGCCTTGTTACCTACCGTGTACCAGGCGACGTGCTTCGCGTCGCGCGCGAAGAGCTCGCCTGCGCGGATTACGTTCGAGTTGAAGGCGCCGGCCAGTCCTTTATCGGCGGTCATCAGAATGACGCCCGACGGCGCACCTTCCGCGCCGGGTTTCATGAATGGGTGGTCGATGGTCGAAACCGCCGCCATCAAGTCGCGCAGCATTTCCGAGAGCGTATCCGCGTACGGACGCGCTTGCTTTTGCGCCTGCTCGGCACGGCGGATCTTGGCCGCAGCGACCTGTTTCATCGCCTTAGTGATCTGCTGCGTATTCTTCAGCGAGCGTATTCGCTCGCGAAGATCCTTGACGCTTGGCATTAGAAGCTCTTATTGAACTCCGTCAACGCGTCGTTCAGCGCTTTCTTGCTGTCATCCGAAAGCTGGCCGCTCGAAGCGACCGCCTGTGGCACGGCCGCATACTTCTGATGAAGAAAGTCGATGAAGCCCTTGGCCCACTCTTGCAAGCGCGGCGTCGGGATGTCGTTCACATACCCGTTGGTCGCGCCGTACAGCAACGCCACTTGATCTTCCATCGCCATCGGTTCGTACTGCGGCTGCTTGAGCAACTCAGTGAGCTTCTCGCCGCGCATGAGCTGGTTTTGCGTCGATTTATCGAGGTCGCTCGCGAGCTTGGCAAACGCTGCGAGGTCGCGGTACTGCGCTAGCTCGAGTTTGAGTTGACCCGCCACCGACTTCATCGCTTTGGTTTGAGCCGAGCCGCCGACACGCGAGACCGAGAGACCCACGTTAACGGCCGGGCGGATGCCTTGGAAGAACAATTCCGGGGTCAAGTAAATTTGACCGTCAGTGATCGAGATCACGTTGGTCGGAATGTAGGCGGAGAAGTCGCCGGCCTGCGTTTCGATGATCGGTAGCGCCGTCATCGATCCACCCCCGAGATCATCCGAGAGTTTGGCCGCGCGCTCGAGCAAGCGCGAGTGCAAGTAGAACACGTCGCCCGGGTAGGCTTCGCGGCCCGGCGGACGGCGCAGCAAGAGCGACATCTCACGATACGATTGTGCGTGCTTGGTGAGATCATCGTAAATGATGAGCACGTCTTTACCGGCATACATCATCTCTTCGCCCATAGCGCAACCGGCGAACGGTGCGATCCAGCGCAACGCCGCAGCTTCCGACGGGCTTACGCACACGATCGTGGTGTACTCCATCGCGCCTTTTTGCTCGAGGACTTGCGCGAGCGCCGCGACGGTCGAGTTCTTCTGACCGATAGCGACGTAGATGCAGAAGACGTCCTTGCCCTTTTGGTTGATGATCGTGTCAATCGCAATCGCCGTCTTTCCGGTCGAACGATCACCGATGATCAACTCACGTTGGCCCTTGCCGATCGGAATCAGTGCGTCGATTGCGCGAATGCCGGTCGGGAGCGACTGTTTGACCGCTTGCCGTTGCACGACGCCCGGCGCGACGTTTTCGATCGTCCGAAACTTCTTCGTGTCAATCGGCCCCTTGCCATCAATGGGCTGACCCAGCGGATTGACCACCCGTCCGAGCAGCGCTTCGCCGACCGGCACCGACGCGATGCGTCCGGTACGACGGACCCGTGCGCCTTCTTTAATATCCTCATCGTCGCCCATGATCACGACGCCGACGTTGTCCTCTTCGAGGTTGAGCGCAACGCCTTGGAGGCCGTTGTCGAATTCCACTAGCTCCGATGCACGGACGCCGCGCAGCCCGTAAACGCGCGCGAGATTCGCGCCGACTTCGATGACGGTGCCGACTTCGTCTTCTTGAACGCCGGTGCTAAAGCTCGCGATCTGCTGTTTGAGGATTCCAGCAATTTCGTCAGCATTGATCATGTTAGTTACTTCCAAAGAGAGTACGAGTGAGTTCTTCCAGCCGACCGGCAACCGAGCCGTCGATCAACCTATCGCCGATAGCTACGCGCACGCCGCCGATGAGCGAGGGGTCGACGATGACGCTCGCTTCAAATTTCTTACCGTACGTGCGCTCGAGCTGCTCGACCAGCGACCGCACGTCGCTGTCGCTCAGTCCGCGCGCCGTCGAAACCACGATCGGTTCGACGCCGCGCGCGGTACGCGCGATGTTGTCGTACTCGGTCACCAGTGCTTCGAGCAGTGACTCACGGCGTTTACGGACGAGCAGCAGCAGTGTGTGCAACGGAATGTCGCCGACTTTACCCTGAAGTGCCCCCAGCAGCGTCTGCTCCTTCTCGGTCCGGTTGACGATCGGCGACGTGAAGTACTGCAGAATGGTGGGATCGCTGTGGATCGTTTGGAGTATCGCTGCCAGTTCGGATCCGACGCGCTCGACGCTCGCGGCGTCCGACGCGAGCGAGAAGACGGCGGTCGCATAGCGGCGCGCGAGCGTCTCGTTCGGCATCAGTTCGCGCTCCCGTGCTCGAGCGAGGCCACGAAGGCGTGGACCAACTTCACGTTGAGCGCGCCATCCACACGCTGCTGCGCTTGGGAACGGGCGAGGTCAAGGGCTTGCTCGGCGAGTTCGTCGCGCAGCTGTTGGCGCGCGGCCGCGCGCGCGCGCGCAAGCTCGCCTTGCGCGTTGTGCAGCGCGCGTTCGCCCGACGTTTTTGCTTCGGCGACCAAGGCCTCAGCTTCGCGCTGCGCTTGTCCGGTCGCTCGCTCGCGAATCAAGCCGGCATCGCGCTGCGCTCCCTCGAGCTCGCGCTTGAGTGCTTCAATCGCGCCCTTAGCCTCGTCGCGATGGCGTTCGGCAACTTGGATCAGCTCGTTGCTTTTGGCCTGCGCGGCTAGGACCGCCGGTTGAATGTACTTGAACCACAGATATACCAGCACGGCGAGGAACGATATCGCCGAGAGAATGTCGCTCCACTTGGCGATCTCTTCGTAGCTGATCATCGGCTCGGCTCCGAAAGGGTACGCTCGAGGATCAGATTTGCCAATTGCTGCACGGTGTCTCGCTCATTGTCGCGCGCCTTCTCCAGCTCGGCAGTGACTGTCGCATCCGCCTGTTCGATCGTCGCCTGCACTTGCGCTCCATACGACGATGCTAGCTCGGCGGTGGTATTTGATGCCTCCGCCCGCGCCTTCGTCATGATTGCCTCGGCATCGCGACGCGCAGCAGCGCGAATGGACTCGGCTTGCTCGCGCAGCGCCTTGCCTTGCGCCTGATGCTGATCGTAATCAGTGGTAAGACTATTGATGTACTCACGGCGCTTGCGGATCGCGGAGCTGACGGGGCGTAAGAAGACCACGCTCAACAGCGCGAAGAAGATCGCGAAGTTGGCGAGTTGGACCAGAAACGTCCCGTCGAGCGCTAGGAACATTAAATGCTAGTGGAGGTGCTGCAGCAGGTTCGGAACGTTCGCAACGACGAGCAGCATGTAGAATGCGAGCCCGAGCGCGATGATCGGAAACGCTTCCAGGACGCCGACGCCAAGGAACAGGAAGGTGAAGATGTTCGGGCGCGCTTCGGGCTGGCGCGCGATCGCCTCGACGGCCTTGCTAGCGACGATGCCGTCGCCGACCGCGGAACCGAACGCCACGCCTGCGATAATGAGGCCGAACGCCAGCAGGGTGAGGCCTGCAACCAACGCTTCAGAGGTCAAGACGATACCTTTCCTAACAACGAGTGGGTCTAGTTAATGCGCCTCTTCACCCATTGCGAGCGAGAGATAAACAATCGCGAGCAGCGTGAAGACGAAAGCTTGTATGGTTCCGACGAAAAAGTTGAAGAACTGGACAAAGAACGGAATGACGGCGGCCGCAAGCGAGAGATCAAAACTGCCGACTTTGACGTGCGCGGTCACGATCGAAGCAATGATGATAAAGAGCAACTCGCCCACGAAGATATTGAAGAAAAGGCGCGCGGCCAACGTCACCGGACGCATCAGCTCTTCTAGCGTATTAAGCGGTAGGAGCCACGAGAACGGCTTAGCCAAGTGCATGATCTGCCCGAAGCCGTTCTGGCGAAAACCGACCGTCCACGTCATGAAGAAGACGATCAGCGCGAGCGGCACGGTCGTGTTGAGATCGGCGGTCGGCGAACCTCCGAACGGCAATCCCAACACCTTGAACGGGAATATCCCGAACTGGTTCATTAAAAAGATGAAGACGAAGAGCGAGATGAAGAACGGTACGAACGGCTCGCCGCGTTCTCCCAGCGTGCTCTTGGCGAGATCGGCGATATAGTTGATGACGCCTTCGACCACCGTCTGCCGCCGGTTGACGAAAGCGGAACGGTAGCTGTTACCGATCCAGGCGAAAAGCACCAGCGAAATCAGCATGACGAGCCAGGTCGTCATCACGGTATCAGCGTGAATCTCGCCAAGATCGAACCAGGCCGGCAAATGCAGCAGCTGGCCAAGGGCCGTCAGCGGCGCCCAGTGCCAGAGAATATGCTCGCCGATTTGCTCGTGCACGAAGCTACTCTCGTCTAAACGCGCGCCCTACGGTTGTGGCGTAGAGCGCTAGCGGGAGAAAAAATCCGGCGAAGTACCACGCCATCGACCACCACGGGCCGGCCGCGGCAAACGCCACCGGGACTATACCGAAGACCGCGATTCGCAGGAAACTACTTAAGACGAAGGCCCCCACGCTGCGGTGCTCGACCACTCGCTCTCCGGACCGCATCATCAGCAACAGATTTAGTACACCACAGGCGCCACCCACAACGAGCGCGAGGGACGCTAGTGCGAACCAGTGTACGCAGACCAGACCGACGATTGCAACGAGAAGGAGGGATCGAATCGGGACCGACCGTTTGAGGGATTGATACCTGGCGAGATCGGCCGCCGCTTCGGCGTCGCTGTACCTACGCGCAGGAGGCCCCGTCTCCTCCTCGTCCCAACTGCTCATATCGAGCGCATGAGCAGGCGCACGGCGCCGAAGCCCCCGAGCCCAAGACCGATCATCAGACCCGCAAAGGCCCAAAGTGGCTGACCCGTTCGTTGTCCAACGAGCACACCCAGCAGCAATCCGGCCAGCGTAGCCGCCGCAAAGGCACCTCCTGCCGTCAGAACCGGGACGATCGTTTTCATCTACAATGGAGATACACCGCCATGTTCAACACGATCCTCGTTGCGGTCGACGAGTCCGCCGCCGCCAAGGAAGCCGCGCGTGTCGCGGTTGAGCTCGCAGGTCTCGACCACGACGCCGTGCTGCTCGCCAATGTCGTCGACGTAGCCAAGCTGGTCAGCGTCGCGGGTTACGACACGCCCTATCCGGTCGAGACGGTAAAAATCCTCACCGATGCGGGCCAACGACTACTCGACGAAACCAAAGCCGCCTACGCATCGAGCGGGCTCATTATCACCACGGCGCTCGGCGAAGGTGACGCGATCGACGAACTCGTGCGCCTGGCTAGCGAGAACGGCGCCGGCTTGATTTGCATCGGCACGCACGGGCGCACCGGTCTCGCGCGCCTGTTCGTCGGTAGCGTCGCCGAAGGCGTCTTGCGCGCGGCGCAGATTCCGGTGTTAGTCGTTCATCCCGCCTGAGCAACGGCCTCGAATGGCGTCGGATAGGGGCCGCCGCGAAGTCGCGCTAACAGCCACGCAACGATGCGCGGTGCGGCGTGACCATCACCGTACGGATTGACCGCGCGTGCCATGCGCGCGTACGCATTGGGATCGCTCAGCAACCGATTCGCCGCGGCGACGATCGCACGCCGGTCGTGACCGACGAGCTCGAGCGTGCCGGCATCGAGTCCTTCGGGTCGTTCGGTTTCCTCGCGCATCACGAGGACCGGCTTACCCAGCGTCGGCGCTTCCTCTTGTAAGCCGCCCGAATCCGTCAGCACAAACGTCGAGGCTTTGACCGCCACGACCATGTGTGCGTAGTCGATCGGATCGACCAGCGTCACGCCGTCGATGCCGCCCAGCACTTGATAGGCGATCGGACGAACGTGCGGCGAGGGATGCACCGGCCAGTAGATCTGCGGACGCGTCGGCAGCTCGACGATGTCACGCAACGCTTCGCACATCTCGCGCATGTACGGGTGGTTCTCACGCCGGTGCGCGGTGACGACGATGATCGGGCGCGACGGGTCCAGCTCCTTCAAACGTGGCGGTTCCGGCAAATCCGGACGTTGCGACGTTTGCAAGAACGCATCGATCACGGTATTGCCGGTGACGATGATGTCGGCTGGGTCGACGCGCTCCTGCAAAAGATGCTCGCGCGCGAGCGGCGTGGGCGCGAAGTTGTAGGACGCGATCGTTCCCGTCAAGCGCCGATTCATCTCTTCGGGAAAGGGCAGCCAGCGATCGCTCGTGCGCAACCCGGCCTCGACATGTCCGACCGGAATCTGTTGATAGAACGCTGCCAGCGCCGCCGAGGTGCTGGTGGTCGTATCGCCGTGCACCAGCACAACGTCGGGTTGCGCCTCCGCGAGCACCGATTCCATACCCTCGAGCACACGCGTGGTTATCTGCGTGAGCGTTTGATCCGGGGTCATGATGTCGAGGTCATACTGCGGCTGGATCGCAAAGAGTTCGAGCAAGTCGTCGAGCATCTGCCGGTGCTGCGCCGTTACGCAGACGATATCATCGATCGCCGGTTCGGCGTGGAGCGCATGTACCACCGGCGCCATTTTGATCGTGTCCGGGCGCGTGCCGAACACCGTCATCACACGCAATCGTTCGTGCATGGGCTACAGCGTACGCCGGAAGACGTGCGTAAAATCTCCCGAAAGCGCGAGCGCCACGAAACCCAGTACGAAGCACACCGCATAAATCAATAGCACCGCTTGGCGCACGTTGAGCCCAAAGCGGAAAATCAATTGATGGTGAAAGTGCCCGCGATCCGCTTCGGTGATGCGCTTTCCCGAACTCGCACGCCGTATGATGACCGCAGCGGTATCCAGGATCGGCAAGGCCAGCACCACGACCGGCACCACGATCGAAATTGCAATCGCCGTCTTACTCGCGCCAATGATGGAAACCGTCGCAAAGACATACCCGATGAAGAGCGAGCCGGCGTCGCCGAGAAAGATCTTCGCGGGATTGAAGTTGTAGGGCAAGAATCCGAGCGCCGAACCGGCCAGCGCGATAACCACCAGCGCGACGACCGGACTTGCGTGCACGACTGAGATCGCAAAGAGAAACAGGCATGAGATCAAGGTGAAACCCGAGAGCAACCCGTCGAGCCCATCGATAAAGTTGATCGCGTTCATCATGCCGACATACCACAAGAGCGTTAACGGCACCGAGAGCCAGAGCGGGAAATCGATCCAGTTCGTGTGCGGGTTGTGATCGAACGGATTGGTCACGCCCGGGATAATGAAGCCGTAGAGCATCGAGACCAGCGCGACGATGACTTGCGCGAGGAACTTGTTGCGCGGGCGCATCTGCATGATGTCGTCCCACAAGCCCACGCCCAAGATCAACATGCCGCCGAAGAGCAATCCAACGAGACGGTGGACCTCGTCGAACTGATCCGCGATCGCGTTGATCTTTTGGTGCGCACCCAGGTGAACGATCGAGGGGTAGAGTGCGTAGGGCGAACTCAACGCAAACCCCAGCACCGCGAAAAGCGCAAAGGCAAAGCCAAAGAAGACGGCGATGCCGCCGATCCGCGGCGTCGGCACCTCGTGCACGCGCCGCTCTTCGTTCGTCGCGTCGATGATCTGCAGATGCGTGGCTAAACGAATGACCAACGGGGTCGCGAGCGCCGAGACGATCGCCGCGATCGCGAAGGTCAGGAAGTAGATCAGCGCGGCGGTCACGAGCGCGCGCCTTCGAGCGACGCGAACGCAACGAGCGCAACACCAGCTTCGACCAGCAGCTCGGTGGCGATCGGGTCGGGATAGGGCTGATCGTAGACGATCTTGGTGACGCCGGCGCTGATGAGGAGCTTCGAACAGTTGACGCACGGCTGGTGCGTGCAATACGCCGTGGCGCCTTGCAGCCCGACGCCGTGCAGCGCGCCCTGCACGATCGCATTAGCCTCGGCATGCGTGGCACGTTGACAGTGGTCGTTGACGAGCATGCAACCGGCTTCGCTGCAGTGCGCCACGCCGCGCGGCGCACCGTTGTAGCCGGTGGTTAAAATGCGATGCTCACGCACGAGCACGGCACCGACCGATGCGCGCGGACAGGTTGCGCGTGTCGCAACCGTATGCGCGATCTCCATGAAATATTCGTCCCACCCCGGGCGCGAGCTCATGCGTTGTGCACGCGTACCGCGGCCGGCACCGAGGTAAGACTGCCGAACATCCGGTCGCCGGCATCACCCAGTCCCGGCACGATGTAGGCATGATCGTTGAGACCTGCGTCTAGCGCAGCGGCGAAGATCGCGACGCGCGGATATGCCGCAGCGATGCGCTTGACGCCTTCCGGCGCGGCGATCACACAGACGAAGGTCAGCTGGCGCGCGCCGCGTTCGACCAGTGCGTCGAGCGCTGCAACGCCCGAATTGCCGGTCGCAAGCATCGGATCCAATACAAAGACGTGCCGATCTTCGAGATCGGGTGGAACGTTCGCGTAGTAGGGAATCGGAAGCAGTGACTGCGGATCGCGATAGAAACCGAGGTGCGCGACAACCGCGTCGTCGATGACCTCGAGAAAGCCCGGTAAGAGTCCAAGACCCGCGCGTAAAACCGGCGCTACGACCGGACGCGTCGCGATGCGACGCGCGGTCATTTCAATCAGCGGTGTAACGATCGTCTCATCGCGCAAGGGTAGCGAGCGGGTTGCTTCGTACGCGAGAAACGCGCCGAGCTCTTCGATCAGCGCGCGAAAGACCGGTGTCGGTGTTGAGCGATCGCGCAGTCGCGCGAGTCGATCGGCGACCGCCGGATGGTCGACGATGTGGAGGCTTTGGCTCCCGGGCATGCAAGTGCGATTTGGTATGCGTGGGCGCGACACCTGGGTACTCGTGGTAACGATCGTCGGTTCCAGTCTTGCGTTTATCGACGGCGCGGTCGTTTCACTCGCGCTTCCTGAAATCCAAACCGAATTTCACGCCAGCGCCGGCGATGTCGCTTGGATCGTCGAGCTCTACACATTGGTGCTCGGCGCGCTCATGCTGCTCGGCGGCGCGCTCGGCGAT
>DATHMY010000143.1:0-2105 GCA_035486535.1 Candidatus Acidiferrum sp.
GGTCTGCCAACGATCGGATTCGGGCTCGAGGCGGCCGTCGCGCATACGAAAGAAGATGCCGTCGCTGGGCACTGCTTGCTCCCCGATTTCGCGCATCAGTGCGCGGGTCGATCGCGCGCGGCCGTGAATGAACTCGGCGCCTAACTCGATTGGATAAGCTCCATGCGTCGACGCGACCGTGTATGCGCGGCCTCCGGGACGGTCGCGCGCTTCGAGCAGCAAGAAATCGATGCCGCGGTCGTGCAGGCGCCGCGCCGCGGCAAGCCCGGCAGCCCCTGCGCCCACGATGACGATGTCGGTGGAACGTTCGATCACGAGCGCGCGGTTGCGAAGGCGAGCTTGGCGTCGAGAATATCGAGAACCGACGGCCAGATGAATTCGCGCGCGGTCGCGTGTGCGCTCTCGATCATCCGCTCGCGAGCCCCGGGATCGCTCCAGAATCGTTCCAGGTAACTCGCTAGCTCGAGCGGATCGGCTGTGTCGCAGACGATCGCGTTGTCGAAGGCGCGAGCGTAATCTTCACCGGTCGATCCGCAGACCGCAATCCCGCCCGATGCCATCACTTCTAAGCCGACGAGTCCGAACGGCTCCTTGCCGCTGTTCGCGAGTACCGCGTCGACCGCGGCGTAAAGCGTATAGAGCAGCTCGTCAGGCAAAAAGCTGCGGATATTCACGATGTCGCCGTGGCTATTTGCCAACACGCCGGCGAGCGATTCGGCCGTCGGCGCTTCGAGATGCACGTCGTCGACGACGAGTCCGCGCTGCGTTGCACGCGCGAACACTTCACCCGCGTAGGGCTCTTTGCCGCCGCGCGCGATGAGCTGCACCGGCACGCCCTGCGCGCGCAGATCGGCGACCGCGTCGACGGCTTGCAACCAGCGCTTGTCGGGATCGAAGCGTCCAACCTTGAGCAGCAAGTGTCGGTTCGCGAGCATCCGTCGCAGGTACGCGGCGCCGGCCGCGCTCGCTTCAGTAAAGACGCGCTCGGGGATGCCGTTGGGAATTACCAATGCCGGCGCGTCGTGCTGCGCGAGCTCGAACTTCATATAGCGGCTGACGCACGTGATCGTCGCGGCAGCCGCGAGTGAGTGAAAGTCGATGGTGTGAAAGCCGTAGGTGTTGTTGGCGTTCCAGAGGATCGTGAGCGCATCGCGCAAGCCGGCCTCCCGCGCGATGCGATCGAGGGTCAGGACCGCGGGCGCGACGTGCCAATCTTCCGCCATGACGAGCACGCGTTCGCCGCGTGCCACCGCTGGGCGTAGTATCTCGTCCAATACGAACGACGGAACGGAGTGGCGGTAGTCTTCCATCTTGCCCCACTCGCCGTCGTAGACGCCGAGCGGATGATGCAGCGAGATCCATTGGCACCAACGCCGCAGCGTCAGTGTCGCGCCGCGCGATTCGACCGGCTCCAGATGCGGATCGCCGACGAAGATGAGATCGGTGCGTTTACCGGCGTTATCGAGCGCCACCGCAAGCTCGCTTACGCGCACCCCGAGTCCGCCGACCATCGCGTACCGGTCGGGTCCTTCGAACGAGAAAATCACCACGTGCTGCGGTATGTGCGGGTAACGAGCCATGTTAGCCGTATTCGCTGCGCTGCTCGATGAGCTTTGCGACCAGCGCCGTCCAACCGGTTTGGTGGCTCGCGCCGATGCCGGCCCCGTTGTCGCCGTTGAAGTATTCGTAGAACAGCAGGTTGTCGCGCCAGTTCGGATCCTCGTTGAATTTTTCGGCGCCGCCGAAAACGGGACGATGGCCCTGTTCGTCGGGAAGGAAGAGATCGATGAGCCGATTGGAGAGCATCGCGCTCACTTCCCATAAGTCGCACATCGTGCCGCTTCCGGTTGGTGCCTCCACTTTGAGCGTCGCGCCGTAGTAGTAGTGAAATTTCTGCAGCGCCTCGATGAGCAGGTAGTTCAACGGGTACCACACTGGGCCACGCCAGTTGGAGTTGCCGCCGAACAGTCCGCTCGACGATTCGGCCGGCTCGTAGTCAACGCGGTATTCCTGTCCGTCCATCCGCAGGACGAACGGATGCTCTTTGTGATAGCGCGAGAGCGCGCGCAAGCCGTACGGACTCAAGAACTCGTCTTCGTCGAGCA
>DATHMY010000144.1:0-7854 GCA_035486535.1 Candidatus Acidiferrum sp.
CAGGCCGACGGGCGAAACGCAGCCCACTCATGAGTTTCCGCGATGATTCCGGGACGCACCGTGCCTTTGCGCTCCCCGGCGCCCGCTTGCAATATGGTCCGGACAAAACGGTCGACGTCGAGCATATCGAACTGCATCTCGTGCCCGATCTCGAGCAGCGCACGCTCGACGGTATCTGCACAACGACGGTGCGGCCGTTCGATGAACCGGTTGCTCGTCTCGAGCTCGACGCGGTTGATCTGGCGGTCGAATCGGTCGAACGCGATGGCAAACCACTTGCCTTTGCGGTACGCGACGACAAGCTCGAGATAACCTTCGATCCCGCGTTACGCCCTGGCGAACACGCGTCGTTTCGCGTCACGTATCGTGTGGTCAATCCGCGCCATGGATTGTTCTTTGTCGAACCGACGCAAGAGTACCCGGATAAGCTGCGGCATGCGTGGACGCAGAGTCAAGACGAAAACGCGCGCTATTGGTTCCCGGCGCTCGACTATCCGAATGAAAAGCAGACGACGCAGACCACCATCGTTGTACCGAAGGGACAGTTCGCGCTCGCCAACGGCGCGCTGCTCGAACGCCGCGACGACGGCGACCGTACGATCTTTACCTATCGTGAGGACATTGCGCACAGCACCTACCTGATGACCTTCGTCACCGGTCCATTCGTCGAGGCGCGTCAGGGGGACGCGGGTGCGCGCAACGTTCCGGTCTTCTATTACGTTCTGCGCGGACGCGAGGGCGACGGTGACCGTGCGTTTGGTAATACGCCGCGGATGATCGAGGCGTTCGAGCAGAAAATCGGAACGCCGTACCCATATGCGCGTTACTCGCAAATCGCGGTGAGCGACTTCATCTTTGGCGGAATGGAAAATACGTCGGCCACGACGCAGACCGATCGCACGCTCCACGACGAACGCGCGCACCTCGACTTCTCGAGCGATCCGCTCGTCTCACATGAGCTCGCGCACCAATGGTTCGGCGATCTGCTCACCTGTCGCGATTGGTCGCAGGCGTGGTTGAACGAAGGCTTTGCGACGTACTTCGAATGTGTGTGGCGCGAGAGCGATCTCGGCTACGATGAATACCTGTACGACGTCTTTGGCTGCGTCTCGCGGTACCTCGAGGAGGACGCCGAGCGTTATCGCCGCCCAATCGTGTGCAATCGTTTCCGCGATCCCATCGAGATCTTCGACCGGCATCTTTACGAAAAAGCCGGCGCCGTACTTCACATGTTGCGCGGCGAGCTCGACGATCGGCGCTTCTGGCGCTCGATCGCGCACTACGTCAAGCAAAATGCGGAGCGCAACGTCGAGACGATCGACCTGATTCGCGCGATCGAGGAGTCAACCGGACGCAACATGCGTAGCTTTTTCGACCAGTGGATTTATCGCGGCGGTCACCCAGAACTCGAAGTAAGCGTGACGTGGGATGCGCTGCGCAAGGCCGCGACAATTACGATCGACCAAAAGCAAACGGTTAACCCGGAGAATCCGCCCTATCGTTTCGAGATCGACCTTGGCTTCGTCGCATTGGCTGCCACGGTGCCGGCTGCCGATGCCGGACCTGGGCCACTCGACGGCGAGCGGCGCATTCGCGTGAGCGTCGAGCGGGCCCATGAGACCGTCACCGTCCCGCTTGATTTCGAACCGAAGCTCGTGCGCTTCGATCCCGGTGCGTGGCTACTTGGCGACGTCACCTACAAGTTTGGGTCAACCTTCGCCGCGGCAACCCTGCGCGGCGATCCCGATCCGGTAGCACGCATTCGCGCCGCGCGCGAGCTTGCCAAAGACGGATCGCAAACCGCGCGCGAAGCCTTACGAGCGGCCTTTGAAAACGATCCATTTTGGGGCGTGCTGGAAGAAGCGGCAAAAGCGGTCGGCGCGTCGCGCGCGCCGTGGGCGCGAGAAGCGCTCCTTGCTGCGCTGCGCCACAACCATCCGAAGGTTCGGTACGCCGTTGCCGCGGCGCTCGGGAATTTCCGCGACGCAGAGGTAGCCGGCGCGTTGCTCGCGGTTGCCCGCAGCGATGCTTCGTATTTCGTGTGCGCCGCTGCATTCGAGTCGTTAGGGAAAACGCGCGACCCGCGAGCGTTCGATGCGTTGGTCGCGGCGGTCAGCGCTCGCACGTGGAACGGCACGATCGAAGCGGGAGCTGCGCGGGGACTCGCCGAGCTTGCGGATGCGCGCGCAATCGACGTGCTGCTCGAGGCGCTACGTCTCGGTCGCGATGAAGGTCTGCGCCGCGCGACGGCCAGCGCGCTCGCACGGTTGGGGGCGCTGGTCTATGCCGAGCGCACGCGCGTTGTCGACGCGATCGTGCAGCTCCTGGACGATCCGATGTTCTTAGTGCAGGTCGCCGCAATCGCCGCCGCGGAGTCGCTCGAAGATACGCGCCTCCTGCCGTCGCTCGATCGGCTCGCCGTCAGCGGCTTCGATGGGCGCGTGCGGCGCGACGCTGCTGAAGCGGCGATCCGCATCCGCGAAGCCCAAAAAGTTCCCTCACAGGTGAGCGCGATGCGCTCAGATCTCGATACGCTTCGTGAAGAACAGCGCGCGCTACAAGAGAAAATCGAAGCGCTCTCGCACCGCTAAGCGCGGCCTCGCCTTCATCGTCCTATCCGGCGTTATCGCGCTCGCGATCTGGTCGATCGTACGCGAGGTTTTTGCGCCGGCGCCGGTCACGCACGTAGCGCAACGTGCAATCGTCCGCGCCACGCCGCCGCCCGCGCCGTGGACGCCGGTGCAAATCGCGGCGCTGCATCGTACGTTAGACGAGGCTTTTGCTCCAGCGCTCTCGAGCCGGTATAGCCTGGCAGTGATCGACGCGACGGGGCGTGTGATCTACGCCGACCGAGAACGCAGTGCGGTGCGACCCGCCTCGGTGCAGAAATTGATTGTCGCCGACGCCGCACTCAATCTTCTCGGGCCCGCCTATCGCTTTCACACGGTTATGGCCGCAACTCATGGGCCCGACGGTGGAACGCTCGCGGGCAATCTATGGCTCGTCGGCTCGGGCGATCCTTCGTTGCGTAGCGACGACTTGCGCGGCGGCGTCAGGCTGCTCGCGCGCACCGGGTTACGGCACATCGACGGCGCGGTGGCAGTTGATGCGAGTGTGATGCGCGGTCCCGAGATCAACCCCGATTGGGATCCCAGCGACAACAACGAGGACTTCCAAGTGCCGACGAGTGCGGTTTCGCTCGACGACGACACCGCTGAGTTCCGCGTCTACGGTTTGCGGCCGGGCGAGCCGGCGCGGGTCGCCGTCGTCCCGTCGAGTCGCGATATTCGTCTTACCGGGGCTGTGCGCACCAGCGCCAGCTACGATTCAGTGATCATTGCCCCGCAGTCGCCGAACATTTTTGCACTCGGGGGTGACATCCCGGCCGGCACCGAGGAGAAGTTTTGGCTTCCGGTCCACAACATGCCGGTCTATGTAGCCGACGTCCTCGCGCGCATGTTGCACCAGGCCGGCATGACGATAGCGCAGGCACCGCAGTTCTCGATCGCTCCGCTCGACACGATCGTGCTCTGGGACCATCGCTCGGCTCCGCTGCGCACGCTGGTCGGTCATATGCTCTTCGTTTCGGATAACCACTATGCCGAACAGCTCATGCGGATGCTTGCCGTCGACGCCGGAGAACCAGGAACCGATGCGAACGGCCTTGCGGCTGAGCGCGCATTTTTGCGCTTGCGCGGAATTCCAATCGACGGCTTGCGTAGTGTCGACGGAAGCGGCCTCGCTGAAGCCAACCGCGTCTGCGCTTTGACGCTTGCCTCGATCCTCAGCGATGCCGCACTGCGCGATCACGGCGCCGAACTCTACTTTTTGTTGCCCGCGGGGGGACGCGACGGCACGCTGACGCACTACGACTTCACCACCGCTCTCGGCCGCGTGCGCGCCAAGACCGGACACTTGAGCGACGCAAGTTCGCTCGCGGGGTATGTCAACACGATGCACCACGGACGCGTGGCGTTTGCCTTTATGATCAACGACTCGCCGGGTGATCCGGACAGCGTCTTCGTGCGCGCCGTCGATCGTTTAGCGAACTTCTGATGCTCGACCGCGATATACTCACAAGTCTTCTCTCTCGCGCCCTGCGACGCGGTGGGGACTACGCCGACGTATTTTGCGAACGCCGCCGATCCTATGCATTTCGGTTGCAAGACGGTCACATTCACGACGGAACGACGGCTATCGCACAAGGCGTCGGCATTCGCGTAGTCGCCGGCGAATCGGCCGGCTATGCGTATTCCGACGATCTCTCGATCGAAGCGCTTATGCGCGCCGCCGAAGCCGCGTCGTTGATTGCGCGTAGTGCGCCGGTACAGGTCAATGGCATCGTCGATCTCACCAACCTCGCGGTGGCTCCGCTTTACGATCAGTCCCGCCGCGATCATGCGCCGGCGGCACGATACGTCGACCTACTGGAGCGGGCCGATCGCCTCGCGCGTGCCTACGATCCAAGGATCGTTGCGGTCAACGCGCACGTTAGCGATGAACTTCAAGACGTCTGGATCGCTACGAGCGACGGGCGATTCGTTCACGATCATCGACCCATGAACACCCTAGGGGTGCAGGCGGTGGCGAGCGCGCGCGGCAAGCGCGGTTCGGGATACGCCGCGGACGGCGGCCGCACGGCGGTCAACTACTTCGATGCGCACTCACCCGAGGAGCTCGGGACCGATGCGGCGCGCATTGCCGCGACGAATCTCGACGCCGAGCCGGCGCCCGCGGGTGAGATGGAGATGGTTGTGGGTGCCGGCGGCGGCGGCGTGTTGCTGCATGAAGCGGTTGGGCACGGCCTCGAAAGCGACTTCAATCGTCGCGGAACGTCGCTCTATAGCGGACGCATCGGCGAACGCGTGGCGAGCGAACTCGTCACCATCTACGACGACGGTAATTTACCCGAAGAGCGTGGCAGCATCTCGGTGGACGACGAGGGCATTCCGGGTCAACATAAAGTTCTGGTCGAGCGCGGGGTGTTGCGCGGCTATATGCAGGATACGCTCAACGCGCGGCTGATGGGCGCGCAACCGACCGGGAGCGGCCGGCGCCAATCGTATCGCTTTCTGCCGCAGCCGCGGATGTGCAATACCTACATGCCGGCGGGTCAAAGCACGCCTGAGGAAATCATTGCCTCGACAAAACGCGGACTCTACGCAAAATCCTTCGCCGGTGGCCAAGTCGAGATCAGTAAGGGTGATTTCGTCTTCATGGTAGCCGAGGGATACCTCATTGAGAATGGCAAAGTGACCGCGCCGGTCCGCAACGCAACAATTGTCGGTAACGGGCCGGACGCGATGACGAGAGTTGTAGCGGTCGGCAACGACGCGCGCCTTGCGCGCCGTCACTACACCTGCGGCAAGGGGGGACAGCACGTTCCCGTCGGCGTCGGCATGCCCACGGTCAAGATTTCTTCGATTACCGTCGGAGGCACCAATGACGAGCGATAGCGCGCTGGAAATGGCGACGCGTGCGGTTGATCTCGCGATCGAAGCGGGAGCCGAGCACGCCGAGGCCACGTTCTCGGTCGTCCAGCGCTTTCACGTCGAGGCGCGCGAGCGGACGGTGAGCAAGCTCGAACGCTCGACGGGTTCGAGTATCCACGTGCGCTTATGGCGGGAAGGCCGGCACGTCGCGGTCGCGAGTTCTGATCTCTCGGCCGGCGAATTGCGCGCGTCGTTCTTGCGTGCCCTCGACCAATTACGCTACGTTGCGCAGGATCCGTACGCTGCGTTGCCCGAGGAGTTCGGCCTATTTGCGGGCGATCTTGCGCTAGTCGATCCCTCGCTCGTCGTGCGCGATGAAACCGAGAAGGTCGAAGATGCCCTGGCACTCGAGCGCGCTATTCGCGCCGCCGATCCGCGCATCGTCAACTCGAGCGGCTCGCATTACGGCGATGCGAACGCGACGATTGCGTTGGCCAATTCCGCCGGGTTTCGCGGCGCG
This sequence comes from Candidatus Acidiferrum sp., assembly GCA_035486535.1. Taxonomy (GTDB): domain Bacteria; phylum Vulcanimicrobiota; class Vulcanimicrobiia; order Vulcanimicrobiales; family Vulcanimicrobiaceae; genus Aquilonibacter. The sequence continues at coordinate 5,953 of DATHMY010000144.1, forward strand.
TATACCGCTTCACGCGCGTCGCGCTCGACGGGCCCGGTCGCGGAGGATCAGGGTGCCAAGCGCACCGCCCACTATGGAACGGCCGGGCGCGTGTTGCACGATTTGGAGGCGCCCGAGGTGATTGGCGCGGAAGCAGCACGGCGCGCGGTCGAGATGTTTGGCGCGCGCAAGCCGCCCACCATGCGCACCGCCGTGATTTTCGAGCGAGACGTCGCCGCGGCACTGATCGACGACCTCTTTGCCGCCGTCGCCGCCTCGAATGTCGCGGTGGGAAACTCATGGCTCGCGGAGCGCGTTGGCGACCGTGTCGGCAGCGAGCTGGTGACGATCGTCGACGACGGCACGTTGCCCGCTCGCCTTGGCAGTGCACCGTTCGACGGCGAGGGCGTTGCGACGCGCCGTACGCCGGTCTTCGAAGGGGGCGTGCTCCGGACGTTCCTTTATGACACCTACTATGCACGCAAGCTTGGCGCGCAAACCACCGGCAATTCGACCGGGGGCGGCATCGGTGCGAATAACTTCTATCTTGCCCCCGGCGCCGGCTCGCTCGCCGATCTGGTCGCTGCGACCAGCCGCGGCGTCCTTGTGCTCGATACCATCGGTTTTGCCACCGAACACGCGACCGGCAGCTATAGCCGGGGAGCGCGCGGGTTCATGATAGAAAACGGCGAGTTGGCCTTCCCGATCGATGAGTTCACCATAGCGGGGAACCTGGCGGATATGCTCGCCGGCGTCGACGCGGTGGCCAACGATTTGCGGTTCGACGGCTCGACGGTCGCGCCGTCGTTTCGCGTAGCAGAGATGACGATTAGCGGGAATTGATGTAGATGCCACAAGCACCAATAGGTTTTACCTTGATCATGCGCATCGAGATGCCGAATGAGAACGGCGCTTTCGGGACGCTCGCGAATGCGATCGGTGATTCCGGCGGACAGATCGCCGCGGTTGACATGCGTTCGGTCACGCGCTCGAAAGTCGTGCGCGACGTGACGATCAACGTCAGCTCCGACGTGATCGCCAACGAGGTCAGGCGCGCGGTCGAGCGGATCGACGGCGTGCGAGTGATCTCGGTCTCCGATTCGACCTTCCTTGCCCATTTAGGTGGCAAGATTCGCGTCGAACCCAAGATCCCGGTCAAGACGCGCAACGACCTTTCGGTCGTCTACACCCCTGGCGTCGCGCGCGTCTCGATGGCCATCGCGGCCGATCCGAGCAAAGCGTTTCAGTTAACGATCAAGCGCAACACGGTCGCCGTCGTTTCGGACGGCACGGCCGTACTTGGCCTGGGTGATATTGGGCCGCTCGGCGCCTTGCCGGTGATGGAAGGCAAGTCGATGCTCTTCAAGCAGTTTGCCAACATCGATGCGTTTCCGATCTGTCTCGACACCAAGGACGTCGATGAGATCGTCGAAACGGTCGTGAACATCGCGCCGGTCTTCGGCGGTATCAACTTGGAAGATATCTCTGCGCCGCGCTGCTTTGAAGTCGAGCAACGCCTGATCGAGCGCCTCGACATTCCGGTGATGCACGATGACCAGCACGGGACGGCGGTGGTGATTCTTGCGGCCCTCATTAACGCGGCCAAGGTCGTCGGCAAGGATCTTCACGACTTGCAAATCGTCGTGTCAGGGAGCGGTGCCGCTGGAACGGCGACGATCAAGATGCTGCTCGAGGCCGGCGTGCGCGACGTGATTCCGGTCGATCGCAACGGTGCTATCAATCGCGAAGACCGCTACGACAATGCGCACTGGCGCTGGCTGGCCGAGCACACCAATCGCGAGAACCGGCGCGGGACGCTCGGCGACGTGTTGCGCGGTGCCGACGTGTTCATCGGCGTTTCGGCCCCGGGTATTTTGAAGCCCGAGGATATCAAGGGCATGGCGCGCGATCCGATCGTCTTCG
>DATHMY010000145.1:0-15355 GCA_035486535.1 Candidatus Acidiferrum sp.
GCCGATGACGAGCCTCAATCCGGTCCTCACCGTCGGCGACCAGATTGCCGAGGCCGTTCGCGTGCACTTGGGGTACTCGCGGGCCGACTCGCGCAAAAAGGCGATCGAAATGCTCAAGAAGGTTCGCATCCCCTCGCCGGAACAGCGCATCGACGACTACCCGCACCAGTTTTCCGGCGGGATGCGCCAACGCGTGATGATCGCGATGGCCCTGTCGTGCAATCCCCAGGTGCTCATCGCTGACGAGCCCACTACCGCGCTCGACGTCACGATTCAAGCCCAGATTCTCGAACTCATGAACGAGATGCAGCAAGAAACCGGCGCGGCGATCATCATGATCACGCACGATCTCGGCGTCGTCGCCGAGGTCTGCAAAAACGTCCTGGTGATGTACGGCGGGAACCTGGTCGAGTACGGCAGCGCGAATCAGATCTTCGCCTCGCCGAAGATGCCGTACACGCAGGGGCTGCTCGCGTCGCTGCCGCGTCTGGATGACCGAACCCATCGGCGTCTAGAACCGATCAAAGGCCAGCCACCCAACCTGCTCAACCTTCCACCGGGATGCGCATTCGCGCCGCGTTGCGCCTTACGCATGCCGGTCTGCGCGCAACCCGTGCAGCTCTACCAATTCGAGGATGGACAGGAAGCGCGCTGCTGGCTGTACGACGGCAAGGTGCCATGCCGCTAGTCGAGGTCCGCGATCTCGTCAAATATTTCCCGATCCACGCGGGGTTGCTCTCGCGCCACGTTGCCGACGTCAAGGCTGTGGACGGGGTCAGTTTCGATATCGAGGCCGGTGAAACGCTGGGGTTAGTCGGCGAATCCGGTTCGGGCAAAACGACGATCGGCCGCATGCTGCTGCATTTGCTACCCGCAACCAACGGGTCGATCAGCTATAACGGCGCGGAAATCACGACCATGCGGCCCGACGACATCCGCCGGCTGCGCCGTCAGATTCAGATTATTTTTCAAGATCCGTACGCATCGCTCAATCCTCGCATGACCATCGGCGAGATCATCGGCGAGCCGCTGCGCATTCACGGCATCGCGACCGGAAGGGCGGCGAAAGACCGGGTTCAGGAACTGCTTCGGCTGGTCGGACTGCGCCCGTACAGCGCCAACCGCTATCCGCATGAATTCTCGGGCGGCCAACGCCAGCGCATCGGGATCGCGCGTGCCCTCGCCGTCGATCCGAAGTTCATCGTCTGCGACGAGCCCGTCTCCGCGCTCGACGTTTCGATCCAGGCGCAGGTCATCAACTTACTCGAAGATCTGCAGGCCCAGCTCGGGCTGACCTATCTCTTCATCGCACACGATCTCTCGGTCGTCCGGCACATCTCCACCCGCGTTGCGGTGATGTACGTCGGCAAGATCGTCGAGCTGAGCACGCGGGACGAGATCTACGAACGCCCGCTCCACCCCTACACGCAGGCGCTGCTCTCAGCGATTCCGATTCCCGATCCGGTCGCCGAACGGCGCCGCAAACGCATCGTGCTCACCGGCGACATTCCCTCGCCGGTCGATCCGCCGAGCGGATGCCGTTTCCATACGCGGTGTCCGGTTGCATTCGAGCGATGCACGGTAGAAGATCCCGCCTTCCGTGATTACGGCGGCGGCCATCTCGCCGCGTGCCATTGGGTCGAAGAGCACGGCGGCGCAGCCCCGAATTTAGTGAACGGGCCGGTCATCCTTTCTGGCCTTTAGCCCCGAGTTAATCGAAGGGTTAAGCTTGGGATAACGCGCACACGCTACGCTCGAGGTGTGATCGTCGCGCAGATCTCCGATCTCCACATTCGACGCCGCGGGCACGTGTTGCATCACATGCCCAACACGGCGGACTATTTACGACGGACGATCGCGCGGGTGCACGCGCTACACCCGCGACCCGACGTGGTCCTTGCGACCGGCGATCTCACTGAGCGAGGTTCGCCGCACGAGTATCGACGATTGCGGTCGATCCTCGGGCGGCTCGAGATTCCGCACTTTTTGATTCCGGGAAACCACGATGATCGCGAAGCGCTCCGACGAGCCTTTCGCGATCATCGCTACTTACGGACCTTCGCCTCGCATGCGAGCTTCGCAATCGACGCGTGGCCACTGCGCATCATCGGCCTCGATTCAACCACCCCGGGGCGCGGCGGCGGATTCCTCGATGATGAACGCCTCGCGTGGCTCGATGCGGAACTGCAGCTCCACCCGCGCCGGCCGACGATCCTTGCGATGCATCACCCGCCTTTTCGTACCGGCGTGCCAGGCTTGGATGCGTATGGATTCGAGAATGCCGACGGGCTTGCTGAGGTCGTGCGCGCGCACCCGCAAATCGCCCGCATCGTAGCCGGCCATCTCCACACGATTCTGATGCGGCCGTGGAACGGGACGGTCGCCTGCACCGCGCCGAGCACCTCGCCGCAGTTCGTGATTGGGCGATCGCGCCTCGGCATCGGCGTCGAATCCGCCGGCTTTCTGCTCCACGAATGGAGTTTCAACGCCGACGTTCACACGTTCATCGTCCGGTTGGACGGCGGCGTCGAACAGCAGATCGCTTAGGAACGAGAAAAAAATCAGGCGGATGATAATCATCCGCCTTCATTAAACTCTCGAGTCAGCGAAGCGAAATGCTACGCTTTTTTCTTCCGAGACTTTTTGCGAGCGCCGCCCTTCTTGCGTCCTGCGGCTTTTTTGCGTCCGCCGGCCTTCTTGCGTCCTGCGGCCTTTTTGCGTCCGCCGGCCTTCTTACGTCCGCCGGTCTTCTTGCGGCCCGCGGCCTTTTTCTTGCGTCCGCCGGCCTTTTTGCGTCCCGCGGCTTTCTTACGTCCGCCGGCCTTCTTACGCCCGGCAGCCTTTTTGCGTGTCGCTTTCTTGCGTCCGCCGGCTGCCTTTTTGGCTGCGCCCGCCTTTTTACGGCGAGCCTTACGACGCGGCTTCTTTGCCTCCGCCATCGTCTCGCCATTCATCATGGTATCGGAGTCCATTCATTCCTCCTCGTCCCCCAGGGGGACGAACAGCGTTATTCGGACAGCGCACGTATTGCGCTTTAAGCGAACTATAAAGGATTTTTCGCAATCACGCAAATCGCGCGCGCATGCGTACGCGTGCGCGTACGCGTACGCGCACGCGAAGGGCTCCGCAATTTGCCCGGGCCTTGACCCCGGGAGTATACTGAAGCCCGTGAAAAAGCCCCTGATCATCGTCGAGTCGCCCACCAAGGCGCGCACGATCAAGAAGTTTCTCCCGCCGCGATACGTCGTTAAGGCGTCGGTCGGGCACGTCCGCGATTTGCCGAAGAGCACGCTCGGCGTGGACGTCGAGCATGACTTCGCCCCCAAGTATCTGACGATCAAGGGCAAGGGCGATGTGATCAAAGAGCTCAAGAGTGCGGTCAAAGGCGCGAGCGACGTATACCTCGCGACCGACCCCGATCGCGAGGGTGAGGCGATCGCGTGGCACCTGGCCGAGTTGCTCAAGCTCGAGAATCCCAAGCGCATCGAACTTCACGAGATCACCAAAGACGCGGCGCTTGCCGCACTCAAAGAGCCGCACCACATCGACATGGATCGGGTCAACGCGCAACAGGCGCGCCGCATTCTAGATCGTCTGGTCGGATACAAGATTTCGCCGTTACTCTGGGCCAAGGTCCGCGGCGGTCTCTCAGCTGGGCGAGTGCAATCGGTCGCCGTCCGGCTGATCGTCGATCGCGAGCGCGAGATCAATGCGTTCAATCCACGCGAGTACTGGACGGTCACCGCGCAGCTTGCCACCGAACGCGATCCCGATATCGTCTTCCCAGCCGAGCTTTTTGGGTACCGCGGCGAGAAGCTGGAAATCACCAACAAGGAGCGCGCGGATCAAGTGCTGCGCGACCTCGAGGGCGCGTCATTCGCCGTCGCCTCGGTCAAACGGCGCGAGGTCCGGCGCAATGCGCCGGCGCCGTTCACCACCTCCACCTTGCAGCAAGAGGCGTCGCGTAAGTTACGTCTACGCGTCCGCCGGACGATGCAGATCGCCCAGGCGCTCTATGAGGGCGTCGACCTCGGCGGCAGCGACGGTACGCAAGGCTTGATCACCTACATGCGTACCGATTCGACGCGCATCGCCGATTCGGCGCGCGACGCGGCGCGCGAGTTCATCACCCAGACGTACGGCGAAGCCTTTACCGGCGGCGGTGCCCATAAGGTTCGCGAAGGAGCGCAGGACGCGCACGAGGCCATCCGTCCGACCAGCGTTTCGCATACTCCCGATAGCGTCGCCCACGTGCTCAAGCGCGACGAGCTGCGGCTCTACACACTCATTTGGGAGCGCTTTGTCGCTTCGCAGATGGCGCCGGCGATCTTGGACCAAACCACGGTCGACATCAGCGCCGCCGACTATACGTTCCGCGCGACGGGCAGCATCGTGAAATTTGCCGGCTTCACCCGTGTATATGAAGAAGGCAAAGACGAAGAGGCGCAAAACGCCGGCGCGGCAAGCGCAGCGCAGGCGCAGACCAACGGCAAAGTAGCGAAGGCGCGCGTGCGTTTGCCCGAACTGCAAGAGCGCGATGCACTCGATCGTCGCGCCATCGAACCGAAGCAGCACTTCACCGAACCTCCGCCGCGCTTTACCGAAGCGACGCTGGTCAAAGCGCTGGAGGAGAACGGCATCGGGCGACCCTCCACGTACTCGACGATCGTCGATACCATTCAAGCACGTGGCTATGTAACGCAAGAGGATCGGCGCTTCAAGCCGACCGAGATCGGGATCGCGGTCAACGATCTGCTCGCCGAGCACTTCAAAGATATCGTCGACCTCAAGTTTACCGCTGGGATGGAAGGCGATCTGGATAAGGTCGCGGACGGCAATGCTGATTGGGTCAGCATCCTGCGTGCGTTCTACGGACCCTTCGCGCTCGAGCTCGAAGAGGCCGAGAAGAAGCTGCCGCGCTTGGAAATCAAAGACGAGCCGACCGATGAGATCTGTCCGAACTGCCAACGCCCGATGGTCATCAAGACCGGCCGGTTCGGAAAGTTCATCTCGTGCACCGGCTATCCGGAATGCAAGACCACCAAACCGATCGTCAAAGACACCGGCGCGAAATGTCCGAAGGACGGCGGCATGGTCGTCGAGCGGCGTTCGAAGAAGGGCCGGACGTTCTACGGTTGCGCCAACTATCCGAAGTGCGACTTCGTGTCGTGGGATCGCGTCATCCCCGAACCGTGTCCGGTGTGCGGCAGCCACGTTGTCGCCAAGAACCGGCGCGGTGGTGTCGTGCACCTCGAGTGCGCGGCCGATAAGGAACACGACGTGTCCTCGCTGGCCAAGTCCGCGGGCGGCGACGAACCGAGCGAAGACCGCGAACTCGCCGAAGTTTAGCCGGCCATGCGCGCGCGCCTGACCGTCATCGGAGGCGGCCTTGCCGGGTGCGAGGCGGCCTGGCAGGCCGCGAATCTCGGCGCTGACGTCGATCTTTACGAAATGCGTCCGCATTCGAGCGGACCCGCGCACCAGACCGGTCGCCTCGCCGAACTCGTATGCAGCAATTCGCTGCGCGGGGCGGCGCTCGAAAACGCCGTCGGCCTTTTGAAAGAAGAGCTGGCGCGCCTCGATTCGATCATCATCACCAGCGCACGCGAGGCAGCGGTGCCGGCCGGTGGCGCGCTCGCCGTCGATCGCGCGAAGTTCGCCGACGCGGTCGAACAGCGGATCGTCAATCACCCGCGCATTGCGCTGCATCGCGAAGAGATATTGTCGATCCCGCTCGATCGCCCCACGATCGTCGCGTGCGGCCCGTTGCCGAATGAAACATTCCTCGCCTCGCTCGATGCATTGGTCGCCGAGCGGCTGGCCTATTTCGATGCGGCCTCCCCGATCGTTGCCGCCGATTCGATCGACGAGTCATTCATGTATCGCAAGTCGCGCTACGAAAAAGGCGACGGCGATGACTATCTCAACATCCCGCTCGATCGCGAGCAGTACGCGCAACTGCTGCACGATCTGCGCACGCTCGAACGGCATGCGCCCAAGGATTTTGAATCGGGAGGAAAATACTTCGAGGGCTGTTTGCCGATCGAAGAGATGGCGGACCGGGGTGACGACACCTTGCGCTTTGGACCGCTCAAACCGGTCGGCTTGCGCCATCCGCAAACCGGTATAACGCCGCACGCCGTGGTGCAGCTGCGCAAAGAAAACGCTGCGGGCTCAGCGTTCAATCTCGTGGGATTTCAGACGCGGCTTTCGTGGCCGGCGCAAAGGGAAGCGTTCGGCAAACTTCCCGGCATGGCGAACGCCGAATGGTTACGCCTGGGTGTGATGCATCGCAACTCGTTCATTGACTCGCCGCGCCTGCTCGATTCGCGCCTGCGCTTGCGTGGGCACGATGCCCTCTACTTTGCTGGGCAGATCACCGGCGCCGAAGGCTATGTCGAGGCGGCAGCCTGTGGTCTGATGACCGGCACGCACGCGGCACGTGCGATCCTTGGACTCGAGCCGGTGGAGTTTCCGCGCGAGAGCGCATTCGGCGCGGTGGTTGCGCATCTGCAAAACACCGAGACGCACGACTTTCAGCCCGCCAACGTGACGTGGTCGTACTTTCCGCCGCTCGAGCGCGAAATCAGGGATAAGAAAGAGCGCCGCGGTCTCATGGCGCAGCGCGCGCTGGCGGCGATCGACGGATTTGTGGCTTACACAGCGACGCGAATCGCGGTGCTGGACGGTGCCGGAACGGCCTCATCGTGATGTTCCTGGCGTTGAAGGATGCCTGAACTGCCGATGACTGCCCATTGCCGAACCAGTATACGGCCGTCGTCGGAAGCGCGCATTGCGATCACGCTTGGCATGCTCGGTGTCTAGGCCTCCGAAACACTCGGTGAAACCCCTAGCGCCGACGATGGGTAGAACGGTGACGATATGAGGATTCGCTCCACAACCATCCTAGCCATTCGCCGCAACGGCACGCTGGCGATCGCCGGCGATGGGCAAGTGACGTTGGATAAGACCATCGTCAAGCACAGCGCGCGTAAAGTCCGCAAGATCGCCGGCGGGAAAGTGCTGGCCGGATTTGCCGGGTCGGCGGCCGACGGCATCACGTTGCTCGAGAAGTTCGAGAACAAATTTGCTGAATTCAAGGACGTTACGCGCGCTGCCGTCGAGCTGGCGAAAGACTGGCGGCAAGATCGAGCGCTCCGGCGCCTGGAAGCGCTCCTGATCGTTGGCACGCCCGATCATCTCTTCGTGCTTTCCGGCACCGGCGACGTGATCGAGCCCGACGAAGGCATTGCAGCGATTGGAAGCGGGGGACCCTACGCCCAAGCGGCGGCGGCCGCCCTGGTTCGCAACAGCGATCTCGGCGCGGCGGACATCGCGCGAAAGGCGCTGGAGATCGCGGGAGAAATCTGTATCTACACCAACGACGACATTACGGTTGAAACACTTCCATGAGCGCAACCCTAACCGACAACGCGGGTCTTACGCCGCGTCAGATCGCTCTCGAGCTCGATAAATACATCGTCGGGCAAGGCAAGGCCAAGCGTGCGGTCGCAATCGCGCTGCGCAACCGGTATCGCCGTAACCACGTGCCCGGAGATCTGCGCGAAGAAATCACGCCGAAAAACATTCTGATGATCGGGCCGACCGGCGTCGGCAAGACCGAGATCGCGCGACGGCTCGCGGGATTGGTCGGCGCGCCGTTCGTCAAAGTTGAAGCAACGAAGTACACCGAGGTCGGCTACGTCGGACGCGACGTCGAATCGATGGTGCGCGATTTGGTCGAAGCGGCAATTCGTATGGTTACCGAGGAGCGCCGCGGTGAAGTCGCGGAGCTGGCTGAGAAAGCGGCGGTCGAGCGGCTCATCGACGCACTGAATCCCGAGACCGCGCCGCGCCCAAATGCAGCGGGCAATCCGTTCGCTGCAACGCTCGGATCGATTTTCGGTAACGCTGCACCGCAGCCGCAACCGCAACCGCCGCCGAACCCGCCGGGCGACGTCGCACGCATTCGCGATCAGGTTCGTGGCGAGATCGACCGTGGGTTTTACGACGTGCGTCTGATCGAGATCGAAGTCGAGGAGACGCCCAGCATGCCGATTGGGATGATGGGCGGAATGGAGCAAGGCGGCGCCGATCTCGGCGAAATGCTGGGCGGATTGATTCCGAAGCGTAAGACGCGCAAGCGCGTTACCGTCGCCGAAGCACGCCGGATCTTCGCGCAAGAAGAGGCGGCGAAGTTGATCGACATGGACGCGGTCAAGCGCGAGGCGCTGCGCCGCGCCGCTGAGGACGGGATCATCTTCATCGATGAGATCGATAAGGTCGCCGGGCGCGAGGGCGCGCGCGGTGGGCCCGACGTCTCGCGCGAGGGCGTGCAACGTGACATTCTGCCGATCGTCGAAGGTAGCACGGTAACGACCAAGCACGGGACCTTGAAGACCGATCACGTGCTCTTCATCGCTGCTGGTGCATTTCATATCAGCAAGCCCTCGGACCTCATTCCTGAATTGCAGGGTCGCTTTCCGATTCGCGTCGAGCTCGACTCGCTGACCGCCGAGGATTTCAAAACGATCCTCACGCAGCCGAAAAACGCGTTGATCGAACAGTATCGTGCGCTGCTGGCAACCGAAGGCGTGATGCTCACGTTCACCGAGGATGCAATCGAGCAGTTGGCCCGCTTCGCGATGCAAGTGAACGAGCAAAGTGAAAACATCGGGGCGCGTCGCTTGCACACCGTGCTGGAACGTTTACTGGAAGACGTCAGCTACGCCGCGCCCGAAGAGCGCGGCGAGGTGACGATCGACGGCGCGTACGTGCGCGACCGGCTCAAAGACGTCGTTGAAAACGCCGACCTGTCGGCGTATATTCTCTAGTGTTTCTCATCCACGTCCCAGGAAAAATACGCTAGGATATTGCCATGCTGACTCTGCGCAACCTTGCCATTGGTTTTGGCCTCACGCTGTGCGCACTTGCCTTCGCGGCATGCGGCGGCGGTGGGAACACGATTTCGAACCCGACGCCGGGCCCGACGTGCTCGCCCGGAACGACCGTGCAGTTAATCTATCCGATCCCGGGCGCAACCGGCGTTCCCGATAGTCCGCAGCAGATCGTCTTTGCGGTCGGGACGGCGTTGCCGAGCACATGGGATGCGTTTTTGGCTCCGTCGAGCAGTGGGGCCAATGGCGGCTACACGAGTGGGGTCCAAACGATCACTGCAGCGCAGATTCCATCGCCCTCCGCAACACCGTCGTTTGCAAATCCGGTGTACCAAAGTGTGACGCTCGGCGGGAGCCTCGCGCCTCCGACCGGCGCGACGTGGTACGTCTGGTTCAATAACACGGCCGGCAACTGCGCGCCGCTCGGCCCGCTTGGAAGCTTTACGATACAGTAGGATTCGGCTTCGCTGAATCCGTTACGTTCGGCCCTCCGGGGCGATCCGTGGCATGGGAGGCGTCCTCAGGAGTCGTATAAACCCGCCCATGCCCTACATCCGCGAGATTATCACGGACGGTCATCCCACGCTCCGTAAGGTCGCCAAGAAGGTCGATCTCAAAGAGCTCGACGATCCGCTCTTTCAGCAGCTCATTGACGACATGTTCGAGACCATGTATGCAGCGCCGGGCGTTGGCCTTGCCGCGCCGCAGGTCAACGTGTCGAAGCGCTTCTTCGTGATCGACGTGGGGGACGACGCGCATGACCCGGCCGTCGTTATCAATCCGAAGATCGAATTGGCGGAAGAAGAAGTCGAACTGACCGAAGGCTGTCTCTCAGTGCCTGGCTACGTCGGCGAGATCACTCGCTTTGCGCGCGTCGCGGTCAGCGGGCTCGATCGCAACGGGGAAAAGATTCGCCTTGAAGGCGACGGATTGTTCGCTCAGTGTTTGCAACACGAAATCGATCATCTCAACGGCGTGCTCTACATCGACAAAGCCAAGAATGTCCGCTTGCCCCAAACCGACGAGGAACGCGAGATCGCCGAAACGGCCGAAGCGTAGTTGCGTACATTATTCTTCGGAACGAGCGCTTTCGCCGTTCCGAGCCTGCACGTGGTTGCGGAGAAGACGGATTGTTACGGTGTCGTGACGCAACCGGACCGTCCGGCGGGACGTGGACAGAAACTCCAACCGACGCCGATCAAAGCTGCCGCGCTCGAGCGCGGCTTGCGTGTCTTTGAGCCGACGTCGCTCAAGGCGTTCGCTCGCGAGCTGCCCGGCGAACACTTCGACCTGTTTGCACTTGCTTCGTACGGAAAGATTTTGCCGCAAGCGATTCTCGACATTCCCGAACAAGGTGCGCTCAACGTGCACCCCTCGCTGTTACCGCAGTACCGCGGTGCGACACCGATTCAAACCGCGCTGCTCAACGGCGACGCATTCACCGGAGTTTCGATCATGCGCATGGACGCGGGAATGGATACCGGTGACCTCGTGTCGCAAGAACCAGTCTTGATCAACCTCGACGACGACTACGGAACGTTGCACGATCGGCTTGCGCAGAAGGGCGCGGATCTCTTGGGGTACGCGATCGATCTTGCCAAGCGCGGACCGCTGGAGGGTGTGCCGCAGGCGGGCGCGGCGAGCTACACACGGCCGATAGGCAAAGACGATCTCGCAATCGACTGGTCGTGGCCGCCGCAGCGCATCGTCAACGCCGTGCGCGCCTATGCGCCGTCACCCTGCGCGCGTGCTATCCTCGACGGCGAAAGTGTGAAGATCGTCCGCGCACACGTCGATGCGGGGCGCGTCGTGATCGACGAGCTCATTGCGCCCAATCGTGGGCGGATGAGCGGCGAGAGCTACGAGCGTTCGCGCCGCGAGCGAGGCCGGACTTGAACGCGCGCGACGTCGCGCTCCAAGCGATACGCGACGTATTCGTAGCACCGGGTGGCGGGACCGAGCGCAGCGCACAGGAGGCCCTCGACTATCGCGCGCGCAAGGCCGCGCTTTCCCCGCGCGATCGCGCATTCGCTACCGAACTCGCCTACGGCGCGATCAAGATGCGCCGCGCGCTCGACTGGTATCTCGAACCATTCATCGGCGAGCGACGCAAAGAACTCCCGCCGGTGATCGCAGAGATCTTGCGCTTGGCGGTGTACGAACTCGTCTACACGCGTGCGGACACGCACGCCACCGTGTTCGAGTTCGTGAACTTGGCAAAGCGCTACGGCCATCGCGGCGTCGCGAATCTCGTTAACGCTGTGCTGCGCTCGTTCTTGCGCGATCGTCCGCTCGATCCGCGTCCGGAAGATTTTGAAAATGAGGATGAGTATCTGGGCACGCGCTACTCATTGCCGACCTGGCTGGTGCGCCAGTGGCGCGTAACCTTCGGCGAACGAACGGAAGCAATCGCGGCCGCGGTGAACGAGCCGGCGCGCACGGCGGTCACGGTCAACGCGATGCGCACGAACGCGTCTGAGACGATCGAGCGATTCGCAGCCGAAGGCATCACCGCGACGCCCTCGGCGTTCGTGCCCGAGTCGCTGCTGGTCGACCATACGGCGGCCGTCGTCGCGGCCGAGCCGCGCGCCGCCGGCGCCTGGTGGGTGCAGTCCGAGAGCTCGGCGATGCCGGTTGCCGTCCTCAATCCGCAGCCTGACGAGTCGGTGCTCGACGTCTGCAGCGGGCGGGGCAACAAGGCGCTTCAAATCGGTGCCCGTCTGGCCGGTCAGGGTACCGAGGTATGCCTGGAGCGCGAGGCACGTAAGGCGGGGATCCTGGAGGGCCGGCTGGCCGAGGCCGGCATCGCGGCCGGAATTGTCATCGGCGATGCGACGACGGTCCTGCTGGCGCCCGGCCAGCGCTTCGACCGGGCGTTGCTCGACGCTCCGTGCTCGGGCGTGGGGGTTGTGGGGCGCCATCCCGAGGCGCGCTGGAAGAAGCAGCCGGGCGACGGCGAACGCCTAGCCCTGACGCAGCGGGCTTTGCTCGAGGCGCTTGCTCCATCGATCCACGAGGGCGGTGCCCTCGTCTACGCGGTGTGCTCGACCGATCGGCGGGAGACGGTCGAGGTCGTTGAGTGGTTCCGGAGCAGAGCCAACTTTGAACGTGGGCTCATCCCTGCGGCGTTCGAACCGTTCATTACCGCGGAGGGCGACGTGCTCGTTCCACCCGGATTGGACGGCCGAGATGGATTCTATATTGCAAGACTGGAGCACCGGTAACCCCACATTGCCATGAGTTGGTTTGCACGGATCGAGCAGGCGTGCGCCGCCTTCATCGAGCGCACGTTTGCCAAGACCTTTCCGAGCGATCTCGAGCCTGCTCAGATCGCGCGCAAGCTCGTCACGACGATGGAGACGCGCACCCGCGGCGATGACGGTCACATGCTTGCTCCCGGATCGTATCTCGTGTACGTCAACCCCGACGACTTTGCGCGGCTCGCCGAACATCGCGCATACCTCGAGCGCGAGTGGGGCGAGCTGTTGCGAGATATGGCCGCGCGCGTCGGCGTCTACTTCTTCGATGGAGGGCCGAACGTCGAGATGGTATCGCGTGAAAGCATTCCCCCCGGACTCGCCGATGTCGCGGTTGCGAGCGATGTGACGATTTCGATCCCTAATGCGCCGGCAATAACGCCGCCGAAACGCTACCATCTGCGAATGATGAAGGGCGTGCCCGCGTACGGCGTTTATTTTATCGACAAGTCCGCAACGATCGGGCGCAGCGAAGAGAGCGATATCTTTTTAGTCGATCCGAGTGTTTCGCGCAATCATGCGACCTTGGACATTTCCCCGATTGCCGTCGAAGTCGAGGACCTTAACTCGACCAACGGCACCTTTGTCAACGGTGAACGCATAACGGGCAAGCGCCGCGTCGTTTCGGGCGACGTTCTGACCTTCGGGAACACGCAGATGCGGCTCGAGGCACGCGAGTGAATTTTACCGCGCACATGCGCATCGGAACGCTCGAGATTACCGCGATGTTGGCGGCCGTAGCCTTCGTGGCGGCGCGTCCGCGCGGCGGCAGTCCAGCCGAAATTGCAAGTCTGATACCCGTCAAGGCGGTCCTTCGCGTGGTCGAGCCGGGACGCGAGCGTAGCTTTGAAGGCTTGTGTCCCTTGACGATTGGTCGCGACCGCAGCTGCGAACTTGCGCTTGCCGACGTTGAGGTCAGCCGCAAACACGCACGTCTCGAGGCCCAAGGCGGCATCGTTTTCGTGCGCGACCTCGAAAGCAGCAACGGCACCTTCCTCAACGGCCGGCGGTTGGATAACGCCGTGGAGCTGCGCGAAGGCGACGAGATCGACGTGGGGACGACGAGATTGGTCGTGGAGAAATTGCAACGATGGACGTAGCGATTCGGGGCGATCGAGCTTCCTGTCTTTCGTTGCAGCTCGGCTCACGCTCGTGGCTCTTCGCGGTTGCGCGCGGATTCGGCACGGTCGACGGCGTCGCCACTGCGCCCGCGACGCTCGAACGATTGCGCGCCGAATGCGAGCGCCGCTTGCGAACCGAGCGCTTTCGACGCGCGGTCGATCGCGTGCCCGCCGCGCCGACTGCGGTGTTGGGCGCGCTTGCGCGCGTCAATGGGGATCTTTTCGCGCGTAGTGCATCGCATGCCGATTACGTGACCGCCGGATGCTCGATTACGATCGCGGTGATCGTCCGCGGCTACGCGTGCGTTATCCACACCGGAGGTACGGCTGCCTATCTGGCGCACCGCGGCGAGATCAGCGTGCTTACCGGCGATGACACCCTCAGCGAGGCGGCGCACGAACTATTGGGTCGCGCGCTGGGCGCGAGTTCGTCGCTCGATGTTTCCGTTGCAAGTGTAACGTTCGATGCTGGTGACGTGATGATTTTGCTCGGTCATCGCGTTCGGGGCGACGTCGATCGGCGCGCGCTCGTGTCGCACGTCGAACGCGCCGGTGAGGACGAGCATCTCCTCGTCGTTCGCTTTGACGAGAGCGACCGCGCGATCGAGGAGCTCGGGACACGCGAAGTACCCGAAGTTGTCTACCGCCCGAATCCGCTTGCTCGAGCGCTTCTCGTTGCAGCGTCGTTGATCGTGGGACTCGCACTCCTGACCGCGTGGGCGCAATAGCCACAACCGTTCGGCGGGTTCTTCCGATGCTCGTTGCGCTTGCAGCGACGGCGGTAATGCTCGCCTACGCGCCGGCACGTTCGATCGGACCGCCTTGGCTGCTCGCGATGCTCGCGGTACTTGCGCTTGCATGGGTCGCGTGGCAACCGGCGACGACGCAACGCGACGATTTCTTGCCGCCGCTCGCGGTGCTGCTCGCCGGATTGGGCTTGTTGCTCGTTGCACGCCTTGCACCGGATCTTGCACAGAAGCAACAGTGGTGGCTCTTGGTGTCGTTGCTGCTCGCGATCGCTGCCGGGCCGGCCTTTACGCGCTTTCGGCGCTTTGCGAGCTACAAATATTTGTGGGTCGTGGGATCGCTTGTGCTCTTTGCTTTGCTGCTGATCTTCGGTCAGGAAGTCAACGGCGCGCGACTGTGGATCAAACTCGGACCGGTGCAATACGAACCGATCGAGTTGATCAAGCTGTTCATCGTGTTCTTTCTGGCGGCATATCTGGGCGAAACGGCCGATGTCATCGCGCAAGCGCGGCCATGGTCGGTGCGCGCCAACCTGCGTTATCTCGGCCCGCTCTTCATTGGCTGGGGCGCGTCGATGGCGATTCTGGTGGTGCAACGAGATTTGGGAATGGCGACGCTCCTGCTCGCAACGTTTGCAGCGATGCTCTACGTCGCGACGCGCCGCGTTGACATCGTGATCGGCGGCATCGTTATCTTCGCCGTGGCGGTATTGTGGGCCATGCATCACTATCCGTACGTGCAAACGCGCATCGCGGTCTGGCGCAATCCATTCAGCGATCCGCTCGGTGCGGGATACCAATCCTCGCAGGCGTACTACGGGCTGGCGGCAGGCGGGCTTTTCGGTACTGGGCTCGATCTCGGCCACCCCGGATTTATTCCGGACGTTGCTACCGACTACGTCTTTGCTGCCTTTTCCGAGGAGTTTGGATTGCTCGGCGCCCTGGCGGTGATCGCGGTGTTCGTGATGCTGGTCCGTCGCATGTTCGCCGCAAGCACTGAGCAGCCCGATCTATACGCAAAACTGCTCGGCATCGGTATGGCGTCAACGCTCGGGTTTCAAGTCTTCATCATCATCGGCGGCGTGATCGGGCTCTTTCCGCTCACCGGCATTACGTTGCCGTTCATCTCCTATGGCGGTAGCTCGCTGGTTGCGAATTTCTTGCTCGTCGCGCTCGTTTGGGCGATGAGTTCACGTGTGTGCGTTCCCAGGCGTTCTGGCTCGGCGTCATCGCCTTAGCGCTGGCGGCGATCGCCGGCGGCTACTTCAGCGGACGAGCAACAGGACCACCGCCGCCCATGCGCGTGCAAACGCACGTCGCGCCGAGCGTGCATC
>DATHMY010000146.1:0-3513 GCA_035486535.1 Candidatus Acidiferrum sp.
AGCCGTGCGCTGCGCATCCCGATGCGAGACGACAGCGTGCGCAGCATCAATCTCTCGACCGCGGTCGGTATCGTGACGTACGCGGCGCTCGCCGCGCTTGACTTTCCCGGCTTAGCGTGAGCCGTCATCCATCCGCCGCGGACTTCAACCGCTTCTTTCGCGGGGCGGTCTTCGGCGACTACAACATCTTTTCGGCAGCCTCATACGCCGATTTCGTTCGGCGTAACGACATCGATCTAGCTGCCGCGGTCACGCGCGCTGCCGGGCGTAAGGCCATCGGTGCGTTGACCTTCGGCGTACGCGGCCAGCGTGCGTGGTTCGGCTTGATCGGCGTCGATCCCAAGCACCGCCGCGAGGGCGTCGCACGAGCCATGATGGCGCAGGCGATTGACGCGGTCCGTACGCGCGGCGTCACTCACATTGAGCTCGAGATCTCGCAGCGCAACGCGCCGACCCTCACATTCGTGCGAGGATTTGGATTCGAGCAACGCGGCGAGCTGATCGTCTGGGCGCGTCGCGCGCGAACGCGGGAGGTCGCTTCGCTTCCGACACGCCGTTTCGACGAACGCGGAATCGCCGAAATTGCGCGTGTCCCGGCGGCCTGCTGGCAGCGCGAACCGCGCAGCGTCGCACTTGCGATGCGCCTCGCGCGCATCGACGTGCCGGGCGCCTACGCTTTCGTTCGCGCCAACGCCGATTTCGCGAACGTGCTCGATGCCGGCGCGGCCGACGTGCGATCGGCAGCCGCATTGCTGCATACGCTCGATACGCATGTCCCGCAGGATCTCACGCTCAACAACGAGCCCGCTGGTTCTCCGCTCAGCCGCGCGTTGGGGGACGCGGGGTGGCGCGTCGTCGAACGCCAGTACCAGATGGTGCATACGCTATGAAGCGCTCGGCGGTCTACGTGGGCAATAACCGCGTCTTGTTGTGGACCAAGAACAACTACAAGATGTTTGTCGATTCACGCGATGTCTCGATTGCGCCGCACCTCATCCTCGAGGGCATCTACGAAGAGCACACCGACGCCGTCTTGCGCCGGCTGGTTGCGCCCGGCATGCAGGTCGTCGAGATCGGCGCGAACGTCGGGCTCTTCACCCTGCTCATGTGCCATCGCGTTGGGGCCGCCGGATCGGTGTACGCTTTTGAGTGCGATCCGGTGCTGGCGCAGATCGCGCGCGACAACCTCGAGCTCAACGGTTTCTCACGCATCGGGACGATCGACGAGCGCGCGGTCAGCAAGGAGAACGGCACGCTCACCTTTCGTGCCACGACGCGTCACCGTGGCGGCGGCACGCTGGTCGCAGGCCTGCAACAGATTCCGGAACTAACCGAAAGCGAGCGCGAGATAATTTCCGTGCAAGCCACCACGCTCGACGGTTTCCTCGCGACATACGACCGTAAGGTCGATTTTCTCAAGATCGATGCCGAAGGTGCGGAGACCGATATCATCGCCGGCGGGCAACGGATCTTCGGCGACCCGAACTATCGCGTGACCGTGATGATGGAGTTTGCCCCGGCGTTTATGCGTGAAGCCGGGATGGATCCCGCAAAACAACTCGACGAGTTGCATGCGCTGGGCTTTACCTTTTCACGCATCGACGATCGGCGGCGCAAACTGGTCACAACCGATGCAGCGCACTTGCTCAGCGAGCCGTTCTCCGACATCGTGATGGTGCGCTCGTGATCGCACTGCTGCTAATCGCCGCGCTGCATGCCACACCGGCACCAACGGTCAGCGAACCGTACACGCATGCACAGTCGCGCGTCGATATCGGCGACGGACGCCACCTGAATCTCTACTGTGTTGGCAACGGTTCACCGACCGTGATCTTCGATTCAGGTTCGGAGGTAGGCAGTGGAACGTTGCCGTGGGATCGCGTGCAGCCTGCCGTGGCGCAGTTTACGCGCGCGTGCTCGTACGATCGCGCCGGATACGGATTCAGCGATCCCGGTCCGCTGCCCCGCACGTCCGATGCCGTGGTGAGCGATCTGCACGCGCTGCTCGCGCGCGCCGGCATGCCGCCACCGTACGTCCTGGTCGCGCACTCGACCGCCGGATTGTACGAGCCGCTCTTTGCCGATCGCTATCAAGACGAGGTTGCCGGCATGGTGCTCGTCGATCCGTCGGCGGCGGGACAAGAGGAACTCTTTTCGAGCCAGTACCCGAAGTACGCCGCGAATCGCGAACAGCAGCTTGCCAAGTTGCACGAATGTGGAGACGATCCGGCACAGAAGCAATGCCAACTTCCGCCCACGATGGAGCGGACGTCCGCTGCCTGGAAAGACCCGGCATCCGAACTCGAGAGCATCAGCGTCGATGGCGCGGAGGTCAGCGGCGCCACCCATGGCTACGGCACGATGCCGCTGATCGTGCTTACCGCCACACAAGACGGGCAAGCGATGCAGACAACGATGGGTGCGAGCAAAGCGCAAGTTGCCTACGTGGAAAACGGATGGATAGCGATGCACGATCAGCTTGCCGCACAGTCATCGCGTGGCGTGAACTGCGTGATCGCCGGCGTCGGCCACGCTATTCAGACCGATAAGCCCGACGACGTCATTGAAGCGATCCGTCAAGTCATACGCTTGATACCGATTGAGGAAAAACCGTCGTGCGCGGCTTGGCCCTCACCGAAACCTGCGCCAACGGACGCGCCGCGAACATAGCTGCGCCTACGCGCGCGGTGACAAGGTCGTTGCCAGCGACTCCGGTCGCGGCATGAACAGCGATCCGGCGACTGCGAGCCCTGCGAAGATCGCGATCGTCACGAAGACGCTGACGAGACCGTAAAGGTCGCCGATGTGACCGAACGCGGGTGCCGCGATGCCGCCGACAGTGTTCGCAAGTCCGAGCGTCATTCCGGAAGCGATGCCGATCGACTTCGGCAGATACTCCTGACCGAGTACGACGAGTACGCCGGCTGAGAGGCCGAGCGAGACGCCGAACAATGCCGCCAGCACAAAGGTCAGCGCGACTACGTGTAAGGCGCCGGTGATCGCGATGGCGGCAGCGCAGATTCCCGTCAAGATCATCCCGATCGAAACGACGAGCCGCCGATCGATGCGTTCGCCGAGCAACCCGCCCGTAATCGTACCTATCGCACCCCCACTGAGCAACGCAAAGAGTGTGAACGACTGTAGGAACGCATTGGCGTGCACCACGCGAAGCACGAAGATCGGTGTGAACGTAACGGCCGCGAGGAACGTCGTCGAACGCAGCGCGACCACTGCGGACATGATCGAGAATCCGCGCCAGTCGTTGCGTCCGGGTCGTTCGCGACTGGCCTGATGCGCGGTTGCTCGCACTTGATTGAAACGCGGCAGTTCACGCAACAGCAGCGCGGAAACGATGCAGGCGGGGATCAATAAAAATGCAACGCCACGTAAGCCGAACGCAAGCATCAACGGCGTCGCGAGCACCGGCCCGGCAGCGAATCCGACGAAGCCGCCGACCGTGAAGACACTCATGCCCGCCGAGCGCTTACGGCCGGCGAAATAGTTTGAGAAGCG
>DATHMY010000147.1:0-4054 GCA_035486535.1 Candidatus Acidiferrum sp.
CGCGCACGGCATGCTGCTCGATGCGATGCGCGCCTATACCGAGCGCGACGCGCGTCTAGCCAGCGAAGTGATCGATCGCGACGACGAAGTCGATAAGCTCTACAAGCGCAGCATCAAGCTGTTGCAAGAAGAGATGCAGCAAGATCCCGAATTGGTTCGTTCGGGCACGCGCTATCTGTTCGTCCTCGCGTCGCTCGAGCGTGTCGGCGATCGTGCCGGCAACATCGCCTGGCACACGAAGGACATGATCGGGACGGAGTGACGACCCCACTTTCCCGTTCAGATTTCGCGGTTACCGAAGACTACGTTTACCTCAACCACGCCGCAACCGGCGTGTTACCGCGGCAAACGCGCGACGCACTCGTCGCGTTCGTTGACGCGCAGGCCAATGAGGGCGTTGTCGGGATTGCGCGCTACGAAGCGCAAGTGCACGCATATCGCGCGCACATCGCTCGTTTCATCGGCGCGACCGAGGCCGAGATCGCAATTCTGCGCAACACCAGCGATGGCGCCAACCTCGTTGCACAGGGCGTGGATTGGCAGCCCGGCGATCGCGTGATCCTTTCAAACAACGAGTTTCCCGCGAACGCAATTCCGTGGCTGGCGTTGCGTCGCTACGGCGTCGAGATCGATTTCGTCGACACCTCGCGCGAGCGCATGACCCCGGACGTATTGCGCGCGAAGATGACCGACCGGACGCGTGTTGTCGCGGTCTCGTGGGTTTCGTTCGAGGATGGCTATCGTCACGATCTGGCTGGACTTGCGCAGGTCGCGCACGAACGCGGCACGGTCTTTTGCGTCGACGCGATTCAAGGCCTCGGGGCATTCGGACTCGACGTACGTGCGCTCGACATCGACGTGCTCTTTGGCGGCGGGCAGAAGTGGTTGCTTGCATTGCAGGGCGTCAGTTTTGCCTATGTCGCGAGCGAACTGCTCGATCGGCTCACCGTCGGCTCACCCGGGTGGCGCTCCGTCGCGAATATCTGGGACTTCCTGAGCTATGAGCAGCCCTTGGCGCCAAATGCCACGCGCTTCGAGGGCGGAACCCTGAACTTTATGGGTGCGCTCGCGCTCGACCGATCGATCGCCGTGATCGAAAGCGCCGGCGTCGACACGATTAGTGCTCACGTCCTGGATCTCACCGATCATCTGGCAGAGGGGCTGCTCGCGTGTGGCGCCAACCTTCGGTCGCTGCGAGGACCCGGCATCTCGTCGGGCATCGTCACCTTCACGCTCCCCGGCGTCGACTCGATCGCGCTGGGACGCGCACTGCAATCGGAAGGCGTGGTTACGACCTGGCGCGCGAGCGGAATCCGCGTTGCGCCCCACGGTTACAACACGCACGACGAAATCGATACGCTTTTGCGACTCGTGCCGGAGCACGCACGAGCGCTGACAGTTTAGGGGACCCATGTTAGGACTTCTGCTTGCGACCGGAATGGTCGCCTCCGGGCCCGCGCAGATTCCGCCGGGGACGTACACCTACGCCGCGACGATGAGCGGAGCGAGTGTGGGCACATCGACGCTGACGGTGCGCAAGGTCGGCGACACGACGGTGATCGACGAGCAGGTCAAAGGCGCGCTGAGCGGTTCTGCTGCGAGCGCGACCGACACACTGGTTCTGGGTGCGGATCTTGCGCCACTGACGTATCAAATGAACGCGACCGAAGACGGTTCGCCGCTCAAAGATTCGGCAAAAATCGACAGCACCACCGCCTCGGTTAGCGACGTGCACGGGAAGAGCGCGTCGTTCGATCTGCCCGCGACCGCCAAGCATTTTGTCGTCGCGGATTTCGGCTTGTTTTCCGGATTGCTTCCGCTTCCAGCGCAGATGCGCGCGTGGAACAACGGACCGTTTCTCGTCGTCGTACCGGAACTCGGACGTTCGGCGACGCTTGTTCCGGACACGACCGCGACCGCGCAGCGTCCGGCCAGCGTACCGGCGGGCGATGTCGCTATCGTCTTCAACGGCGATGCGCCGTTCACGATTTGGTACGATCCGTCGACGAATCTCCCCGACGAAATCGACGTGACGTCACAAGGGTTAACCGTAACAAGACAACGGTAGTAGCGCCGCTTTGTCATCCCGAGCGTAGCGAAGCGCGGCCGAGGGACAGCTCCGTCGGAAAGTGAGGCTCCAAATTTGAGCATCGACGTACGCGTAGAGTGCGAAGCCTTTCTTCCGTCCGCGAAGCGATTTCTGGCGTGGGCTGATCAAGCTGCAGCTGATGCGGACGCACCTCCTCTGCGAGAACTGCACGTGCTGCTCGGTGACCTGCAAGTTGCGGCATCGCGTCTTCCGACCGAAGTCGGCGAGCGGCACCTTACAGTCGAAGACGCTCCTACTTGCGATCACCAGACTGCTTGGAAACTCGTCCAGCGAATTTTCAGAAACTCGACCGTTAACGCCTACTGCGTGGTCTTTGATGCGCTTGATGCCGCTGATCGAAAGGCGGTCATGACGAGGCTCGAAGACGACGTGGCCGACATTTATGCCGATGTGTTAGACGGGATTCTACTGTACGAGTTGGGCCGCTTCGGCGACGCGTTATGGGCGTGGCAATTTACTTATTGGAGCCACTGGGGCCGTCATTTAGCGCATGCCCAGGCCGCCGTCTACTCGGCGCTCGCCTTGGGAGGCCCAATCTAGCGGGGTTTCGGTCCCTCGACTACGCTTCGCTACGCTCGGGATGGCGAGGTGGGCGCTTCTTTAGTAGCCGTTGTCCTTCAAGAACGACGGAGCCATGACAGCATCCACCATCCCGTGGATCAAGCGCTTGTCGGCCGGTGCGACGGTCGCGAGAATGCCGCCGAGCTGCACCGTGCTCTCGCTGGTGACGAAGTAGTAGGGACACAGGCGCGCGCGGCCATCGAACATCTTGATCTCGTCGGCCTTGCGATCGAGATAGGGCATGCGAATGCGGTTGCTCTTATGAAAGCGCTGTAAGATGTACGGCGTGCGATCGAACGAGCGCAGGCCGTCCTCGAGCGCCGCGGCCCACTCTTCCTTCGTAAGGTCGTTGGCGATCTTGACGCCGCGCGAGCCCCAGGCGAGTTCCGAAAAGCCCGACGGCTTGACGACGTAGTCGCGTTCGCCCTTGCCGAGATCGACCAGTGCTCGCCAATCGCTCACCGGCAGCCCACGCATCTCAAGTCCGTAAATGATGCCTTGCGGCGGCAAGGGGCGCGGGTCGAGAATCCACGTTTGCGGGAACAGCGCGGAAAGGCGTTGGTAGATAGCCGCGCCGTCTTTGCCGAGTTCGGTGCGCCACAGCGCTGCGAGCGCCGGATGGTGGAAGAGCGCAAACGACAGCTTCTCTTCGAGCGTCGCTTTCGGCGGCGGCACCATGAGTACGCGATTGTGCCGCGCGGCGTAGAGCATCAGCTCTTGTTTGGGCACGTTGAGCAAATCGAAGAGTTCGAAGTTGCGGTAAATGGCGTCGAGTTTCTCTTCGTGGCCATCTTCGAGCCGCACGAAGAGTGCTTGCTCGGTGAAGATGATGTCTTGCGGCGCACAGACGAAGGCCTTGACGTCGCCGATGCGATTGACCGCTTCGGCAAGCCACTTCAACTCGGTGCGATAGTCGCCTGATTCTTCGGAAACGACGATCGCGACCGTCGGGTTTGGCGTGCGGCTCGCGTACGAGAGCATGGCACCAAAGCCGCGCGGAATGCCGTCGGCGCCGCCGATCGACTCGATGCCGGCTTTACAGTACGCCTCGGTCATTGCGCCCACAAAGCCCATGCCGCCCGGTACGCTGTCGAGTTCCGACGCGACGAACCCGGCGTCGGTCATCAAGAGGTCGGGGCGAATAACGCCGGGGATGTCTTGGCGGAAACGGTTTTGACGCGCGAGCCGTACGATGTGTTCGGGTTTGCCGCGATCCAGATAGTCGGCGATGAAGGCGGGCGCGGTGCCGCGCGCGCTGCGATTGTAGAGGCTGTTGAGCGCGCGGTAGAAGGCGAGGAGGTCGCGGCCGATCTGTTCGATGGTGGCGACGGTCTTGGCCGACAACGCGAACGGCTCGGGACTAACGCGCCACGGTATGCGTTC
>DATHMY010000148.1:0-2735 GCA_035486535.1 Candidatus Acidiferrum sp.
CGGCGCGGGCGGTGGTGGCGGCGGCCAGGGCGGACAGGGCAACGCCTGCTTCTGTGGCGTTGGAAACGGCGGCAACGGCGGGGCAGGTGGGAATGGCGGCGCGGGTGGTGGTGGCGGCGGAGGTGGCATGGGCGGTATCACCGGCAGCGGCACAGCCGGATTGAACGGCGCGGGCGCACCGGGCGGCAACCTTTCGGCTTCCGTTCGCGGCGGAAGCGGCGGTCCCAGCTACGGCGGGGGCGGGGCCGCAGCGGGACCGGCGATCTTTGTGAACGTCGGCACGTTGATCACGTTCAACAGCGGTGCGAGCGGTTGCAGCGCAAGTGGCGGAACTGCCCAAGGGAGCGCCGCGCCTGGCGGTTCGGATGCAACTCCGGTGTTCAACTATGGCGGAACTGTCAACGGCGTGAGCGTGACTGCGGGCAGTGGCGGTCCAGTTGCAAGCGCACTCGGAACCGCCATTCCGTAAGCGCGTCTAGCCTGCGCGCGTCTTTAATGCTTCGATGACCGCTTTGGCGGTACTACCGCTGGACTGCGGGTTTTGCCCCGTAATCCACGTGCCGTCGACTTCGATGTGATCGGTAAAGTTCGGCGCGTCGACGATGTTCGCGCCTTGCTCGCGCAACTTCGATTCAAGTAGAAATGGCATCAGTTTGTCGAGTTTGACTGCGCGCTCTTCGTCGTCGGTGAAACAGGTAATGCGTTTGCCGGCAACGAGCGTTTCGGATTCACCGGTGCGAATCGCGTCGACGAACGCCGCTGGACCATGGCAGACCGCCGCGATGATCTTGCCTTGCGCGTCGAATTCGCTCAATAAGGTCTTGAGCGGGTCGAAGGTTGCGAGATCGAACATCGTCCCGTGGCCGCCGGGAATGAAGACGGCGTCATAGTCTTGCGCATCGCCCGCTTCGCGTAGCGTTGTCGTCTGCTCGAGTTCCTTGCGCGCCGGATCGTTCGGGTCGGCGCCTTCGAGGCTGCGCGGATCGACGGGGGCTTTGCCGCCGTGCGGCGTCGCGGTCACGATCTCAAAGCCGGCATCGCGAAACGCGTGCCAGGGGATGCTGTACTCTTCGAGCCACAGTCCGGTTGGATGCTCGCTATCGATCTGCGAGTGCCCGGTCACAACCATCAAAATCTTCGGCATAGCACAACTATCGTACCCCAAAAATCCGGCGATCGGGTGCCGGAATCACGACACAAAAGGGACCAACCGCCGGCAAGCGCAATCCGCGACGCATGCCGATTGCACGTACGTTCGCACTCGCGGCCTTGCTGTTGGGCGCATCGCTTGCGCCCGCGCTCGCCGCTAACCCGCTCATTTTGCAGAGTCCCACCGTCAGCCGCACGCAGATCGCGTTCGTCTATGGCGGCGATATTTGGACCGTCGGTCATGACGGCGGTGCCGCACACCGGATCGTCACCGGTTTCGGTCTCGCGGGCGCGCCGTTTTTCTCGCCCGACGGTTCCACAATCGCGTTCAGTGCGAACTACGACGGCAGCACGAACATCTACACGGTGCCGGCGAGCGGCGGCGAACCGACCCGTCTCACGTATCATCCCGGCGCCGACACGGTGATCGGGTGGACGCCCGACGGTAGCAAGATTCTCTTTGCGTCGCATCGCGAGAGCCAGAACGACGCAACACAACTTTTCACCATTCCGAGAACAGGCGGCATTCCCGCGATGTTGCCGTTACCCGATGCGAACGGCGCATCGTATTCGCCCGACGGCACCCACCTCGCGTACGTGCCGAACGGCCAATGGGAGTGGTACTGGCAAGACTATCGCGGCGGTCAGACCACACCGATTTGGATCGCGAATCTGGCCGACTCATCGGTGACCTCGATCCCGCGTAACAACTCGAACGAGCGCTTCCCAATGTGGATCGGCAACCAGATCTATTTTGTCTCGGACCGCAGCGGCCACTACACGCTCTACGTCTACGATCCGGGCACGCGCGATGTCAAACAACTGCTCGAGAATCCGCGTGGCTTCGACATCGTCTCGGCATCGGCGAATAACGGCGAGATCGTCTACTCGAAGTTCGACGCGATTCATCTCTACAATCCGTCAACGCGCACCGATCGCGAAGTGCCGATCACGATTGCCGACGAGATGCCCGAGTTACGCCCCAACTGGATGCCGGTCGGGGGCCAAATTGCTAACGCCGACATCTCGCCGACGGGCGTGCGCGCGGTCTTTGAGGCGCACGGCGATATCCTCACGGTCCCAGCCGAAAACGGCTCAATCCGCAATCTCACCCAGACGCCGGGCGTCATGGAGCGTGATCCTGCGTGGTCGCCGAACGGTCGATGGATCGCGTACTTCTCCGATGCAAGCGGCGAGTATACACTGCGGCTCAAAGACCAGAAGGGCTTGCAGCCCGAGCGGGTCATCAGCCTCGACGCGCATCCCACATTCTACTATTCCCCGGTGTGGTCGCCCGACAGCAAAAAGATCGCGTATGCCGATAAGCGCGGTGTGCTCTACTATATCGACATCGCGCAGGAGCATCCACAGCCGGTTCAGATCGCCGAGCAGCGGCACGAACAATTCGGCGTCAATTCGTTCAACGCGGTGTGGTCGCCCGACAGCCGCTATCTGGCCTACAACAAAGAGCTGTTGACGTTCTTGCACGCAATCGACGTCTTTGATACCGAAGGCGGCAAGGCGTATCAGATCACCGACGGCATGAGCGACGCGACGAACCCCGCCTTCGATAAGAGCGGGAAGTA
>DATHMY010000149.1:0-9295 GCA_035486535.1 Candidatus Acidiferrum sp.
CCAGCTCCCTACTTCGACTGCCTATTTCTCGACCTTAGCCAACAGTTGCACGAATTTCTGCTCGCGCTCGCTCTGATCCAAACCGCCGATCGCCTCAGCCACCTGTGTGATATTCATCGAGCAGAACTTCGGTCCACACATTGAGCAAAATTTGGCGTCCTTGTAGAAATCGTCGGGCAAAGTTTCGTCGTGCATGGCGCGAGCGGTGTCGGGATCGAGCGAAAGCTCGAATTGCTTATTCCAGTCGAAGAGAAATCGCGCGTAGCTGAGCGCGTCGTCGCGATCGCGGGCGCCGGGGCGATGCCGTGCGATATCCGCCGCGTGCGCCGCGATTTTGTAGGCGATCACGCCCTGGCGAACGTCATCG
This sequence comes from Candidatus Acidiferrum sp., assembly GCA_035486535.1. Classification (GTDB taxonomy): domain Bacteria; phylum Vulcanimicrobiota; class Vulcanimicrobiia; order Vulcanimicrobiales; family Vulcanimicrobiaceae; genus Aquilonibacter. The sequence goes on from DATHMY010000149.1 coordinate 368, forward strand.
GCGTTCGGCAGGCCGAGATGCTCCTTTGGAGTGACGTAGCAGAGCATCGAAGCGCCGTGCCAGCCGATCATCGCTGCGCCGATGGCGCTGGTGATGTGATCGTAACCCGGCGCGATGTCCGTCACGAGCGGGCCGAGCGTGTAGAACGGCGCTTCATGACAGATCTCGAGTTGCTTGTCCATGTTCTCCTTGATCAAATGCATCGGCACGTGACCCGGCCCTTCGATCATCACCTGAACGTCGTGCTTCCACGCGATTTTTGTCAGTTCGCCGAGCGTCTCCAACTCGCCGAACTGCGCGGCGTCGTTGGCGTCAGCGGTGCAACCCGGACGCAGCCCGTCGCCGAGCGAGAACGCCACGTCGTACGCCTTCATTATCTCGCAGATATCTTCGAAGTGCGTGTAGAGAAAATTCTCCTGATGATGCGCGAGGCACCATTTGGCGAGAATCGAACCGCCGCGCGAGACGATGCCGGTGACGCGCTTCGCGGTCAACGGCACATAGTGCAGCCGCACGCCGGCGTGAATCGTGAAATAGTCGACGCCTTGTTCAGCTTGCTCGATCAGCGTATCGCGATAAAGTTCCCACGTAAGCTCTTCAGCCTTGCCGTTGACCTTCTCGAGCGCTTGGTAGATTGGCACGGTGCCGATCGGCACCGGCGAGTTACGCAAAATCCACTCGCGCGTTTCGTGAATGTTCTTGCCGGTCGAAAGGTCCATGACCGTGTCGGCGCCCCAACGCGTCGCCCACGTCATCTTGTCGACTTCTTCTTCGATCGTCGATGCGACCGCCGAATTCCCGATGTTCGCATTGATCTTGACGTGGAAGCCGCGGCCGATGATCATCGGCTCGCTTTCGGGATGATTGATGTTCGACGGAATGATGGCGCGTCCGCGCGCCACTTCGTCGCGCACGAACGACGGCTCAACGCCCTCGCGAATCGCGATGAACTCCATCTCGGGTGTCGTCTCGCCGCGGCGCGCGTAATGCATTTGGGTAACGTTCGCACCCGGTTTGCCGCAGCGTATCGCTCGCGCGTTTTCAAATCGAAAGAGCGGCGTTGAGCGGTCGAGGACCTCGGTGTCGCCGCGGCCCTGTATCCATCGCTCGCGCAGTGGCGCAAGCCCCATGCGCACGTCGAGCTTGAGCGACGGATCGGTGTACGGGCCGCTGGTATCGTACACGGTGTGCGAGGTACCGTCGGTAAGCGCAATTTCACGCACGGGCACGCGAATCGACGGGTCGCTGCCCTGGATGTAACGCTTCATGATTCAATCCTTCCTACCCCGGCATTATCCGGGGCGTCCAGCGGTCGGCAGATGCCCTCTCAGCCCGTGCGCCGCACGAGCTCCCGCAATATCAGAGCCCTACGACGTGCGGGAGGGGCATTCCCCGAGCGCGAGGGGCAATCTCGGCCAAGTAGGCCGAACGACTGAAGGGGGCAGAAGCAACCAATCGAACCGGTGACTACAGACAATCTAGCTTGCCCCAAGGAGCACCCGTTATGAAGGCCCTGTGCGCTTCGTTTCTCACCGTGCTTTTCGCCCTGCTTCCTGTTGTAGCGTCGCCGGCCGACACCGACAAGACGCTCAAAAATATTAAGGGCACGGTTACGTACGGCGTTGACCCCACGCCGAAGTCCTCTTTGGCCGTTAACAGCAACACGACGCTGAACGACAAAGACTACGCGGCAACGGGTGCAAACTCGCTGGCGAGCCTCACGCTGCCCGACAGCTCGCAAATCGAGATGGCGTCGAACAGCAGCGTACAGATGCAAAGCTTCGATACCATCGCCAACGTCGCGACCGCCAAGTTCGTGGTGGTCGGGAAGATGCGCTTCACGGTGAACCACCCGAATGGTGCGAAGGCCGACTACACGTTCAGTACCGCGACCGGCCAAATCGCCGTACGCGGCACCATCGGTGATATCTCGGCAAACCCGGGCGGCTTGCAAGTCAACGTGTACGCCCTGAGCAACCCGTCGTTGCCGGTGCAAGTCACGCTGGCTAACGGCCAAGTTTTCACGCTGGCCGCCGGGCAATCACTGGTTGCGACTGCAGCCGCAGCCGGCGCCGTGACCGCATCGGTAACGGGCGTTTCGCAATCGATGTTCACGCCGTTTAGTGAACTCGGCGCGCCGGCCAACGCCGGTTCGCTCGGTATTACCGGCGCAGCAGGAGCGGGAGCCGGCGCGGCCGGCGCCGCAGGCGGTGCGACCGCCGCGATTGCCGGTGGCGCAGCCGCTGCCGCTGCCATAACGACCGTGGTCGTGAGTAACAATGCCTCGTCGCCGTCTCCAGCGCCGACGACGACACCGGCATCGCCGAGCCCATCGCCGAGCACCACGTCCGTCCCGATCACGGTAAATCACGCGCCGCCGATGCCTCCGGGGCGTCCCGGTGCACGGCCATCGCCGGGAGCGAACTAACACACGTTCCTGCGGTACCTGATCCTCGGCGGCGCCCAACTCGCGGTGGGTGCCGCCGCTATTTTTGCCCGTTACGCGCTGAGCGCCGCTGCCCCGCTCGCCGTTGCTGCGGCGCGATTGTGCATTGCCGCGGCAATACTGCTCGTTGTTGCGCTCGTTGCCCATGAGCGGACGATCGCACCAACGACAGCGCAGCGCGCGATACTGCTTGCGGCGGGCGCGGTACTCGCGGTGCACTTCGCAACCTGGATTGCATCACTTGACTACACCACCGTCGCAATTTCCACGCTGCTGGTATCGACCTCGCCATTGTTCACGACGCTGTACGACGCGATCGTGCGCCGGCGGCGCTTTCCACTAACCGTTCCGGTTGCGCTTATCGCCGGTATCGCGGGCCTTTTGATGATCACCCGCTCTGCCAACTCACCAGCGCCGATCGCCGGCCACGCATTGTTGGGCGCGGCGCTCGCGCTGGCCGGCGCTGCAGCGTTTGCGGCGTATTTGCTTTTGGTGCGCGAAGTGCGCGCAGACTTGAGCACGCGCGCCATCGTCACGACGACCTACAGTGCGGCCGCGGCCGTGTTGGTCATCTTGGCGCTCATCGCGCATCAGCCGCCACCGCCGTTGCACGCCTATGCCGCCTGGGGCGGCATTCTCGCGATGGCACTGATCTCGCAACTGCTCGGACACACCGGGATGAATGCCGCGCTGCGTTGGTTCTCACCGACAGCTGTCTCGTTCTCGACCTTGCTCGAGCCGATCTTCGCCGCCGGGCTGGCCCTGGTGCTCTTCGGCGAGACGCTCTCGGGGTTGGCAATCGCCGGCGCGGTCATCTTGCTTGGATCGATCGGCACCGTCCTTTGGACCGCTCCGGATTAACAATCGGCTCAGTCCAATAGGAAGGGATTCCCCACCAGCGCGGAATGGCGCCGTCATGAGAAACGATCCGGATCCGCAAGAGACGCAAGAATGGCTCGAGGCGATGCGTGGTGTCCTTACCGTCGAGGGCCCCGAGCGCGCGCGCGATTTACTCGCAGATCTGGTCGACGAAGCGCAGCGCGGCGGTGCGCCGGTTTCGCTCGGGTTCGAAACCCCGTACATCAACACGATCCCGCACGAAAAGCAGCCGTCGATGCCGGGCGATCGCGAACTGGAAGCGCGCTTGCGCCACTACGTGCGTTGGAACGCGGCAGCGATGGTGTTGCGGGCGAACAAAAACAACTCGGAGCTCGGCGGACACGTCGCGACCTTTGCGTCGGCAGCAACGCTATATGACGTGGGACAAAATCATTTCTTTCGCGCACCCTCGGAAAATTTCGGCGGTGACTTGGTCTATTTTCAGGGACACAGCTCGCCGGGTATCTACGCGCGCTCATTTCTCGAAGGGCGCATCAGCGAAGAACAGCTCGAGGGATTTCGCCAAGAAGTCGACGGCAAAGGCATCCCGTCGTATCCGCATCCCTGGCTCATGCCTGAGTATTGGCAATTCCCCACCGTCTCGATGGGCCTTGGCCCGATCATGTCGATTTATCAAGCACATTTTATGCGTTACGTGCACGATCGCGGCTTTCGCGACACGGCCGGACGCAAGGTGTGGGCGTTCGTCGGTGACGGCGAAACCGACGAACCGGAAACGCTGGGCGCGATCTCGCTGGCCGGGCGCGAAAAACTCGACAACCTGATCTGGGTGATCAACGCCAATCTGCAGCGGCTCGATGGACCGGTTCGCGGCAACGGCAAGATCATTCAAGAGCTCGAGCGCGTGTTTCGCGGCGCCGGTTGGAACGTTATCAAGGTTATCTGGGGCAGCGGCTGGGACGAGTTGCTCGAGAACGACAAGAGCGGTCGTCTGGTGCAGCTGATGACCGAGACCGTTGACGGCGACTATCAAACCTATAAATCGCGCAACGGCAAATACGTGCGTGACGAATTCTTCGGTCGTTATCCTGAGACCGCGGCGCTGGTCGCGGATTGGAGCGACGATCGCATTTGGGCGCTGATGCGCGGCGGCCACGATCCACTCAAGGTGTACACGGCCTATAAATCCGCGGTCGAACATAAGGGCGAGCCGACGGTCATCATCGCGAAAACGATCAAGGGCTACGGCATGGGTGACGCCGGGGAAGGCCTCAACATCGCGCACCAGGCCAAGAAGATGGATCTCGAGGACATGCGCGCGTTTCGCGATCGTTTCCAAGTCCCGATTCCCGACGATCAGATCGCGAATATCCCATTCTATCGTCCACCCGAGGATAGCGCCGAAATGCGTTACCTCAAAGAGCGGATGCAGGCGCAAGGCCCACTGCCGGTTCGGCGACGCAAGTCCGAGTCGCTCGCGGTGCCGGCGCTTTCGGCTTTCGATTCGCAGCTGCAATCAACGGGGGATCGCGAGATCTCAACAACGATGGCGTTCGTGCGCATTCTCAACACGATCACGCGCGACGCCACCATCGGTTCGCGTGTCGTCCCGATTGTGGCCGATGAATCGCGAACCTTCGGTATGGAAGGCATGTTCCGGCAACTCGGCATCTACTCGTCGGTCGGGCAGCTCTACCATCCACAAGACGCTGAACAGCTGATGTGGTATCGCGAAGACAAACACGGCCAGATCTTGCAGGAAGGCATCAACGAGGCCGGCGCGATCTCGTCGTGGATTGCAGCCGGCACATCGTATTCGAATCACGATCTACCGATGGTCCCGTTCTACATCTTTTACTCGATGTTCGGGTTTCAGCGAGTCGGCGATCTCGCGTGGGCCGCGGGTGATTCCCGTTCGCGCGGATTCTTACTCGGCGGCACCTCGGGTCGCACCACCCTCAACGGCGAAGGCCTTCAACACGAAGACGGCCACAGTCAAGTCTTCGCCTCGTTCATCCCTAACTGCCGCAGCTACGATCCGACCTACGGCTACGAAGTCGCGGTGATCGTTCAAGACGGCCTGCGCCGCATGCTCACCGAGCAGGAAGACGGCTACTACTACATGACGCTTCTCAACGAGAACTACGTGCATCCGGCGATGCCCGAAGGGGCAGCCGACGGCATTTTGCGCGGCATGTATTTGCTCCGGGACGGCAGCAAAGGCGCAAAGAGTCAGCCGCGCGTGCAGCTGTTGGGTTGTGGTGCGATACTGCGTGAAGTGCTGGCCGGTGCGGACTTACTTGCAAGTGACTGGAATGTCGCGAGCGACGTGTGGAGCGTAACCAGCTTCAACGAACTGGCGCGCGACGGGATACAGTGCGCGCGCGAGAACCTCTTCCACCCCGAGGCCAAACCAAAAGTTCCCTACGTCACGAGCGTACTCGAGGGACACAGCGGCCCCGCCATCGCGTCGACCGACTACATCCGCCTCTTCGCCGAATCGATCCGGCCTTATATTGGTGACCGGCGCTACCTCACGCTCGGCACCGACGGCTACGGCCGCAGCGACTATCGCCGTAAGCTGCGGCAATTCTTCGAAGTCGACCGCTATTATGTGACGCTTTCCGCGCTGCATGCGCTCGCGCAAGACGGCACGATCAAACCGAGCCTCGTCAGCGATGCGATCAAGAAATACGGTATCGATCCCGCTAAGCCTAACCCGGTGACGGTGTAAGCGATGAGCACGATCGACGTCCGCGTTCCCGACATCGGCGACTTCACCGACGTTCCGGTCATCGAAGTGCTGGTCAAGCCCGGCGATCGCGTCAAAAAGAACGATGCCCTCGTCACCCTGGAGAGCGAAAAGGCGTCGATGGAAGTCCCCTCGGACGCCGATGGCGTGGTCAAGAGCGTCGGCGTCAAAGTCGGCGACAAGGTGTCGAAAGGCGCGGTGTTACTTACGCTTGAGGGCGCGGACGCCGCTCCCGCTGCTCCCGCTTCAACCGCCGCTCCAACCGCTGTCGCTCCTACGACTGAGAAGAGCGGCGAAACGATCGAACTCAAAGTGCCCGACATCGGCGACTTCAAGGACATCCCGGTCATCGAAGTGTTGGTCAAGCCGGGCGATCGCATCGAGAAGGAAGCGCCGCTCGTCACACTCGAGAGCGAGAAAGCTTCGATGGACGTGCCGGCGAGCGCCGCGGGCGTCATCAAAGACGTTCGCGTCAAACCCGGCGACAAAATCTCCCAAGGCACCGTGATTGCGACGCTTGCCGGCGACGCTATTGTCACGCCGAGCGCGGCTGAGAACGAGACGCAACCTTCGGCTGCGCCACCCAGTAGGACGGGCGACCGTCCGCAGGACGGTGGAACCGTTCATGCGAGCCCGGCGATTCGCCGCTTTGCGCGCGAACTTGGCGTCGATCTGCACGGCGTCAGCGGCAGCGGCCCGCACGGCCGCGTCACGCGCGAAGACGTGCAAGGCTTCGTCAAGCGCGCGTTGAGCGGCGGCGCGTCATCAGCGAGCGGATTCGGAGTCGCGGGGCTTCCACCATGGCCGAAGGTCGATTTCGCACAGTACGGTCCGGTCGAACGCAAACCGCTGCCACGCGTGAAAAAATTCGCCGGCCCGAATCTGCATCGCAATTGGCTCGCGATCCCGCACATCACGAACTATGACGAAGCCGATGTGACCGATCTCGAAGCGTTTCGCGGTGAAATCAACAACGAGCAAGGTAAGGCGGGGGGCGCCAAGCTCACGATGCTGGCGTTCCTGATCAAAGCATCAATCGCGGCGCTGCAAAAATATCCCGACTTCAATACCTCCCTCGACGGCGACGAGCTCGTCTACAAGCAGTACTACAACATCGGCTTTGCCGCCGACACGCCCAACGGTCTGGTCGTCCCCGTGCTCAAGGATGCCGATAAGAAAGGCTTACTCGATATTGCGCGCGAGACCGCCGACCTCGCCGGAAAAGCCCGCGACGGAAAGCTCGGCATGAGCGACATGCAGGGCGGCACCTTTACCATCTCATCCATCGGCGGGATCGGCGGCACGCAGTTCACGCAAATCGTCAACGCGCCCGAGGTCGCAATCCTCGGCGCGACCCGCGCTGCGACCAAACCGGTGTGGGATGGCAGCACGTTCGTACCGCGCCTGATACTGCCCATCAGCGTCAGCTACGACCACCGCGTGATCGACGGAGCGGGAGCGGCACGTTTCTTGGTGTACGTCGCGTCGCTGCTGCGCGATTTCCGTCGCGTGTTATTGTAGGAGGATGGACGAGCCGGGAGCCATAGGCTTCCTCACCGAGCGCATCGACGGCGTCGAACGGGAACGCGACGCGCTACTCGAGCGCTCACAACTCCTCGAGCAGCTGTTGCGCTCGTTCGTCGACATCATCGCCGCTCGCGACGAGCAGGAAGTTGCCGCCCAGACCATGCGCGCCGCGGTCGTCGGTCTCGGCTTCACGCGTGCGCTCTGGTTCAGAATCGAGAACACGACTACGATCGCCGCCGTCTTCGAACTCGACGGCCCAAGCGTCGCCGAATCCGAATATGGCGGCACGCTCCCCGAGGGTTCCACGCTCTATCGCATCACGACCGGCGACAGCGATATCGTCACTGGATGGGCCGGCGACGACGATTCGCCCCTCTTCGACACGCGACGGCGCTTTGCCGCAGCGTCGGTGCGAGCGAATGCCGGCGATGCCTACCTTTTTTACGCCGACGGATCGAATGACCGCCCGGGCTCGAGCTGGCACCTCAACGCGATGCAAGAGCTCGCGACCCACGCGACCTTCGCACTCGAACGCATGCGACTCGCCGCCGAACTCGAGCGGCTCGCGATGCACGATCCGTTGACCGGCCTCTTCAATCGTCGCGCGCTGATGGAACGTCTGGACACCGAACTGCGGACAGCCCGGCGCACCGGCGAGATGTTAGCCTTCGCGATGCTCGACGTCGATGATTTCAAGCGCATCAACGACACCCGCGGACATGCCGGCGGCGACGCCGCGCTGATCACTGTCGCGCAGACGCTACGTGCGTCGACGCGAGAGATTGACGTGCCGGCGCGTTTTGCCGGCGACGAATTCTCACTTATCCTCCCGCGCACCGATCGCGTTTCGGCTCAAGCCGTCATGGAACGCATCGTCAAAGAGCTGCGCGCAAGCGGGCTTTCGGCATCGATCGGCATCGCCTTTACGATTGGAACGATCGACGCCACGACGTTGCTTCGCAACGCCGACGACGCCGTCTATGCGGCCAAGGCCGCGGGGAAGGATTGCTACCGGTTTGCAAGCGGCTCGTAACGTTCGCACAGCGCGCGCGCTCGCGCGAGAATCGGCGCGCACAGCGAGAGCGGGTCGATCAGTTCGACGCGGATTCCCCACGACACCAAATAGCTGATCGCCGTCGCCTCGCTCGAGAACTCGATGCGTAGGGCGCGTCCGCCCTCACGTTCGATCCACTCGGTCGGCCAAAACCCCAGGATCAAGTCTAGCGCATCGGGATCGGCGCGCAAAACCACCGGGAACGGCGGCTGCACGTCCCGCATCTTGCTCGCACTTTCGCGCCAGTGTGTATCGAGATCAAACGCAGCGTCGCGTTCGAAGCGTTCGTTGCACTCGCGAACGTCGCGC
>DATHMY010000150.1:0-16387 GCA_035486535.1 Candidatus Acidiferrum sp.
CGGTTACTTCGACGCGGCCTTCCGGCTGCAAACCGAGCTTCGCGACGAGCGTCGTATCGAACACGTCGGCTTGCGCGGCTGAATCGATCAAGAACGTGTAGCTCTTGCCCTCGATCGAAACCTTCGCAAAGATATGCCCACCGCGCTCGAGATACGGAACGGTAACCGGCGCAGCCGTATCGACCGCCGCAACGGTGAACGGCGTGAAAACGTCGGCAGCGATGGGCTGATTGACGATGACGTTGGTCACCTGCGAGGTGACGTCGAAATTGTGCCGGCCATCGGAATCGACTTCGGTGAACGGGATGAGCAGCCCGTCGATAACGCGATAATCGCTGAACGATGACATTCGCGTGGTGTCGTGATCGTCGTACGACGACGAGTCGATCAGCCAGTTCTTCGTATCGATACCGACCTGAAACGTCTCGCCGTTCGGCGGCGCGACCTCGAGCATGTATACGTCGCGTCCGTCGGGCAAGGTCTCGCGGCCGACGTAGCGCACCGACTCGGCGTGCGACGTGAAGCTTTCGCTTCCGATGAAGTCCTCGGTCACCAACCGCCGTGCGACAATTCCTTGCAACTCACGAATCTCACCGTTGGCATCCTCGACCCAGACGCGATCGCCCAAACGCAGCGTCCGCTCGGTGCGAATCCCGTAGGAAATGTCGTTGCGCTCGTTCGCGCCCTCTTTCCACTCGTGAAACGTTCCGGAAATACCGATGCCGAGCAGCGAGCCTGTCGTCTCTTCGGTGTGCGGTTCGCGCGCGTGTAGCGACGTCAACGCAGCAACGTGATTGGCAAGGATCGTCGAAAGTGGTGGATCGGGAACCTTCGTTAGCCCGCACAGCAGCGCCGCGCAAGCCGCGAGCGAAACGCTACTGCGGAGAACTTCCGCGGTACTTCGCGTAGCTCGAGAGGACGTTTTGCACGTAGTTCTGCGTTTCGGCATAGGGTGGTACGCCGCCGTACTTCTCCACGGCGCCCGGGCCAGCATTGTACGCGGCAACCGCAAGGCGAACGTCGCCGTTGAACCGTTGGAGCAAGCCTTTGATGTACTTCGTGCCACCTGCTACGTTCTGCGCAGGATCGTACGCATCTGTGACACCCAATCCCGCGGCGGTACCAGGCATGAGCTGCATCAACCCCTGCGCGCCCGCGCCGGAGGTTGCGTTCGCGTTGAAACCCGATTCATTTGCAATGATGGCCTTGATCAACGACGGATCGACCTCTTGCGACTCCGCGTTTTGGCTGACGAGCGCGTCGATCTGCGCAGGCGCGAGCATTGCGGGAGCGTCGGGCGCGCCGGCGACGCCGCTGTCGCTGCCTTGCGCCATCTGCGCTTGGAGCTGGGAGGCAAAGCTGCCCGAGCCCTGCGGCGCCGCTTGTGGCAGGCCGGGGAGTTGCACGGGAGCGCCGGTAATTTGTTCGATACGTGTGGCGACGGCCGAAAGTTCAGAGCTGATATCCATGGGCTTCTTCCAACATATCGGCGGTTTGGCGCAAGGCCTCTAGGGTCCGGATAGGCGCTGCTTGCTCGGGGCCCTGGCGCAGTAGAGCCTCAAGCGCCGGCTCGGCCGCGATGGCCGCTGCACTTGCGGGGTCAGCCGGGTCGAGGCCGAGCGCGCGAGCGTCTTCGCAGCGGGCCAGCAGAGCAAGCGCCGCGCGAACCCGGACGGCCGCGCGCCGGTGCTCCACGGTGACGACCGAGTCCATCGTCCGGCTGGCGCTGGCCGGCACATCGATTGCGGGGAAGCGCCCGGCGTGTGCCAATCGCGGCGAGAGCTGCACGTGGCCGTCGAGGAGCGAGCGCGCGTTTTCGCTGACCGGATCGTGGTCGTCGCCGTCGTTGAGCACGGTCGCGATCATCGTGACGGATCCGCATGAGAACGCACCGGCGCGTTCGACCAATCGCGCGTTTGCGGTGAAGACGCTTGGCGGGTAGCCGCCGCGCCCAACGCTTTCGCCACCGGCGACCGCGACCTCGCGCAGCGCATTGGCGTAGCGTGCGAGACTGTCGAGCACGGCGAGCACGTGCAAGCCGCGCGATGCAAGTGCTTGCGCTTGTGCGATGAACACTTCGGCTGCGCGGATGCGTTCGTGCGCGGGACGGTCCCCGGTTGCGCAGATCACTGTAATGCGCTCGTCGCGCTCCGCAATCCAGCGCTGGGCTTCGCGGCCACGTTCACCGATGAGTCCGACGACGACGGCATCGGCACGTACGCCGTGGGCGATCGCTTCGAGTAGCGTCGACTTCCCGGCGCCCGGCGAGCCAAATAGCCCGATCCGCGCACCGCGCCCGATGGTCAGTAACGCGTCGATGCAACGCACGCCGGTCCACAGCGGCTCGACGATTGCGCACCGCTGCCCCGGCGAAATGGCCGCCGCGCCGAGACGAACGCGGATGCCGTCAACGCGCGGCAGGCCGTCGAGCGGATCCCCTTCTGCGTCGAGCGCCCGCCCTAGCGCCGCCGTACCGAGCATCGCGCGTTCGATCATACGCCATAGCCTGCCAGAAGCTGCTCGAGGCGCACGCCAAGCGATGCGTCGATCGTTCCACTGCGCAATTCGATTCGGACGTCATCGCGCCGCAGCCGGGCATCCGCGACCAGCGGCAGGCCGAGCTGCAGCAACGCTAGTTGCGAAGGGTGCACGTGTACGGAGAGCGGCAGTTCGTCGGCAGCGCGCTCGAGTGCGCGTTCCACGATACCTTGCAACTCGGCCGGCGCGCACTGTAGCTCGCGTCCGACTATCTCAGCCGCGATGTCGCGCAGAAGATCGGCGAGGGATCGGTCCAAAGCGTCGGCCAGCATCGCGCGAAAGCGTCGCGCTCGCGAGGCAAGGTCCGCGATCGCATCTTCTTCGGCCGGCGGGTCGGGCGGCGGCTCGTCGTCGTGCGCAGGCGGGTCGGTCGCGATCGCTGGAGCCGGCGGACACAGCCATGTGCCAAGCGCGATGAACTCAGGCATGATGCGCGAGCAGCTCCTCGGCGCTTGGAACGATCGAGCTGTGCACGCGCTGCATGCGCTTGACGATCGCCTCGCGCTCGTGCGGCGGATACAGTTCGAGCACCGCGGCGGCGGTGGCGGTTGGCAGCGCGCTGATGATTGCTGCGGCTGCGTGCGGCGGCTCGCCCGCGAGCGCTCCGCGAACGCGCGCCGGCGCGTACCCCGCCACCGTTCGCGACGTCCGCGCGATGGCTTCACGCTCGAGCACACCCTTAAGGAACGCCTGCACGCTTGGTAGCAGATATCGGCCGAATGTGAGCAGGCCGATCACGATCGCGATCGCCGGCAAGAGCGGCACAATCGCGCCATAGAGCAGAAACCAGGGGTCGTGCTTTTGCTGCAAGGCGCGGTGAAACGGTACGGCCGCAACAGTCAGCTCGTCGCCGCGGCGCGGGTCGAACCCGACGGTGGCGGCCGCCAGTTCGCGAACGCTCGTGAGGTCGATGCTGCGTGTCGCGTCGACGAAAACCGCAGTCGATAGTCGCGCGACCGCACCCGCATCAGCGTGCACGACGCGTTCGTGCGTCTCGCTTCCACGATCGTCGTGCTCGTCGTTGCGCGCGTACTTCTTGCCGCCCCCATCGTACGATTCGCTCTGCGCGGTGCGCTCGATCGGATCGCCGCCCGCCGGCGTTCGCCGGGTGTCTCTATCCTCGGACACAGCCTGCGTGTAGTCGGCGTGCACCCGCACGATGGCCGCGCCGGCGCCGAGCGTTGCGTCGAGTGCTGACTGTAAGGAATGCTCGAGCGCGCCGGAGTCATCTCCCGCAGCGCTGCCTTCGCCCAGTGCTATGCCGCGATCGTCGAGGATGGTCACATTGAGCGGATCCAGATCCGGCACCGACGCTGCAACGAAGCGGCGCACGCCGGTCACGGCATTGCGGTCGAGTACTGCACCCGGATGAAGCTGCAGGCGCACGCTTGCAGTTGCCGGGCGCTCGTTCTGGTCGGCAAATTCCGCGCGTTGTGCCGGCGCGACGATAACATGTGCATCGTCGACGCCATCGACGCTGCGTAAGGCAATCTCAATGTCTCCGGCCAGACCGCTGCGGGTCTGCGCGTCGATCACCGCTTGCGGTGTCAGGACGCCGACGTCCGCCAGCGCTTGTGCCGTCGTCTCAACGTGCGTATGTGGGACACCGGCGAGCGAGAGCCGCAGCAGCAAGTCGTTGCGCCGGGTCGCGTCGACCACGACGTTGTCGTCGGCCGGCGAAAACGGGACGTTCCATGCGGCGAGTTGCTCCTCGACCTCGCTGAGCTGTTCGCTGTGCAGCGGTACGGCAAAGAGCGCGGCTCGATCGGGATGACCGATGACGATCGCGACGACTGCGAACCCGGCGAGCAATACGAAGATCGCAATCGCCGCGATCCGCAGCGATGCCGGCAGCGTGCGCACGCGAGCGATGGCCGAGTGCAGCTGCACCATATTCGGATCCCTAGATCTGGAGGTTTAGCAATGTTTGGACGGCTTGTGCGGTGCGCTGCGCCGCCGCTGTCGCAACTGAGAGGACGACGTCGGCCTGTGCGCGTTGGTACATCGCGTCTTGCAACGAGCCGCCGCCGTTCGCGTAGGCATCTTCCGCTTGCGTAGCGCCGCTGAGAACTTGCCCGATTGCATCGATTGCTGAAGCGAATCCCGATGCCGCCGCCGGCGCTCTGGTGGGTTGCGGCGCCATGTCGGGCGCGAGCAGCTCGACCTTCATGCGAGTCGTCCCATGTCGATCGTACGTTCCTCGAGGGTCTTGCCGACGTCGAAGAGCGATGCGTCGGATTGAAATGCGCGCGAGGCATTCATCACCGCGATCATCTCGGTGATGACGTCGACGTTGGTCCCGCGTTCCTCGTGCGATCCGGCGAATTGCACGATCGTGCCGCCGTCGTCGTCGCTGAGGCGAAAATCGGGAATCAAGCGCGCGTAGCTCCCGTTCGGACCCGCGGCTTGCGCGGCGGCAACGTTGCGCGCACAGACGTCGAGTGCGGCGCGCTGAGCATCCATCGCGCCGGCAGCGGTCGCAAGCAGGTCGATCACTTGGTCACCGCCTTGAGTTCTTCGAGGCGCGCGTGCATCGCACCGAGCAGCGCCTCGTCGAAGATCGCGGCTTGCGCGGTTTGGGCCATCGCGGCGTCGGCGCTGCGCCCACCTACACTCGCATTGGCGCGCGCCACAACACCTTGCGCTTGCTGCAAACGCGCTTGCGCGGAATCGAGTCCGCTGCGAAGGGATTCGGCTACATCGAACATACCGCGAGCGTAGGGATCGCCGATGGCCGAGTCGCATCTGCGGTGTTGCGAGAATATGAACTAGTGACGGCGTTCTTCTACGGATTCGGACTCGCGATTGCAATCGCCATGGCGCTCGCAATCGGGAATACCTGGGTGCGCGACCATCGCAACGGCGTGTGGACCGTACCGATGGTTCTTGGCCTACTCGCCGTCGCCATCGTTGTCGGCATCACCATCGGATGGGCGCTCGTCCAATACTTCGCGTTCTATACCGCCTCAGCGACGGGACGCACCTAGCGTCGTTTAGCGGCAGCCGCACCGTTCAACGCGGCGGCTTCGCGCACGAGCGCTTTGAACGCCGCCTCATCGATCTGGGTGCCTTCGTGCAGGTCGATAGCGCGCCGGACATTGCCATCGAGGCTGGAGTTGAACAAGCGCTTGGGGTCCTTGAGTTGCGCACCCTTGGCGAAGGTCAGCTTGATGAGCGTCTTATAGCTCTCGCCCGTGCAGATGATCTTCCCGTTGTTATACCAAACCGGCACGCCCCGCCACTTCCACTCTTCGACGACGTCGGGCTCGGCTTGCTTGATGAGCTTGCGCATCTTCGCTAGCGTGTCGCCGCGCCAGTCGCCCAGCTCTTTGATTCTGGCGTCGATGAGCGCCGAGGGGTCTAACTTTTTGGAAATTGTCGCAACCCCACCGTGTTTCCGTTGGGGTCCTTGATGCTCGCGACCAGCAGTCCATTGGCCACGTCGGTTGGCTCTTGCACGACCGTGCCGCCTGCGTCAACGAGCGCTTTTACACTGGCGGCGATGTCGCTAACAGTCCAGAAGGCGGTCGCGACGCCTTTTTGCTGCGGGACAAGACCGATTTCCACGCTGCCGCTCTTGTAACCGACGTAGTATGGGCTATCGGCGTACGGTTCCGTGCCGGTAAGTTCCCCGAAGAACTCCTTGGCTTTGGCCAGATCCGCCGCCGGATAGGTGATGAGGGTAACGTCCTTCAAGATTAGATACTCCTTCCAACTCTATGACGGATCGAGCGCGGTGAAACGTGACGGATAACTCCCGGGGTGAGGACGCGGCGTGGCTCGCTGAGCGCTTCGAGGCGGCACGCCCTCGCTTGCAGCGCATCGCGCAACGAATCGTCGGATCCGCTACGGAATCCGACGACGCGCTGCAGGAGACCTGGCTGCGCATCAGCAGCGCCGACATGACCGGCGTTGCGAATCTCGACGGCTGGCTCACGACGGTTGTCGCGCGCGTCTGCCTCGATGCGCTCAAGCGGCGAACGAGCCGGCGCGAGGAGTTGACGGCCGACGATCCGCGACGCGACGTTGCGGCCACTGGTTCCGGCGAACGCCCCGAGGACGAAGCGATGCTCGCTGACTCAGTCGGCGTCGCACTGCTGATCCTACTGGAAGCGTTGCCACCCGCCGAACGCGTTGCCTTTGTGCTCCACGATATGTTCGACGTACCCTTCGACGACATCGGCGCAATCGTCGGCAAGACGCCCGAGGCGGCGCGACAGCTCGCCAGCCGCGCGCGGCGCCGCGTGCGCGGCGCATCCGCCGATCACGACAGCGTGACGCACCGCAACGACGAGCTCGTGCGCGCGTTTCTGCAAGCCTCGCGCTCGGGAAATTTTTCAGCGCTGCTCGCGCTGCTTGCACCGGGAGCCACACTTCGCGCGGATGCCGCGGTGATGGCAATCGGCGGTGCGGAGTACTGGCAGCACGACCTGCAGGCCGGCATCACGGGCGCGCAGGCCGTCGCGCAGGCCTTTTCGGGGCGTGCGCAAGCCGCGCAACCCGTGTTCATCGATGGCGTACCCGGAGCAGTCTGGATGCACGCGGGCGAGGTGCGCGTCGCGTTCCGTTTTACAATCGCGGCCGATCGCATCACGGCGATCGATCTGGTTGCCGAGCCGGCGACGCTCGCGACGTCGGTTATCGAGCGTTAGCGCGCGTTAGCTCGGCGCGGCCGCAGGCTCGGGCTCCGCGGAAACTTTTCCGTTTTTCTGTTGGTTTAAATGGAACTCGCGGCTGAACTTCTCGTCCGAGGGGGCAACCCACATATAGACGTTCGGAATGAGCAGGAGCGTCAGCACAAGCGAACTCAGTACGCCGCCGATGACCACGATCCCGAGGCTCGAGCGCGAGGTCGAACCAGGATCGAGCGCGAGTGCGAGCGGTATGTTGCCCGCCACGACCGAGAAGCTGGTCATGATGATCGGACGAAACCGCGTATGAGCGCTCTCGAGAATCGCATCAAGCTTCTTTTTGCCGCGCTCACGCAAGGTGTTGGCATAATCGACGAGCAGAATGCCGTTTTTGGTCGAGATACCGATGAGCAAGATCGTACCAATGAGCGAAAACAGATTCAGCGTGCGATGCGTGAGCACAAGCGCGCCGAGCGCGCCGATCGCCGCGACCGGCACCGAAAAGATAATGATGAACGGTGCCAGATAGTCGTTGTAGAGCGCCACCATCAACAGGTACACCAGGATGACCGAAATGATCATGGATGTTCCGATGCCGAGCAACGCCTGGTGCATGAAGTCCTGCTGCCCAAGTGGCGCCGGCCGCACAACAATGTTCGGCGGCAAATGGAGCGAGGGGATCTTCTTCTCGAGCGCCCCCTCGACGCTCGAGAGCGACGAATTCGGCGCGATGTTCGAATCGACGTGAATCACGGTGTTGCGATTCGTTCGAGTCATCAATGGCGGCGTCGGCGTGGATTCGAAGGTCGCGATGTCACCAAGGTAGACGATGGCTCCATTCGACGAGCGAATCGCGACGTCGCGCAAGATGCCTAGATTTGTCTGATCTTCCGGCGGATAAATTACTTGCACTTGCTCGAGGCCGGCGGTCGTTTCGAACTGCGTCGCTACGTTGCCGCCGAAGGCCGCGCCGGCAGCTTCGGCGGCTTGCCCGACGTCCACACCCAGCGCCTCAGCCTTCTCGCGATTGAAAATAATCGACACCTCGGGCGTAAGCGCGGTGCCGCTGCTGTTGACGCTGGTCGCACCCTTCACGGTCTTGAGTGCATCGAGCACTTTAACCGCATACTGCGTCGGGTCGCCGCCGGTCACGTCGGTTACGAGAAAGTCGACGGGTTGCGAGTTGCCGCCGCCGGTTCCGGTCGACGGCACCACGACCACGCTGACACCAGGAGGGAATGCGTTTTTGGAGAGGCGCTCAAATTCGCTAACCCAGTACGCTGTCGATTGCTTGCGGTTGTCCTTGAGCCACACGTGCACTTGCCCGACGTTCGCCTGCGAAACAAAGCCGCCGAATGACGCCGCATACGCGCCGGCAACGGCGGTATTCGCGAAGATGTCGGGATAGCTGAGGATCTTCTTTTCAAAGGCGAAGATGCCGGTCTCGACGGTGGACAACGGCGTCCCGATCGGATAGGCGACCTGGATGTAAATCTCACCACGATCGGTCGCCGGTATAAATTCTTCACCCACGACGCCGAATGCGACGAGAGAAATCGCCAGCACGAACGAGACCAAACAGAAGATCGCTACGGCTCTACCGTGCTGCATGCCCCAGGGCAACGCCCGCTTCGTGTACCACTCGCGCAATGCATCGAAGCGTTCACCAAACCAGACGACGGGCTTCCACGGATTCCAATGCGACTTGAGCGCCCACAGTCCGGCCAGCGTCGGCGTCACGGTGAACGAAACGAACAATGAAGTGAGGGTCGAGATCACGACGACGATCGCGAACTCGGAAAGCTGACGGCCAACCTGTCCCTGAATGAAGGCAATCGGGAAGAACACGACCACGTCGACCAGGGTGATAACGACGGCAGCTGCGCCGATCTCTTCGCGGCCGCTGACGGCCGCTTCTTCGGGCTTTTGTTTGAGTTCGGTGAAGTGGCGCTCGATGTTTTCGAGTACGACCGTCGAGTCGTCGACCAGAATCCCAATGACCAGCGACATGCCGAGCAGCGAGTCGGTGTCGAGCGTTAAGCCCATCAATTTCATCACGGTCATCGCGATGGCAAGCGAGAGCGGAATCGAAACGCAAACGACGATGGCGCTGCGCCACGAGCGCAGGAAGAACACCATGGCAAGACCGGTAAGCAAAATGGCTTCGCCAAGCGTGCGAACGACGATGTCGATCTGTTGCTCGGTGAACTTCGACTGGACATTGATAACGCGGAAGGATATCTCGGGGAATTGCCGCTCAACCGCGGGCAGCGCTGCCAGGACCGCGTTTGATGAATCGACTTCGCTAGCTTGCGAGGTTTTCTGAATCTGGAGGAAGAGACCGGGTTTGCCGCTGATGTGGGCGATCTGGAGACGCGGCTCGTAGCCTGATTCGATGGTTGCCACGTCACCTACGCGCACGATCGAATTGCTCGCCGTCCAGGGGTTGACTTGCCCGGGTAAGCTCGCGAGACCGCCATTGTAATTCTGGACTTGACCGGGAAGCGCGTTGGGCTGCGCTGAGGCACCCGACACGATGATTGGCAGGTTCCGCACATTCTCGAGCGTCGTGATGTCGCCGCGTACGTCGATCGTGGTCTGCCGGTTCGGCTCGTAGGCAAAGCCGCCGGGAACGCGCTGGTTGTCGTTTGCTACCGTACTGATCACGTCGTCGAGCGTGATATTATTCGCGGCTAATCGCGCCGGATCGACTAGCACTTCGAAGGCGGGCGTGACCAAACCGCCGACGTTCGCAAACGAAATACCGGGGACTTGTTCGAGTTGCGGAGCGATCACGTTCTGCGCGTAGAGCGCGAGCTCGTTGATCGGGAGCTTTTCCGAGTACAACGCCAGCGTGACGACCGTCGACTCGGTCGGATCGTAGAGATTGACCGTCGGCGGCGTAATGTTGGTCGGGAGATATTTCTCAGCGGCCTGCACGGCCTTATTGGAAAGGGCGAGGTCGGTCGCGGTATCAGAGGTGATATCGAAAACCGCGCTGATCGACGCTGAGCCCTGCTGCACAACGGAGTTGATCGTCTGCAGATCTTGCGTGCCGGCGAGGTTTTGCTCGATCGGCTGGACGATCTCGTCGCGCATCTCGGTGACCGACGCGCCGTTGTACTGCACCGAAATCGTGACCGTCGGCTGACTGACGTCGGGATAGAGCTCCTTGACGATCGTGGTCGTGCTCATGATGCCGGCAAACATCATGATCGAGACGAGCACAAAGACCAGCGTCGGCCGGTTGATAAAAAGCCGAGTTAGCGAGAACTTCATTTTAAAGGCGCTCCGGCCCAGCCTACGCGGCCCCCGCTTACGCGGGGCTCCCAAACCGTGGCGCGCGCACGACCTTGGTGCGCTGAAAATTCCCCTGGGGCGCGCCTAATAATCATGGTTTTAGCGAGATCTTCTCGCCGTCGCCGACGCTCGACTGGCCATTCGTGACCACCCGCGTTCCGGAATTGACGCCGGTGACGACGCTATTTTTTCCGTCGCTCGCGACCTCGGTGACCGACACGGATTTTACCGTATTGTCGGCATTGACGATCTGAATCGAATCGTGGTTGTCATCGGTGAAGGCCGTCAACGGTACCAGCACGCCATGCACGCCGGGCAGCTCGACGCCGCCGCTCACCGCCATGCCGGGGCGTAACGTACCGGTGACATTGTCGAGTACGACCTTGACTTGGAACTGCGTCGATCCCGGCTGAATCTCGTTCAAGACGCCGACGACCTTGCCGGTGTATTTGTGCACGCCGGTCGCGTCATCGGTGGTAACCGTCGCCGTGGCACCGGCGTGAATGCCGGCGATTTGATCGGCCGAGCCGCGTAGCACCGCGTAGATCGGCGAGACCTGCTGCAAGGTAAAGATCTCGCGGCTTCCCGGGTATTCGCCAGGATTGAGGTTGCGATTGACGACGATGCCGTTGATCGGCGAGGTGATCGTTGCCTTTTGAATCGAAACGCGCACTTGCTGCGCCTGCGCGAGCGCCACTTTCTCTTGCGCCTCTGCTTGCGCAACCGACGACTGCTGCAGTCCCGGAGCATTCAGGCTTGAACCATTGGCCTCCATCGTCGCGATGTCGCTGTTGAGCGTCGCTTGGTCGTTGCGTACCGTCGCCTGATCGGATTGGTAGGTTTCGAGTGAGACGTAGCCTTGACGATACAGAGCGCCGTCGCGCTCCATCTGCGCCTGATCGCGCGCAAGGGTAGCGCGCGCGCCGCTAACGCCCTGGTTGCCCTGCGTGATCGACACATTTCCCGAGTATACGGTATGGGTGGTGTTGGCTGCGTCGCTCTGCGCCGTTGCGATGTCGGATTCCAATTGCGCTTGCAAGTCGGCAGTATCGAGCTGGGTGAGCAATTGCCCGATGTGGACACGATCGCCCTCCTGCACGTTGACCGTGTCGGCCGGTTCGACGAGCGTCGTCTGAACGGCGACGTTTTCGAACGGCGCGATCAACCCCGACATCGCTGATGACGGCGAAATCGAGCCGGTACTGGCGATGGTGGTTTGCACGTACGGCGGCGGCGGCGTCACCTGATGTTTGGCGCAGCCGGTAACGAGCGCGGCCAGCGCAAGGGACGCGAGAATCCGTTTCACGTTAACGGACACCTCCGGCTATGCGCGACATGGGGAGACCCTCCCGGTCGCGCGCGATGCCCAGAAAGAGCCGCGTGACTTCGTCGTAGTTCTGAATTCCGGATGCGACATGATTGCTTTTAAGGTATGTATTGTAGGTTCGCCATGAGAAATTTGCCAGAGAGACGTTGATGTGCCGCCGATTGCGCTCGCGGATGGCCGCGAAGTCCGCCCATACCAGCGGGATGAAAGTTTTTGGGGAATAGCGCGCCTCCGGCGGGAGATAAAGAAAGAGCTCGACCCAGCCCGAGTACTGGACCACCGGATCATTAGAGCGGGCGCAGCTGACAATTGCCAGAAAATTCGCTTCATCCTCACGAGCATACCCAGCGACGTGGCTCCACTCATGGGCCAGGTCGAAGGGACGCTCGAACCACAGCAGGTCGCTGGCCAGATGCACGTCGAGCGCCAGCGGGTTAATGTAGCCGCTGGTGCCGGTAGCGGCCATGAACGGGTCGGCAAACGTGGGCTTGGGCGCGCCGGTGAGCGGCGTCCATGCATCGCCGCCGGCCTGCACGACCGGAAGCCACGCGGCGTAGAGCGCGTCGCGATCGAGCGGGGCAGTCCGTGCCTGGGCGTGCGCAAGGGGTGCAAGGCGGTTGATCTCCGCGATGGCACGCGCCCGTAGCACGTCAACCGCGCGCGGGGTGATGCGAGATTGGTCGTAGGCCGTGCGCGCTTCGATCGGCGCGCGGTCGTAGTTCCAGCCCCAGCCGGCTTCGAACCACAACGCGTACACGGCGATCGTCGCGACCACCCCGAGCCAATCGCGGCGAAAGACGCGCCACACCAGCATTGCGATTCCGGCGAGTACGACGATGTCGCCGAGCGACCACGGGAGCGCCGAGCTTATTGGAAAGAGCGCATGCTCCCAGCGCGGATAGATGCCGTTGACGTACGCGCTTTCGACCCACAATGACGATGGGCGCCACAGCAATGCTGCAACGCCCACGGCAATCATGGCAACGCGGGCGGATCGGCCGAAGGCCGAACGCCACGGATTCACGGAACGTGAATCCAGCTTATCGTTTGCTGAATTGGAAGCGCTTGCGTGCGCGCTTGCGACCGTACTTCTTTGATTCCTTTTCACGCGGGTCGCGCGTCAGGAATCCGCTCTTGCGCAGCACGTCCTTGAACGACGCATCCATCTCGACGAGCGCGCGTGCGATACCGTGCCGCACCGCGCCGGCTTGTCCGGTGACGCCGCCGCCCTGCGCCTTCACGACCACATCGTACCGGCCGCCGCTCTGCGTCGCCTCGAAAGGCTGGCGCACGATTTGCTGCAACTGCGGACGCGGAAAATATTCTTCGATCGGCTTCTTGT
This sequence comes from Candidatus Acidiferrum sp., assembly GCA_035486535.1. GTDB lineage: Bacteria > Vulcanimicrobiota > Vulcanimicrobiia > Vulcanimicrobiales > Vulcanimicrobiaceae > Aquilonibacter. Next base: position 13,139 of record DATHMY010000150.1, read on the forward strand.
TCACGGTGATCACGCCCTGACCCAGGGAGAGCTTCACCCGCGCAATAGCGCGCTTACGACGACCGGTGGCTTGAATTTGCGAACTATCCACAATGGCTCCTAAAACAGCGGCTGCGGCTTTTGCGGCTCGTGCGGATGTTCCGCCCCGGCATAAACTTTGAGGCGCGTCAGTTGCACGTCGCGCATTTTGTTGGTCGGAAGCATGCCGCGGACGGCTTGTTCGATCAAACGCTCGGGATGTTTATCGTGCACTTCGCGCGCGGTCTGCTCTTTGAGTCCGCCCGGGAATCCACTGTGGCGGCGATAGATTTTCGCGTCCCACTTGCGGCCGCTGAGTTCGATTTTGTCCGCATTGATCACGACCACGTGATCGCCATCGTCTACGTGCGGCGTCCAGGTCGGTTTGTGTTTACCGGAAAGCGCGCGCGCAATACGCACGGCGAGCGTGCCCAGGCGCTGCCCGGCGGCGTCGACGATGTACCAGTCGGACTTCGTCTCTTGCGTCTTCTGCAAAGTGGTTCGCATAGAAAGATTCCTACTTAAAGAAAATGTCCCGCGTGGAACTCCCGCATCTTACAGGGCGGGGGCCACGCCGTCAAGCGATTTTCGGGGATCGGTTTTATTTGATTAATACTTGACTACTCAAGTATACTCAGGATATGCCTACCGACGCCGTCGAGACCCTCCTTGCCCTTGCCGCCGCCCATGCGCGCGCCGTCCGCGCACTCGAGGTGCGCGGGCTGAGCTTTGCCGAGCTGCGCTTGCTCGTTCCGCTGCGCGGCACGCAGACGGGCCGCCGCCCAACCGAGCTCGCACACGAACTGCACCTTACCGCCTCGGGTGTTACCCGCGCCCTGCTCCCCCTCGAGCGCCGGCACATCGTCGAGCGCCGTCGGGATCCCGACGACGCCCGCGCCTCGCTCGCGATGCTAACGCCCGCAGGCAGCGAGCTGCTCGACGAAGCGCTCGAAGCCGCCGGCGAACGGGCCACCCGCCTCTTGCGACGGCTCAGCGTCGGGCAGCAAAAGCAGCTCCAACGCCTGCTCGAGGAAGTCGGTAGCTAAAAGAACGCGAGCGGTTCACGATACGAGTCGTAGTCATCGTAGCGCACGCCGGCGAGATACAGCCCGTGTGCGGGCGCGGTAAGTCCCGCCGCTCGGCGGTCGAGGGCCGCAAGGATCGCCGGCATCGAGGCGGGATCGCGGCGCCCCAACCCACACTCCACCAACGTGCCGACGATCGTGCGCACCATGCGGTGCAGAAACCCATCGGCGCGTATCTCGATTCGCACCAGCTCGTCGCGCGCGTCGATCGCAAAAGAACGAACGTTGCGAATGGTCACGCCGCTCTCGGGCAAGACGCCGCAGAACGAACGGAAATCGCGCTCGCCGGTTAGCCACGCGGCCGCGGCGCGCATGGCCGCGAGATCCAACGGACGGCGATAGACGTGAAAGGCACGGTGGGCTAAGAGCGCGCTTCGGTCTTTGCGATTGAATATCGCATACACGTAGGCACGTTCCCGCGCCGAAAACCGCGCCGAGAAATCGGAGGGAACGATCGCAACGTCGCGGACGCTGATGTCGCTGGGCAGCGTGCTATTGAGCGCGATTGCCAAGCGCTCGAACGGAAACGAGCGGGCAGTGATAAACGATATCACCTGCCCGCTCGCGTGAACGCCGGTATCCGTCCGGCCCGCTCCGGTGATCTTCACCGGCTCCTCGAAGAGCTGGCTCAAGCTCCGTTCGAGTTCGCCCGCCACGGTGCGACCCGTGGCTTGCATTTGGAAACCGAAGAACGCCGTGCCGTCGTATTCGACGGCGCAGCGAATGGTATGCGCTAAGCGTTCACCGGTTGGCGCTTCGGCACATTGCGCTTCTCGTCGAGGTCCAGGATGTCGGCCCACGTCGTTACGTCGGTCCGATCCGGCGCGACCGTATTACGCAACTCCAGGAAGAATTTGCGCGAATCGTCATTGTCCGGTTCGTGTGCAAGCCATGCTTTGTTCCAGGCTTCGATCTCTTGCGGCGACTTCTTGTCGATGAAGGTCTTCACGTACGATTCGACCTCTGTATTGCTCTTGGCATGCTTGATCACATCGAGCAATGCATCGTGGTCGATACCGAGGAACGCAAAGACTGCCTGATCCATCGGGCAATTGTAGTGGTACTCGCCGTTGGTGCCCTTGGCAGTCGCCTCGCCCTTATCGATCGTGCGGCCGATCTGCACCAATCCGAAGAGCTTGTCGCGCACACTGCGGGGATATGAAGTCGTCAGGTCCATGGAGGTTCTCCTAACACAGCTGGTTGATAACGTACCCCGTGACCCCCTCGAACGCACGCCGGTTTCGGCTCGGGATCTTTGTTCTGTGTTGGCTAGGCGCCGCCGGCCTGCAGGTCTATGCCGGAGACACCGGCATTCACGGCGCGCAAGTGGGCGCCTACGTCCCGGCTTGGCTGCTTGCGGTTGCGGCGATTCCGCCGTGGACCTTGCTCGCACCCGCGGTGATCGACGGCGTGGCGGCGGCCGCGGCCGCGCGCCTCTCCGGCGGCGCGATGCGGGCATTAACGATCATTAATGCCGTCGGTCTCGTGTGCTACGCGTTCGCGAGCCTGGCGGTGATCTTTTACGTCGCCTTCGCCAACAACGGGATCAGTTAGGCCGCGTTCTCGCATTCGGCGTGGCGGCAGTTGCAGTGATCGTGCGGCGGCGCGTCAGGGTCGGCCACCGCCTGTTCGCGGCAGCGGTCGCTACAATAGAAAGCTCCAAGATCCACATAGCAGGTACACTGCGTGTGATCGCACTTCTGTCCGTCCATAGTCTCCTATCCGTGTTGGCGTTGAAGAGGAAAGAGCAGCACGTCGCGGATCGAGGTGTTGTTGGTCAGGAGCATGATGAGGCGGTCCATCCCGATGCCGATCCCGGCCGTCGGCGGCATGCCGTATTCGAGCGCGCGGACGAAGTCCCAGTCCGGCTGCGGGATCTCCTCATCGCCTTGCGCGCGCTCGCGCACCTGCGCTTCGAACCGCGCGCGCTGATCGTCGGGATCGTTGAGCTCGGTAAATGCGTTCGAGATCTCCATGCGATTGCAGAAGAGCTCGTAGCGGTCGACGAGCTCGGGGTCGCCGGCCTTCCGTTTCGCTAGCGGCGAAATAATAACCGGGTAGTCGGTAACAAAGGTCGGCTGCATTAGGTGCGGCTCGAGTACACGTTCGAAGATCTTGTCGAGCGCGTGGCCATGCGTCGGCGAGG
>DATHMY010000151.1:0-2684 GCA_035486535.1 Candidatus Acidiferrum sp.
CGGCAACGCGCCGGGCGTCAACGACGGCGCCGCTGCACTCGTGCTGGCAGATGCAACCTACGCGCGGGAGCACGGTTATGCTGCACTCGCGACCATCGTCGATCACGCAACCGTTGGTTGGGACTCGCCATACCTTTGTTACACGCCGGCGATGGCCGCCGATAAGCTGATGGACGCGCACGGTTTGCGCGCGAGCGATATCGCCGTGTGGGAAATTAATGAGGCGTTCGCCAACGTCGCGATCACCTCGGCGCGCAACCTTGGTGTCGGCGAAGCCAACATCAACCTGCTCGGCGGCGCGGTTGCGATGGGGCATCCGATCGGCGCATCGGGGGCTCGTCTCGTGGCCACGGTTATCAATCAGCTGCGTAAGCGCGGCGGCGGCTACGGGATCGCATCGCTGTGCTCGGGCGGCGGGCAAGGCGATGCCCTCCTCGTTAAGGTCGGCTAGCCCGACCACCATGATCGATTCAGGTGCGCGCGCGCAGTTCGATCTGACCGACGAACAGCGACAGATTGCTGCGCTTGCAGCGGAAATCGCGCAGCGCGAAATTGCACCCAACATTGCGCAATGGGATCGCGAGCACCACTTCCCGCGCGAGCTTTTCACCACGCTCAATACGGCCGGCATCATGGGCATTGTTGTGCCCGAAGCGTACGGCGGTGTCGACGCGGGCTATGTCGCGTACGCGCTTGCGGTCGAGGAGCTGGCGCGCGTCGACGCCGGCAGTGCGGTGACGCTCTCGGTGCACTCGATGATCGCGTCGGTGATCGCGCGCTTAGGGAACGAAGAACAAAAACGACGCTGGCTTCCCAAACTGGCCGCAGGCGACACGATCGCCGCATTCGCGCTCACCGAGCCCGATTACGGTTCGGATGCCGCATCGATCCGATCGACGGCGACGCGCGATGGCGAGCAGTTCGTGCTCAACGGTCGCAAGCAATGGTGCACCAACGGCAGCGTTTCCGGCGTGACGATGGTGATGTTTCGCACGGCCGGCGGCGGTGCGCGCGGTGTGAGCGCGTTTCTAGTCGACAACACGACGCCGGGTATCTCGGTGGAAAAGATCACGGAAAAACTGGGGATTCGTACCAGCAACACCTGCGATCTTGCCTTCGACGACGTGCACGTTCCGGCAAACGCCCTGCTTGGCAACGAAGGCGACGGCTTCGGGTCAGCGATGAACGCGCTTGCCGGCGGACGTATCGGCATCGCCGCGCAGGCGACGGGTATCCTCGCAGGCTGCCTGGATCATTCGGTCGCCTTTGCCAAGGATCGGGTCGCCTTCGGCCGCGCGATCGGCGCGTTCGAGGGGATCTCGTTCAAGATCGCGCAGATGGCGATGGATCTCGATGCCGCTCGTCTCCTCGTCTATCGCGCCGCGGCGCTGGCGGACGCGCGGCGGCCGTTCGTTATCGAAGCCAGCAAAGCCAAGCTTTTCGCCTCGACTGCCGCGCGCAAGCACGCCGCCGAAGCCGTGCAAATTCACGGCGGGTACGGATACACGACGGAATTCCCGGTCGAGCGTTTCTACCGTGACGCGAAGATCACCGAGATCTACGAAGGCACCTCGGAAATCCAGCAAATCATCATCGCAAGATCGCTATTAGGCAAATTAGACTAGGAGATAATACAAACTCGCCATGAATCTCATGGAGTATCAGGGCAAAGAGCTCTTTCGCCGATCCGGCATTCCGGTGCCGCGCTCGCAACACTGCAACACACCCGACGAAGTCGCGGCATTTATCGAAAAGAACCCGGGCAAGTGGGTGATCAAAGCGCAAGTGTTGATGGGCGGTCGCGGCAAAGCCGGTAAGATCAAGTTTGCATCGACGCCCGACGAGGGTCGTAAGGCGGCGGCCGAGATCATGGCGACGCCGATGCCGCCGAATCGGCAAAATCCCGACGGCGAACCGATTCACTCGGTGCTGGTCGAAGAGACGCTCGAGGTCGCGCTGGAGTCCTACTGCGCGATTAGCGTCGATCGCACCACCAAGAAGCCGGCGATCATCGTGACCCGCTTCGGCGGTATGGACGTCGAAGAAGTCCATGAGAAACATCCTGAGTCATTTCACACCTTCTTTGTCGACACCGCGATCGGCTACTCGCCGTTCATCGGTCGCGAACTTGCGTTCAAGGCCGATCTCGATCCCGGCTATCGTAAACAATTCCCGGCGGTGGTTGCCGGGATGTACAATCTGTTTTTCACCTACGGCGCCACCCTGGTGGAAATCAATCCGTTGATTCTCACCAAGGATGGGCGCGTGATCGCGGCCGACGCGAAGGTGACGATCGACGACGATGCGGTCTTCCGTCATCCCGAGTTCAAAGAGTGGCAGAAAGTGCTGCCGCTCGATGCGGATGAAACGCTGGCGGCGCAAGCGGGTCTAGGCATCCGCAATTTTCGCACGTTTCCCGGTACCGTCGGTACGATGGCCAACGGCGCGGGTCTCGCGATGGCGACGATGGACGCGGTGAAGAACGCGGGTGGTGAAATCGCCAACTTCCTCGACGTGGGCGGTGGCGCGAACGCCGAACGCGTGCGCAACTGCTACGAACTCGTCGTCAATCACACCGGCGCGAAAGTGTTCTTCATCAACATCTTCGGTGGCATTACGCGCGGCGACGAAGTTGCCAAAGGCATCGTCGAAGCGCTCAACACGACCACCTCGCGCAAGATTCC
>DATHMY010000152.1:0-19265 GCA_035486535.1 Candidatus Acidiferrum sp.
CAGCAAAACACGCTGTTGGTGCCGTGCTCGCTGATCACGTAGGCTTCGACGCTTTGCGGGCTGACGCCGAAGCGCTCGGCGATGTGCACGCGAAAACGTAGCGTATCGAGCATCGTGCTGGTGCTGAGCACGCGCGTGTGCCCGGCCAGACGGCAGGTGATGTCGACGAGCGGCTCGGGCGGGTTGGTGACCACGAGCAGCACGGCCTTCGGCGCGACCGCGGCGATCTTCGGAACGATATCTTCAAAGACTTCGACATTGGTGCGCAGCAAGCGCAGGCGTCCAAGCGGGTCGTTGCGATCCACGGCGCCGCCGGTCTTTTCGTTGATGCCGGCGCTGATCACCACCAGCCCGGCGCCGGACAGATCGTCGAATTCGCCCGCCCGCACTTGCACGGCCGGCGAAAGCGGCGTGCCGTAGCGCAGATCGGTTGCAACGCCTTTGGAGCGCGCCGGATAACGATCGACCAGGACGATATCATCGGCCACGGCGCGCACGCACGATGCGAGCGCTGCTGCTGCGCCGACTGCTCCGGCGCCAACGAATCCGAGCTTGTTCATGCTATTTCGCTTTCGAGATCTGAATGGTCGTAGTGGCGAGTGCAGTATGGGATTGGAACATCGGCAGATGCCGAGCGCTCAGGGTGAGAAACGTGATGACGCAGATGACACCGAAGATGCGCGTGAGCTGCGCCGACTTCAAACGATTCGAGTAGCGGGCGCCGAAGTGCGCGCCGATCACGGCGCCGATCGCGAGCGGAATCGCCAACGCCCAGTCGACGCGGGCTTCGCGGATTTGCGCGATGACGCCGGGCCAAATGTAGACCATGGCAATGAACGAGGCGGTGGGCATCGCGACGTACGCGGGCAGCTTATAGCGCCACAGCAGGAGCGGGATCGCGACGGTGCCGGCGCCGATGCCAAACAGGCTCGACGAGAATCCGACCAGGATACCCATCAGCGCGAATTCGTAGTTGCTGGTGCGCTGCGAGCGATCCGACTCAATCGCGGTCTCGGGAATCGCGAGCGGCTTCGACGGCTTGAGCATGTTGTACGCGATGAAGAGCAGCATCACGCCGTAGAGCACATCGAACTGGCTCGAGCTGACGTACTTTAGCGCGACGACGCCGAGCAACGCGCCGCCGATGCCGCCGATGCCGATCGACCAGCCGATGCGCAAATTGATGCGCTTGCCCTTGCGCAGTGCAAACGAAGCGACGGCAACGTTCACGCCGACCATGAAGAGCGATGTAGCAGCCACGACTTGCGGCGTCAGATGACCGGTGAGCCGGAGGATCGGCACCGAGATGAAACCGCCGCCGAAACCGACCAGACTTCCGAAAAAGCACGCGACGATTCCGAGCACGATGCTCAGAAGAGAAGCGAAAATCGACAAGCCATCAAAGACGTGTTGCATTACCTTATAGTTGTCGGGCTCGTAAGATCGACGTAAGAGGCAGGCGAGCGCCTTCGAGGTTAAGTCATTGTATCCGCAATGTCGGGGCTGCGTTAACTTACCTTACAGAGATGCTTAAAACAAAGAACCCCGGCGTAAGCCGGGGTTCTTTACATTTCCGAAACGGAAACCTTAGTTCTTCGGGAGCAGCTCGGCGAGCTTGAGCATGTACTCTTTACGCGACTCGAGCAGTTGGCTCGTGAACGCAAAGCTCTTCTCGACGATTTCCGCCGGGGTCGGCAGCTTGGCTTCGCCGTTCTTGCTCTCGATGAGCTCGGTGACGGACGCGATCGCCTTGACGTTGAGATCCTGGGCTTGCTTCAGACCGTTGAGAAACTCGGCTTGCGCCTTCTCGACGAATTCAGTGTAGGTGTTCATGCGCTTAGTATACCAAGCGAATGGGAAGTCTGTCAATGGCTGTTGGTAAAACCGCGGTAGACCCGGATTAAGGTGTCCTTCTGGTCGGCGCTGAGCCGGGGGTCCAGCTTCACTGCCGATTCGACCGCGTCTGCCGCTTCGTTGCGGACGTCGTCGTCGAGCAGCCCCGCCTGGGCGTAGAAGGTCTCGGCTGAGAGGTGCAGCGCCCGAGCGATCTGCTTGAGGACCTCCGCCGAGGGCTTGTAGAGTCCGCGCTCGACCTGGCTCAGGTAGGGGTTGGAGACCTTCGCGAGATCGGCGAGCTGCCGGAGGGAGAGGTTCGCCAGCTCACGCTGCGTGCGAATGAACTCGCCCAGACCTTTCAAGTGGTCGCGATTGTTGATCATACGATCGTCGCCTCGTCATGGTGTAGAGAGGTAGAGTCGAACGGCTCGGCCGTTTCGTTTCGGACATACCGGCCCGGAGCCGGCTCGCCGCCGCTGGGCAGCGGATAGGGGGTGCGGCGCGCGCCGCCGTTCGCGTCGGCCCAAGCCGACCAATCCTCCCACCAGCTTCCCTGGTGTTTGGCTGCGCGCGCGAGCCAGGTGTCGGGTGTCTCGCCGGCCTCGACCGCATCGGCGGTCCAGTAGCACGACTTCGGATTGCCCGGTGGGTTGCAGATGCCGGCCACGTGACCGGAATTCGTACGCGTGTACTTCACGGGTCCGCCGACATATTGCGACGTCATAAAACTCGTACGCCACGGTGCGATGTGATCGTTCTCGGCACCGAGCACGTAGAGCGGTGTCTCGACCTTGCCCATGTCGATCGGCACGTCATCGAGCATGAACGCGTTGGGCACGACCAGCAAATTGTGCAGATAACACGCACGCAGATACTGCGAGTGCATCGCCGCGGGCATGCGCGTCGCGTCGCCGTTCCAGGTGAGAATGTCGAATGCCGGCGGCTTCTTGCCCATATACCAGTTGGAGACGACGTAGCTCCAAATCAAATCGTTGGCACGCATCCAGTTGAATGTGCCGGCCATCTCGCTCGACTCGAGGTAGCCACGCTCGCTCATGCTCTTTTCGAGCTTCGCGATCGAGCCTTCGTCGGTGAAGACGCCGAGATCGCCGGGCTCGGCGAAATCGAGGATCGTGTTGGTCAGCGTCACCGCGCCGATGCGGTGCCCTTCGCCCTTGGCCGCGAGATACGCGAGCAGCAAAAGCGTCATCGTCCCGCCGACGCAGAGCGCAGCGAGATTGACTTGCGGTGCACCGGTGATACGTTCGACCGCGGCCAGTGCCGCCAGCACGCCCTCTTCGAAATACGTATCCATCGTGAAATCCCGCATCGTCTCGTCGGGATTGCGATAGCTGATCATGAACACTTGATGGCCGCGCGATACCGCCCACTCGACGAACGAGCGGCCCGGCGCCAGATCCATGATGTAATATTTGTTGATCCACGGCGGCGACATGAGAATCGGTCGCTCGTAGACCGTTTCCGTCTGCGGATAGTAGGCGATCAGCTCGATGAGCTCGTTGCGAAAGACCACTTCACCCGGCGTCGCGGCGAGATTGTCGCCCAGGCTAAATGCGGACGAGTCGACTTGCTTGGGATAGCCGCCGTTGTTTTGCACGTCGTCGATGAATTCGAGCATGCCTTCGACCAAGCTCGTTCCACCCGAATCGATTGCGGTTTTGATCACTGACGGATTGAGCCACGGTACATTGCTCGGTGCAATCGCGTCCATCATCATGTTCATCGCGAAGCGCGCCTTGCGCTTGGTGGCTTCGGGCAGACGCGTGCTTTCCACAACCTGCTGCGCATATTGACGGCGCAACAAATACTCTTCGACCATCGAGATGAGGAACGGATTGCTTAGCCACGCCGGATCGGAGAAGCGCTTGTCGCCCTGCACGTCGACGGCGGGCGGTGGGTTTTCACCTTGCATGCGGCGCAGCGCATTCATCGCGACGCCTTGTTGCGCGATCATCATGCCGCTCATGATCGTGCTCATACGTAGCGGGTCGCTCAACACGTCAAGCGTCACCGCGCGCAACGCGTCGTTGAGCGATGCCGGATCGGCGCCGGAAAGATCGAGACCGTAGCTGAACTCTTCGATCGGTACCGAGCCAATCATCACATGTACATGCCCCCGTTGACATCGTAGGTTGCGCCGGTGATGAAGCCGGAGTTGTCGTCGATCAAAAAGCGCACGACGCGCGCAATCTCGTCGGGGTTCCCGAGCCGGTCGACCGGCGTGCGGCCGCGCGCGATATCGATCGCCGCTTGCGGCATCGCGTTCACCATCTCGGTTGCGGTAAAGCCCGGCGCGACGGCGTTCACCGTGATGCCCGAACGTGCGGTTTCGAGCGCGAGCGTTTTGGTCAGTCCCAACAGCCCCGCTTTTGCCGCGGCATAATTGGCCTGACCGAAGTTCCCAGTATGCCCGACGACCGAGCTGATATTCACGATGCGACCATACTGTTGATCGAGCATGTGATCGAGTACGGCCTTGATCATAAAAAACGGCCCTGATAGGTTCACATTCAGGACCGTCTGCCATTCCTCGATTGTCATCTTGCGTGCCGTGTGATCCTTGGTGATCCCGGCGTTGTTGACGAGAATATCGACTTTGCCAAACTCGGCGATCACCTCGTGTGCTGCGTTTTGACAGGCACGCGGATCTGCGACGTCGGCTTCATAAAAATGCACGAGCTTTGCGGTACCGTTGAGTGATGCACGCAGCGTCTCGGTACGTTCGCGATCTGCGGGAATACCAAGCACGGCAATAGTTGCACCATCCGCGGCGAGCGCCGACGAAATCGCGCCGCCAATACCGCGCGAACCGCCAGTCACGATCGCCACTCGACCATCGAGCCGCGTTAGCGTGCCCGAGGGGGCTGTCGAGGTGGTTATCATGGGTACTACTTTGTACCCATCCGCTATGCTCACCTAGCAAAAGATAAAGAAAATCTTAGCAAGATTGTCTCGGCCGAGGCCTGCCCGAGCAGGGGCCCTCCCCTAGACCATGTCGAGGCCGCCGTTGACGTGGAACGCGGCGCCGGTAATGTAGCCGGAGTCATCTTCGCATAAGAATTTGACGACCCGCGCCACCTCGGAAGGCTTGCCGAGGCGCTTGGTGGGGATCTTGTCGACGACCTTGGCGAGCGCGGCCTCGGGCATCGCTTCGACCATCTCGGTTGCGATGAAACCGGGCGCCACGACGTTGGCGGTGATGCCCTTGTTGGCCGTCTCGAGCGCGAGCGACTTGGTAAAGCCGAAGAGTCCCGCCTTCGACGCGGCGTAATTGGCTTGCCCGATGTTGCCGGTCGAGCCGATGACCGAGCTGATGTTGATGATGCGCCCCGACCCGCGCTCGATCATGTGCTCGAGCACGGCTTTGGTCATGTTGAATGCGCCCGAGAGATTCACGTTGATCACGTTGCCCCAGTCCTCGGGGCTCATCTTGCGCAGCGTCTTGTCGAGCGTGATGCCGGCGTTGTTGATCAGAAAGTCGACGCGCCCATACGTTTCGAGCACTTCGTCAACGACGCGCTTGCAATCGGCGTAATCGTCGACACGGCCTTGATGCGTCGAAACGGAGTGACCGCTTGCGCGATGTTTTTCGGCGCAGCGTTCGGCGGCCTCGCCGCCTTTGCTATATCCGGCTGCGACATGCGCTTGTTCTTGCGCGAGCGCTTGCGTGATTGCAAGACCGATGCCGCGCGTGCCTCCGGTTACGATCGCAACCTTTCCTTTAAACATCTCGCCCTCCCAACGTGGAACGCTTTACTGCGCTGCAACACGCGCTTTTCCCGCGTGGTCTACCTACCACATCGGAACCGGTGAGGGTGTTGGCGTGACCACCGGTGGTGGCGAGGGCGTGTAGTTGACGACGACGGTAAACGCCGTCGGCGCGTCTTGCGTTGCAAGCACCACGCTGCGATCGACGCCGTTTGCTACGAGCTGTACCACGACCAGCCGGTTTCCGCCGATCGCGTTCGGCATCGTTGCAAAGCTGTACGGGACATCGGTTGCGTTTGCGCCGGCAAACAGCGGATCGAATGCGGGACTCGAGGGTATGCCGAGCTGGGTCACGGTCGCCGCAGTAGCGCTGAAGCTGTCGATGTCGTTCAACATGTCGCCGGCAAGCGGCGCACCGGCAGCACTGAGCGCGTAGTGCGTCAGCGTTTGCGTAGCACGGTCGAAGGTATACGCCCAGGCGTAGCCGCGGTGCGCGCCGTCTTGCGTGTAAAAGTCGAGCTCGTGGCCGTCGCTGTTGCTCCGTCCAAGTGCGTCGGTCGGCGCGACGTAGACCGCAAGTGAGCTGGCGGCTTCACTCGAGAGGCGCTCGATCAGGCGCCCCGCGTTGGCGCCCGCGACCACCCGGCGGTTGGCCGCGCCGGCCGCCGCTACCAGGCGATCGGCCATGGCCACCAGCCCCCAGAGCATGACGAACGCGATCGCGGCACCGACCAGCGTTTCGAGCAAGGTGAAGCCCGCCTGGCGCTCCATGCACGACGAGGGAGTGCCCGCGTTGCCGGGGCATCGGACTTTGTGGTACAAAGTAGGACATGACCGATATCGAACGCGCCATGCTCGACATCGCCGAGGTGCGCGACCGCCTGGCGATGACGCAGCGCTTTCGCGGGATCTCCGGCGTTGCCGCGATTGCCTCGGGCTGCTTCGCCATCGCGGCCGGCGTGCTGCAAGCGCTGCTGGTCGCGGTGCCGCACGGCGCGTACGAGCAACGCGTTTACGCCTCGATTTGGCTGGTGTGCGGTACCGCTGCGATGATCGTGAACTACGGCTCGATCGCGCACTGGTTCGTCAGCGACGCGAGCGTGCGCGATCGCTGGCAGACGCGCACGGTAGGCCTAGCGATTTTGCCGGCGATTGCGCTTGGCGCGGCGATCACGCTTGCGCTGGTCACTCGCGGGGCGTTTGGATATTTGCCCGGCGTATGGTACGGCTGCTACGGCGTCGGTCTTTTCGCGTCGCGCATGATGCTGCCGCGCGACGTGTTGCCGATTGCCGCCTTCTTCTTAGTTGCGGGTATGGCGCTGCTGTTTGCGCCCGCTTCGATCGCGCTAGCGTGGTGGGTGTTGCCGCTCGGTTTCGGTATCGGACACATTGCCATCGGCGTGCTGGTCGCGCGCGATCGGCGGGAGCATCCATGAGCGCAACCGACCTCGACCGCGTCTTTCACGAGCGTGGACGTTTAGCGATCTGCTCGACGCTGGTCGCGCATCCCGATGGCGTCTCGTTTACCCAATTACAAGACGCGTGCGCGCTGACCGACGGAAATCTCAACCGGCATTTACACGCGTTGGCGGAAGAAGCCATCGTGCAAACCGAGCGTCGCACCGGCGTCGGACGGCCGCAAACGATCGTGCGCATCACACCGGCGGGACGCGATCGCTTCTTAGCTTACATCGACGCGCTCGAGGACATCGTGCGCGAGGTTCAGCGCTCCATGAGTTCGAGCGAGTCGCCGGTTCGCGCGATTCCGGCACGCGGCACGTCGCAGTAAATTCCCATCCAGTTCGAACGCGCCTGTGCGACGTAACGTAAGATGCGCGGGTCAGCAGCGCCGTCGTTGAGATCGTAGGTCGGCGTCACGCAGCGTTCGATCGGATACCGCACGCGCAGTGTCACCTCACCCAAACGCAGTTCGCGCCCGGTCAGCGCCGCTTCATCCAGCGCGATGCCGGGCTCAGCTTCGACATAGAAGTTCGGGCGGAAGCGTTCGAATTCGACGCGATAGCCGACGAACGACGATACCCCGTCCAGCCAGCGATCCATAATCAGCGAAATCGGTGCGTCATCGAAGAATCCGCCGTCGTCGCTCTCGACGAGCTCAATGCCGGGGACCAGCGAAAGTGCCTCGTCGGCGCGGTCGATCCGGTGTAAACGGTCGTCTTCTTTGCCGCGATAGGGCTTGCCGGCGCGCGGTCCGGTGCCCGCGATCAGCGCCGCAGCGCGATCGCCCTCGAGGCCGGTTGGGAGCACGGCACACGCATCGAGCACTTCGCCGCCCAGACTCTTCACCGGATAACGCCGGATCGCACGTAACGTCCCGATTCGCATAGATCATAAGTACCATAGGAGGCGCGTAATATCCTCAAGAACGGGCGGCGCAATGGACGAGTTGCAAGGACGTCCGGCGCTCCGTGCGCTCGCGATTGGCGAGATATTCGATCGCGCGGTGACGATGTACGTCCGGCACTTCGCGGTTTTCACCCTGATCGTGCTGACGCTGCTCGTTCCGATCGGCATCCTCGACTACTTCGTCACCGATCGTTCGACGTCGCAGCTCTCGCAGTTGCTCGCGCAGATCACCCACCCGACCGTGCACAGCGGGTCGATCTACTCGCCATCGCAAATCGCGGCGCTTTTCGGCGTCGCGCTGCTCACGCTGCTGCTTGCGCCGTTCACAAACAATGCGGTCGCGGTCGGCGTTGCGGCGATTTACGCCGGGCGCACGCCGACGTACGTGGGCGGGTACGAGCGCGTGCTTCGCCGCTGGGCGCCGTTGCTCGGGACGACACTGTTGTGCGCCCTGATTCTGCTTGGCACGTATTTTGCCGTCGTTATCGGCGTGGTGATCGTCGCGTTCACCGCCACGATGCTTGCCGTTGCGGCGCGGTTTCTGACCGTGGTCTTCGCCATCGCCGGTATGGTGATGGTGCTCGCGATCATTTTGCTCTTCGTCCTACTGGTGATGTGTTGTGCCTTCGCGCTCTACGCTAGCACGATCGAAGAAGCGCCTCCGGCCGATGCAATCGGTGAGGCCTTTCGGCGGTTGTTGAATCGGCGCGAGATCGGGAAAGCGACGTTGATTTCGCTCGCCTATCTCGCGATCCAAATCGGCGCACTGGTCATTGGTGCGGCCCTCGCGGCGCTGCTGCTCTCGTTCTTACACAGTGCGATCGTCGAGCTTGCGGTGGAGACCGTGATCAATGCGGCCGTTACTGCGTTCGTGACCATCTTACTGGCGACGTACTACTACGATGTACGCACGCGCAGCGAAGGCTTAGATCTCGAAGTCGATCTCGAACGCTTGACGGCGCCTTCATGACGCCACGGCCGCCCATCGCGATCGTTCGGGCGGTCCGAACCGAACTCGCCATTCCGGGACGGTATCATCTCGGCACCGTTGCGCCGCACCGCTCGCTCCTCGACGCGATGCTGGCGTGGCTCGGCGATCGCTGGAGCGAGCTTTGGAATCTACTCACGAGCCACGTGAAGCTCGGGCCAGCCGGCACCTCGCTAATCGGCGATGCGATCGTCGTGCTGTGTGTCGCGGCAATCGCGCTAATCGGCGCGCGCGTGCTCGCGCAATTTCAGTACGAGCGGTCGCGCCGGGAACACGTGACGGCGCTGGCTGAACCGCGTAGCGCGCACGCGCTCGCCGCGCAGGCGGCACAGGCCGCGCAAGCGGGCGACTACGCGCGCGCCATTCGCCTGGTCTTTATTGCGGCAGTCACCTTGCTGGATCTGCGCGGTGTCGTGCGCGATGAACGCTCCGCCACGATCAACGAGCTGCGCCGCGCGTTGCACGAACGCGACGGTGCGCTCGAGCCGGCGTTCGTCGAGATCGCGCGCTTGTACACCGCTGCCGCGTACGCGCAAATGCCGGCCGGCCCCGATGCGTGGCAGCGTGCGCGTGCCGCGTACGATCACCTTGCCGCGAGTGCGGCCGTATGAATCGGCGCGTCGTCGAGAGCGCGGCGCTCATCGCGCTGTTCGGGCTCCTGGTATTGCTCGCGACCGGCTCGTTGCGCGAAGTGCCGTCGACGCATTCGAGCTACGATACCGGCCCCAACGGCTACCGCGCGCTATTTGACGTGCTGCAACGCGAAGGCATTCCGGTCACGCGGCTCGAGGAACCGCTGGGCCTGATGGATCCAAACGTGCGCGTGCTCGTGCTGACGTCCCCGTATGTCGATCGCAGCGACGCGCGACGGCTGCAAAGCTTTCTGCGCGGCGGCGGCCGGGTGCTGGCCTTCGGGCACGTCACCGGCTTGCCGCGTTCGCCGCGCGTGCGCGCATTCGAGATCGCACACTATACCAATCTTGCGCTGAGCAAACATCCGCAGCGTGCCGGAGAAATCTACGCGGCTTTGGCCGGCCGCGGCGTAGTGGCCTTCGACGAGCGTGAGTATGGCTACGATCGCACGCGCTCGCTGTGGTCGGTCCTGCCGCCGGCGGTGCACCTGGCGGTGTGGATCGCGGCGCTGGCGGTATTGCTGGCATTGATCGATGCCAACGTGCGCTTCGCACCGCCGATCGTGCGCGAGCCGCCGGTCGATCGCGACTCGTCCGACTACGTCCGCTCGATGGCCGCGCTGCTGCGTCGCGCGCACGCGGGCCGCGCAGCGATCGAGCGATTCGCCCGCGCCTATCCGAAATCGCCCGAACTCGAGCAACTCGCCGCGGTCACGCGGCCTAACGACGCGCAAGTGCAACGCGCGGCCGCGATCTTCGCCAACCTTCGAAAGGATCACGCGTGAACGACTCTCCCTCGAGCGTCCAGGAGTTGGCCGTTCGCATTCGTACGGCGATCGGCACGGCAGTCGTCGGCAGCGAGCGCATGAGCTTCGGTCTGCTCGTTGCGCTCTTCTCGCGCGGACACGCGCTGATCGAAGGCGTGCCCGGGACCGGCAAAACGTTGGCGGTGCGCGCCCTGGCGGCCGCGATCGGGCTGCCGTTCCGGCGCATCCAGTTCACGCCCGACCTCATGCCCTCCGACGTGATCGGCACGTCGGTGTTCAATCCGCAAAACGCGACGTTCAGCGTGCGCTTGGGGCCGATCAACGCGAACATCGTATTGGCCGACGAGATCAATCGCACGCCGCCAAAGACGCAAGCCGCGCTGCTCGAAGCAATGGAAGAAGGACGCGTGACGATTGACGGCTCGTCGATCGAGTTGCCGCAACCCTTCATCGTGTGCGCGACGCAGAATCCGATCGAGTACGAAGGCACCTATCCGTTGCCCGAAGCCCAACTCGATCGTTTCACCGTGAAGATCACCTCCGGATATCCGGCCGCCGATCAGGAACTCGATCTGTTGGCGCGTGTTGCCGCCGGCTTTGATTCACGTGCGCTCGAACTCGCGGGCATCACCGCGGTGACCGATGCGCACGAGATCGTCGCCGCACAGGCGGCGGTGCGCCGGGTGCTCGTGGCCAATGAGGTACGAGCGTACGCGTATGCGGTGGCGGCCGCGACGCGCGCGCATCCGCGTCTGGCACTGGGCGCGTCGCCGCGCGCGGTGGTGACGCTGCTGGTTGCATCGCAAGCGGCGGCAGCGATCGACGGACGCGATTACGCTACGCCCGACGACGTCAAAGACGTTGCCGAGGCGGTGGTCGCGCATCGCTTGATCGTGCAACCGGATGCCGAGATCGAGGGCGCAACCGCGACGTCGATCCTGACTGAAATTTTGGCCAGCGTGCCGGTTCCGCGTGGCTAGGTTTTTGCCACTCTGGCCTTCGGCGCGCGCGCTGTGGGCACTGGCGGGCATCGCGGTCGTGCTCGCGTGCTCACCCGGCGCGCCGGTGTGCCTGCCGCTCGCGGTCGTCCTCGGCGGCTTGCTGGTCGTGGCCTTCGTCGTCGACGTGGTGTTGTTACCGCGCGCACAAGCGCTGCGCGTGCGACGCGCGTTGCCCTCGCATTTCTCGCTGCGGCGCAGCGCCGAGTTGCGTTACACGATCGAGAATCGTTCGCCACGCGCGCTGCGCGTAGGGTTGGTCGAGGCGCCGCTGCGCACGTTGGATCTGGGCGAGAGCGACGTGGTCGCGCTCGTACCGGCCCGCAGTGAAGTCGAGACCGCGTTTGCCGCGCTGCCGGTCGCGCGCGGCAGCGACACTTTTACCCGCATCTACGTCTGGTATGAAAGTACGCTCGGGCTGCTGCGCCGTCGTACGGTGATCGAAGCCCCTGACACGATCCGGGTCTACCCGGATCTCTCGGCCGTCGAGCGCTACGGGCAACTCCAGGTGCGCAACCGGTTGATCGAAGCAGGTCTGCGTCGCATGCAGTTGCGCGGCGTCGGCAGCGAGTTCGAGAGCGTGCGCGACTACGCAAGCGGCGACGCGTTTCGTTCGATCGATTGGAAGGCGACGGCGCGACGCGGCAAGTTGATGGTCGTGCAGCGGGAGGTCGAACGCAGTCAAGACGTGATGCTTCTGCTCGACTGCGGCCGTCTGATGACCGCGCGCATCGGCGTCCAACGCAAACTCGACTACGCCGTGACCGCCGGACTCTCGATGGCCTCGATCGCCGCGCTCGCGAGCGATCGCGTCGGCGTGGTCGCGTTCGCGCGGCGCATTCTCGTCGCGCGCGCCCCGCGCTCGACGGCCGCGTCAGTCCATGCGCTCGCCGATGCGCTGTGCGACGTTGAGCCGCGCTTCGAGGAGTCAGATTACGCGCGCGCCTTTGCCTATCTGCGCAGCCACTTGCATCGCCGCAGTTTGATCGCGATCTTCACCGACGTCATCGATCCGGTCGCGCAAAGTACGGTGTTAGCCGAGCTCGGTACGCTCGCCAAACGCCATGTGGTGCTGTGCATCTTCATGAACGATGCGGCGGTGAACGTGGCGCTAGCGCGTACGCCGCATAGCGTGAGCGAATCCTACCAGATGTCGGTCGCGCTCGGCCTCTCGCAAGAGCGCGCGATTGCGGCGCGTACGTTGCAGCGCAGCGGGGTGATCGTACTCGACGTTCCGGCCGACAAGCTCTCGATCGCTGCGGTGGACGAATACTTGCGCGTCAAATCGCGCGGTCTACTTTAGCCCCCGCAAAGCCGAAGTACACGATCAAGCCGAATGCGGTGAGCACCCCGACCGCGATGCGATCGGACGCGGGCAGACGCAGCGGCGAGAAGAAGCCTTCGATCGTTCCGGCGACGAGCAGCATCGAGGCTACGCCGGCGATCAATACGCCCGCGCGCCGCGCCGCGTCCGCAATCGCATCGGGTCGTCGAAAGCGTCCCGGCGCGAGGATGCCGGCACTGATCAAGAGCCCGGCCGCGCCGGCGATTTGAATGGCGGTAAGCTCGATGACGCCGTGCGGCGCGACCGTGGCCCAATAGTCCGGGCCGAATCCGGCATTGGTGAAGAGCGCGCCGACGCCGCCGAGCATCAGGCCGTTGAGGAGAATGATATAGAGGGTGAAGATTCCGAGCGTCACGCAGCCCGCAAAGGCGAGGATCGACACTTTGACGTTATTGGTGATGATCTCCGACGCCATCGCCGGCGACGTTGCCGGATCGAACGCGAAGTTCGAGTCGTGCAGGCTCTTCTGAATTTGCGGTGGGATCAACGCTTCGGGCAAGATCGCGTAGGCGTTGCCGGGATGCGTGCGCACCAGCACGTAGGACGCGATGGCGGCGACGACGGTAATCGCGGCGCAGACGGCGATAAATCCGAACGAGCGGCGAAATTCGCGCGGAAAGGTCTGCGTGTAAAATGTCGCGATGCGCTCCCAGCCGCTGGTTGCCGCACCGCCATAGACGTAGGCATGTGCGCGTGCGACCAGTCGATTGAGATAGGCGAGAAGACGCGCGTCATACCCATGCCCATCGGCATAGGCGAGATCGCTCGTCACCGCGCGATAGAGGCGCCCGATCTCGTCGACGTCGCTTGGCTGCAGACGACGCACGCCGCCGCGTCCCGCGCGCCGGAGCAGCGCATCGAGTGCGTTCCATGCGGCGCTGCGCCGTTCGACGAAGGTGGCCTGCGTCACGCCGTCTTACGTTAGCTGGCGATGGATCGAACCCTAGAGGTCCGGACCCCCGAATCAATTGCGTTTTCGTACGACCTCGCCGGCGTCGGGAGCCGCTTTCTCGCGCTCGCCATCGATTTCACGATTCAAATCGTTGCGGTGATATTGATTGTCTGGGCGCTGGTCGCGCTGAGTGGGCACGTCCGCCCAGGCTCGATCGTCCTCGCTCGGACCGACCGCGTGATCTACAATCTCGCCATTGCGTTCATCGTCGCGGTCGTCTTCTTGATCTTCTTCGGCTACTTCATCGCATTCGAAACGCTGTGGAACGGTCAGACGCCGGGCAAACGACTCCTCGGCATTCGCGTGGTGCGTGACGGCGGCTACCCGGTCGACTTCATGGCGTCGCTGATTCGCAATTTGATTCGCGTCGGCGAAATGGCGCTGGGATTTTACGCGATTTCCGCCGTCGTTGCCGTGCTCTCGCCGCTGAACAAGCGCATCGGGGACATCGCGGCCGGCACGATCGTCATTCGTGAATCGCGCATGGAGTCGCCCGAGCAGATGCTGCGCGAAGTCGCGGAACCCGTCTATGCCGCGACGGCCTATGTTAGCGGCGAGGAGCGGTCGCTCATTCGACGCTTCTTAGAACGACGCCACGATCTGGTGGCTGCGCGTCGCGTATCGCTCGCGCATCAACTCGCCGATCGCGTCCGCCCACGCGTTCCAACCGACTTGCAACGCCTCGACGACGAAGATCTGCTCGAGCGATTGTAAGCGTGCGAGCTACGCTCGGGACGACAAACTACTTTTTGCGGAGGCGGCCGATCAATTCGCGGGCGAAGCGCATGGCGTCGGCTTTGGTGCGATCGTAGATTTGCGAAGCTTGGGCTTTGCTCATGTGCGAGCCGTGTTCTAAGAAAAACGTCACGCTCTCGCCGACCACGATCGTGCCTGCATAGGCGATCGCGCCTTTGATCGCGACACCGGCGACCGGCACGAACCCGGCGAGTTCGCGCGCCAGCGTGCGCCAGCCGAAGCCGCCGCCGATGACCGGCAGCAATTTCCACATCCGCTGCACGTCGGGATCGCGACCATACGTGGCCTCGATGTGCAAGAGCAACATCATCTGCAAACCGGTGATCGCGACCATGTCGCCCGCCGACGCGAATGCACCGAGGACCACGCCGATGACCGGAATGTGATCGACCAACGCGCTCGCAAGCGCGACCTTGAGCGAGTTGTTTGCGGCGTCGCGCGTGAGCTTGGCTGCAACGGTTTCGCGCAGCGGCGGGAGCCGCCGTCCCACCGCGATCTCGACGCCTTTCGACGCTTCGACGATATGCGTGAAGACGCGGCCCTTGAGCGCGTCTTTGCTGATCGCGTTCACGACGTAGTCGCCGACGGTGCCCGCGGCAGGCATGGTTGCCGGTCCGCTGGGCGGCTCGTTGGGATCGATCGTGAGCGTGAGGATCGGCACGCGCAGCGTCTTGAGCGGTTCAAGGTTTGCGCCTTCGCGATCGCCCGGATGGCCGAGGAAGAGTACGACCCGCACTTCATTTGGCGCGGTAATCAGCGGCGAGCTGGGCGGGATCGTCTCGAGACACGCGGCCGCATCCAGCGGCACCGAATCATCGGGATGGCCCGAGAGCAGCAGCGCACGCATCTGCCCGATCAGCGACGGATCACCGCAGAGCAGGAAGCGGAACGGCTTGCGCACGTTCGCGTTGACGGCTTTGACGTCAATGCCGTTTCGAACTAAGCGGTAGAGATCGCGCGCGCCAAGTGCTGAGGCCATAATTTACGTGGTTGCCATTTCCTTTGTCGGATCGTCGGTGTAATCGAGATACACGAGTCCGGTGAAGATCTCGAGTGGCCAGGCGTGCATCCCGTGCTCGTCGGCCAGGTCGACCGGTGATTTTTTCTCGCTCGTCATTTGGTCGAGAATGTCTTCGGGCGTCGACTTGATGTCGGCTGCGACGATTGTCGCGACCACGATGTCGCCCGGCGTGATCCCGTCGTGGAGCATCACTTCGTAGGGAATCACATCGGCGTTGAAGCGCAGCTTCAGATCGTACTGCAGCGTGGCATAGCGTTCCGGCGAGGTGCCCACGCCGAGCAGCGTGATGCGTGCCGAGAGTTGCCGCGTGCGCGCCATGTTGTAGAGTTGCGCCGCCTGCGAGGCTTGTGTCGCGGCGTTATCGAGCGCCGTCATCGCCTTTTGCATCATCGGGGCGAGGGTCGCATACTCCGACACGCTGATGTCGCCGCGGAAGCTCACCGGCGCGCGGTTAAGCTCGCGGAAGAACGCGTCGACGTCGCCGAGCGATTGATCGAGGGTGGTGAGCGAGACGCGTGCGGCGTCGACGCTGCGGATCATATCGCTGTCGGCGCGCCGCAGTTCATTGAAGATGCTCGGATAGGACGGCAGAATCGCGATTTGATCGGTAGGAATCGGCGTCGAGTTGAGCGTCTGTTGCATCTCGTCGAGGATGCTGTTGCTTTCTTTGAGCAGACCCGATTCTTTGTTGCGATCGAGCGAGCCGACACCCGTGATGGTGGTGCTCGCGTCCTGCATCGTGCTGTTGAGCGACCGGCCCATCGTCATCACGTTCTTGAAGATCGATTCGAGGCGCGACCCGTGTTGGATGTTGACGTTGGCGAAGTTCGGCACTTCGTATTGCAGCGCGTCCGCGCGCGTTTGCAGCTGCTTGAGCTGATCCTTGCCTTGATCGCGGCGCGCTGCGATCGCACTATTAGCGGCCGCTTGCGAGGTTTGCACGTCGGCAAACGCCGTGCGCAGGCCACCGAGATTCGGGGTGGTCAACGTGACGCGCTGCGCTTGCACTTCGCGCAGGTCGGCGATCTTCTGCAATGCGAGCGCTTTGGTTTCCGGCGAACCGATCTGCGCGGCTTGCGCGAGCGTCTGTTGGCTCTTATTGGGGAACCCAAGCGCGATCTGATCTTGACCCAGACCCAGCAGCGCTTCGGCGTTGGTCGGATCTGTCTTGAGAATGCCTTGGAACTTCAGCGATGAGAATGAATAGCGCGCGCGTTCGCGATCGCTCGCTGCTTGCACCACGAGTTGGTCTTGGGTCACGAGCTTGGGGTCGAGCTCGGGATAGCCTTCCAGGTGATTGACGCGGGCGCCCGGATCGGGGTGATCTTCGAGATACTTGTTCACCAGATCGCTGTGCTCGTTGCCGAGAATGGTGAGATGCTCGAGCATCGTTTTCATCGCATCGGGGTCGTACCCCGCGCGCGACATCAGCTGAAGCCCCGTGCGATCGGCCTGCAACTCGTCGGCGCGTTCGATCTTGGCGAAGACGCCGGCTTCCATTAAATTGCCGAACTCGTACATGATCGGATTGAACATCGCGGCGATGCCGAAGAGCAGATTGAGACCTTGCAGCTTGGCTTGCGAGGTGAGCACGTGACGCCGCTCGATGTGGCCGGTTTCGTGACCGATCACGCCGGCGAACTCGTCATCGGACTGCACGAAATCGATCAAGCCTTCATTGATATAGACATAGCCGCCGAGCGTGGCGAACGAGTTGACCTCGGTATCCTTGATGACTTTGATGTTGTAAGGGACGTCTTTGCGGTCGACTTGTTTCCAAAGATTGCCGGCGATCTTTTGGACGTAAGCGTTGAGCAGCGGATCGGTTTCGATCACGCTGGTGTCGACGATTTGCTCGTCTTCTTGGCGCCCCATTTCGATTTCGGTTTGCGTCGAAGTCGCGCGAACAGGTGCCGGGCATATGGCACCAGCCAGGAGCAACATGGTCAAAAAGGCAGCGATCCGACGGAGCATAGGTGTGACGTCCTTTACCGGTGAGGCTTCTTCAATGTTACGGCGGGCCCGATTTCCATACAACGGGCGGCCGGTGGCGCCCGTTACTTGTGTGTAGTTGTGTGTATAACCGGAAGAACTTGCGAGTCCCTGTGGATGGCGAGAGGGCCGTCTGCCGCAGGCGTCTCAAATCGAGGCCAATGTCGTTGATTCGCGGGCGGGGCCTGGGGCTCGAAGTGCATTTAGCCGGTTGGGAATTCGACGCGGCCATCGCCGAATTGGCCGCTCGTCTTAGCGAGCGTACCGAGTTCTATCGTGGCACAACAGCCACGGTGGTGGTGGGCGAAACCCCGCTCTCCGAGACCCAGCTGAACGCGCTGCGCGAGGTGCTGACCGCCGCCGGCATCGAGCTTGGACCGGTCGAGCAGGCGCCCGGCGGCGAAGAGCTAGCGCGGCGCCGTGCCTTGCGTCCCCGGCGCGAACTCAAACTCTCCGACGCGGCGAAGTCGCTGGTGGCCGACTTTGCCGGCGCCCGCGCCGATATTGCCGAGCGTCGAAAGCGCGGGGTGCCTGCGCCGCCGCCCATCGAAGTTGCGCCGCCGCCGCCGCCACCCGGAACGCTCTATCACGTCGGCACGTTGCGCGGCGGACAGGCGTTGCATCACGCTGGGAATATCGTGGTGATCGGCGATGTGAATCCTGGGACCGAGTTGGTTGCAACCGGCGACATCGTCGTCTTTGGACGCTTGCTCGGCGTTGCGCATGCCGGCGCACAAGGCGACAATGATGCAAAAGTCTATGCACTTGAATTACAAGCAACGCAGTTGCGCATCGCAACCGTGATTGCGGTCGACGAGGAGCACGCGCGCGTTACGTCGGAACCGGAAGTAGCGTTCGTGCGTGACGGGCGGATCGCGATCGCTCCATTTTCCAAGGCAGCGGAGGTAGCCGGATAACATGGCAGGACGTCGCATTGTCGTCACGTCGGGCAAAGGCGGTGTGGGTAAAACGACCACCACCGCAAATCTTGGCGCCGCGCTCGCCAAACGCGGGTCGCGCGTCATCCTGGTCGACGCCGACATCGGCTTGCGCAATCTCGATCTCGTGCTCGGGCTCGAGAAGCGCATCGTCTTTGATTTGGTCGAAGTCGCCGAAGGCCGCTGCCAGCTGCGCCAAGCGCTGATCAAAGACAAGCGTTTCGAATCACTAGCGATTCTCCCAGCCGCGCAGACGCGCGACAAGGACGCGATCACCGAATCGCAGTTCGAAGCGATCGTCGCACAAGCCGCGGAGAACGCCGATTACGTCCTGATCGATTGCCCGGCCGGCATCGAAGGCGGCTTCCGCAATGCCGTTGCCGGCGCAAAAGAAGCGATCATCGTAACGACGCCCGAGGTGAGCGCGATTCGCGACGCCGACCGCGTCGTCGGCAAATTGAACGACCGAGGGCTGCCGATGCGGTTGATCATCAATCGTCTGCGTCCCGAAATGGTGCGCAGCGGCGACATGCTTTCGGTCGAAGACGTGTGCGAAATTCTCGCCATCGAATTGCTCGGCGTCATCCCCGACGACGCCGAGGTGATCGACACGACCAATCGCGGCGAGCCGATCGTCCTCGATCCGAACGCAAAACTTGGCGCGATCTACGATAAGATCGCGCGGCGCTTAGAAGGTGAGATGGTGCCGTTCACCACCTTCGATTCGCAGGGCTTCCTCGGCAAACTCTTCGGCGCACTCAAGGCAGGGTAAAGCACTATGCACGTCCTTCGACAAGCTCAGGATGACAAAGACGCGGAGTCTGTCACCGCCCCGGCGCCCAAGCTCGGACGCGCAATCGTCGTGACCTCGGGTAAAGGCGGCGTCGGCAAGACGACGACCACCGCGAACCTGGGTACGGCGCTCGCGCAGCGCGGCGCACGGG
>DATHMY010000153.1:0-16996 GCA_035486535.1 Candidatus Acidiferrum sp.
GCTTCGGCCGGATCGTTGAGCGCGTGCTCGAGCAATTTTTGCGAGCGTTCGTCGTCGAGCGCCGCAACCGCGAAGACCAGATCGCAGCGCGCCGCCTCGGATAGGCCCGCAAACTCATCGCCGGCGCCGCTGGTCCACGCCGTCGTCGCCTGGAGCGGCGCGCCCTCGCGGGCTAACTGCACTTGCGCTGTGCGTCGCGGTGCACGCCACGCATAGACGGCGAGCAAAATTCCCGCAATCAGCGCGAGCAGCGCCGACAACGCGATCAGCGACACCGTAGAACTCTAAACCGCATTCGCGTGCAGCGAAGTACGCACCACATCCAGCGCCGCATCGAGCGCCACATCGCGGCGACGCTGCAGCGCATCGAGAAACTCCGTGCTATCGGAGTCGACAAAGCTATCGAGCCGCGCGACCAACATGCCGCGGTAGTGCGCAAATTGTGCGCTGCCGTCCGGCAAAAAGCGCGCGAGGATCGCCCACGGCAGCGCCGACGCAAGCTCGGTTTCGCCCAACCGGTCGCCGAGCTCCGCCATCGCTTGCGGGTCGTAACTGCCGCGCAGCACCACCGCCGCGCCGGGCGTTTCCGCCGGAATACTGCGTGCCGCCGCGGTATCGTGCAACAAACGCTCGAGCGTCGCGCGCATCGAGGGCGTCTCGATGTCGCGCGGCGCAATCACGTAGCTCGGCAATCGAAGCTTGATGAATAGCCGATCGGTTTCGTCGCGCAGCATCTCGCGCATCGATGCGACCGCACCGACGTGCGAGTCGCCGATCG
Source organism: Candidatus Acidiferrum sp. (assembly GCA_035486535.1). GTDB lineage: Bacteria > Vulcanimicrobiota > Vulcanimicrobiia > Vulcanimicrobiales > Vulcanimicrobiaceae > Aquilonibacter. The sequence continues at coordinate 779 of DATHMY010000153.1, forward strand.
CTTCGGGGAAGAACGCGCGCATCGCAAACAGATGCGTGATCAGACCGTCGAAGCGCGCTTCATCGAGGAAGCGCAGCACGCGCGCGTGACGCTCGGCGGTGAACGTGACGGCGACGCCAACACGGTCGCCGGCGATCCCGCCCTCGACGTCGCTCGAACCGTTGCTGCCTGCCGGAAGGGCCGGATAATCGGTTGCCGCGACGCGACCGCCTGAGAGATCCCCGTTGCCGCTCACCGGCGTCGCCGGCGGCAGCTCCATGAACCGATCCTCGGTCAGCATGCGCTGGCCGCTGCCAAACGCTGGGCCCACCATGCCGTCGAGACCGAAAGGCAACCCCGGAATCGCATTGGCGAAGACCGGCGTGGCACGGACTTTGAGCTCGTTCGACGGCATTTCGTCGTGACGCTCGCCGTCGTAGTGCACGGTCGCAGTACGCACGATGGCTTCACCCGCGGGCAAGCCGTTGTGCACCACGTCGCGGAAGCGGATCGTCGCTTCGACGCCCGGATCGACGTCGTTGAGCACGATCCCGCGATCGTTGGAAAGCGCCGAGAGCGCGCCGACGTCGCGAATCGGCACGTCGTTGACGCTGGTCGAGTTCGGGACGTAGATCAACGAGTCGGGCTGCGCGCAGAGAATCTGGACGCGCCGCGCCGGGCCATCGCCGCCGTTGCGCACGTGCAGCGTCCACTCGATCGTTTCGCCGACGTCCACCACGTCGATTGGTTCGCTGCGCAGCGAGCCGACCGAGAAATCCGGCTCGGCAGTGGTGGCGATCGTGAGTCGATCGAGCGGCACCGGCAGCATCGCATCGGCCGTCAAGACGCCGTCGACGGTGACCGGATATTCTTTGGCGAGGCTACGCAGCAAGCGCAGGCCGAGCCGCGCTTCCGCCGTTGCCCCCGGGCCGATCTCACCGAAGACGAGTTTGGATTTCTCACGCGTTGCGCCGTCAACCGTTTCCAAACGCGCCTCAGGCGAGATGTACAAACGCACGCGCACGTTGTGCGCCACGTCGCTCCCGACGTTGGTGACGGCAACGGCGACATCGGCAAGTTGGTTAGGCCGTAACACCTCGTCGCTTTCGAGACCAAGGTGCGAGCTTTGCGGCGAAAATGACGGATGCGCGTCGACGCGCCACGTCACTTCACCCAGCGCCGTTTCACCGAGCTCGCGTGAATGCACGCTGGCGCCGACCCGCAGCTCGCTGCGATCCGCATAAGGCGAACGCACGCGCGCCCGCAACACAAATCGTCGCTGCGCGTACGGCTCGATGCTGCCGATTTCTGCGGTGTCGCCGTCGAGTGAGACGCGCGAGGATTTTTCCGTCAAGCGAACTTCGTCTAATGCCGGGTCGAGACGCAGGTGGAGCACGACGTCGGTTGCACTCGCGCTGCCTTCGTTCGCAAGGAAAATCGTGGCTTCGATCTCTTCGCCCGGCTTAACCACCTCGCCGTGCATGCGCGCAATTGCATTGCGGCGCGACGGCAGCGCGGGCTCGGAGTGAATGGCAACCGTACGCTCGAAGCGGCGCTGCGAATCGTCCCCGCGCGCCGGTTCCCACGACAGTGTCGCAGCAACTTCGATCGTCGACCCGTCGGCGAGCGGTGACACCACGATCGCTTCGCAGACCAGATCGCAGCGCTCGTCGGCGTCGACGCGACCTAGATCGAAGTTCAGCGCCTCGCGTTTTTTGGCTTCCTTGATCGGACGACCGTCGATCACCGTCGCCCCGCGCACCGGCACCAATGTGTCGGGCAATTCGAGCACGGCGGTCACGTTTTCGGCCGCCGCTGATCCGGCGTTGAACGCGCACAGCGCCATCGTCACGCGCTGGCCCGGACGCACGTCGTACCCGGGTTCCACGGTGAAGGTGGTGCGGTCGTCGTCGAAGTCCGGGGTCGAGCGCACGACCAGCGACGCCGGCTCGAGCGCGAACGCGGCGGTTTCTTGCGACGCGATGTGAGCGTGGGCGACGATGGCCGTGCCGTCGTGGAGCGGTGAGGCGATCTGGACGCGATAGACCAGGGTCGAGCTGGCGCTCGCGGCGAGTGCCGGGGTGACGATCGGCGCGTGGACGCGATCGAAGGGCTGGCCTAAGTCCCGCTCGATCTCGCGCCCGTTGACGCGCGCCGAGTTCGGCACGTAGCGGGTGTGCTCGGGGATCGGCGCGACCACCACCACGTCGTGCGCGCTCGACTCGCCGGCGTTGTGCAGGCGAACCGTGATTTGTGCCTCCGCGCCGGGGACGGGCTCCGAGCGCGCCTCGATCGAGACGCCGGTTAACGAGTTTTCGAGCTGGGGCCGGCTGCGGGCTATCAGCCGGACGATGTTCGACCCGACCGGCGGCACCTCAAAGGAAGCAACCGCGGCTTGCAGCTCGATCATCGTGCCGTTCTCGATCGCGCCGGCGACACTGTAGGAGATCTCGATCCGCCGTTCTTCTGCCGGATCGATATCGCCAATGTGGGCGCCGCTGCGCGAGAGCAGGGGCGAGTTGCCTTGTTCGTCATCGAGACTGTGCCCGTCGAGCTGCCCGGTACCGACGAGGTACACCAGGCCGTCGGGAAGATTAAAGCGCACGCGCACGCCGGTTGCCGGTGCGCCGCCTTGATTGCGGAAGGTGAAGGTCGCGCGCACCGTCATCCCAGGTTCCAACTCGCGGTCGGGCGAAACGACGAGCGTCCGAAGCCCTTCTGGTAACGTTGGTGCTCCCGGTGCAAAAACTTCAGATAGGGTGCGCATGACGCGGTCAACCTTCGCCGCGAGCGCGACGCACCCTGGGGAATAATCCACATGCTCGCAACAGAAAAGTCGTTCGTTACACGCGCGCTCTCTCGCCTTGGGTCAGAGAATGCGTTCCAAATTCTCCAGCGTGCGCGTGAGATCGAAGCGACAGGACGTCGCGTCGTGCATATGGAGATCGGTGAACCCGACTTCGACACACCCGAGAACATCAAGCGTGCCGCAGTCGACTCGCTCTTGGGTCACGATACGCACTATACGCCCTCGCAAGGCACGCAAGAACTGCGTGAGGTCGTGGCCGATTATGCCTCACGTTTCCGCAAGATGCCGACGCCATACACCGCAGCCAACGTCACCATCTCGCCGGGCGCGAAGCCGATCATCTGGAACATTCTCTCAGCGATCCTCGATCCGGGCGATGAATTCGTCTACTTCGATCCGGCGTATCCAGCGTACGCTTCGGCGTCGAGCTATCTGCAAGCGAACGCGATACGCATTCCGTTGTACGAAGAACGTGGCTGGCGCATGGATCTCGACGAGCTTGCCGGGCGCGTGTCGAACAAAACCAAAGCGGTGATGATCAATTCGCCGCACAATCCGACCGGCGGCGTGCTGCTGCGCTCCGATCTTGAACGAATCGCCGAGCTCGCGAACAAGTACAACTTCTTGGTGATCGCCGACGAGATCTATAGCCGCAATTTCTATCTTGAATCGGAGTACATCTCAATCGCTGCACTGCCCGGGATGCAAGAGCGCACGATCATCGTCGACGGCTTCTCGAAGGCGTATGCGATGACCGGCTGGCGTTTGGGCTACGCGATCATGCCGGAAGACTTGTGCAAAGCGGTGACGCTATTTAACAACAACACATTCAGCTGTGTGACGTCGTTCGTACAGAAGGCGGGCATCGAAGCGCTGCTCGGACCCGATGCGGCGGTGCGCGAGATGAACGAACTTTTCCGTCAGCGCCGCGATAAACTCGTCGGGGGCCTCAACGCCCTGCCCGGCGTACACTGCACGCTGCCCGAAGGCGCATTCTACGCGTTCCCCAACGTTTCGCAGATCACCACCGACGACAAGAAGCTCGCCAGCTTCATCTTAGAGGAAGCCGGCGTCGCGTGCGGCGGCGGTTCGAGCTTCGGACCCGCGGGCAAAGGCTACCTACGCTTCTCGTACGCGGCTTCACTCGCCGACATCGACTACGCGCTGCACCAACTCGCGGAATTCATTCCGAAATATAAAGAGTAACGCGCCTCGCTACTTTGTCATAGCGATAACCACGCAGCCGTAGCCATTGCACCGAGCAGCTCACCGTTGGTGTGCGCGATATCCTTATCGTCGTAGATGCTGCCTTTGCCTGACGTGCGGTTGATGTAGAACGCAAATGCCACGTGATGGCCGCTTTGCGTCGTCATGTAACCCGCGAGGCCTTTGGCGGTGATCATCTCGCCGGCGTTGAGTTCGTCGGGAGTGCCGAACGTGCCGGTTTTCGCGAACACTTTGCCGGCGGCGGGCGAGTCGTTTTGAATGTTGAACAGCGTGCCGTCGACACCCATGATCGGCAGCCCGTTGTGGAAGTCGTCGTACCACGGCTGCGTGCGCACCCACGCGAGATAGTGCACCATGAAATTCGGTGTGAAGAAGGCCGAGACACCCAGACCGTCCGTCATCGACGCGCTATTGGTGTCGAGCCCGGCGTTCTGCAGCATCTTGCGCTCGAGCGCGAAGCCTTGCGCGAGCAAATCGTCGTGCGGTGCGGGTGCAAGGTGGACGGCCCAGGTGTAGGGTCCCATCGCCGCGTGCAAGTTGTCGCTGAGTTTGAGCGTGATGCGCACGTCCTGCGCGAGCGGCGGCGACGTGTGCGACGCGACCAAATTCGCAGGAGTATACTTCGCCTTGGCTGCGGCCGGGTCGAATGGCTTGGCATCCGCCGGCGTGGTGACCGTGATGCCGGCATCCTGCAACACTTGCGCGAACGCCATCTGCGCGAAGACGTCGGGATTGGGCACGCGATATGCAAAGAGAATCGTCGGACCCGCCGGAATCGCGCCGTTGATCGTCACGACGTGCGACCCGCTGGGCTGCGTGACGTCGTCGCTCATATCGATCGAGGGTTCGCTGCCGGCGTTGCTCGTCGTCGCGCGATTGACGAAGCTCACGTACGGTGTTTGCGGCGAGACCGAGATGCTTGCTGCATCGCCGGCGTGCGTGCCCGGCGAAATCGTCACATCCACGACGTTGTCGTTGACAATGATCGGAGCGACCATGGTGCCCGTGCCGCCCTCGGGGCCAGGGCTTGCAAACAGCGATGCGTCGACTGCGACACGGCCATTAACGGCTTTCACGCCGCTGGCTTTTACTTGCGCAGCGAGTTGCCGCAGCACGATGAGTGGATCGCCCGGCACCGCTTTGGTATGCGGCGAGCCGTCATAGGCGTGATCCTCGTTCTGGAATCCCAGCGTCCCGTCGGGCTGAATACGTTGCGAGATATTCGGATCGCCGCTCGCGACGAGCACTACATCGCCGTGCAGCGTGCCGCTCGCATCGACCGGCCCGGTGCGATAGACCGGCGTCGTCCAGCGGAAGCCCGGGCCGAGCAGCGCGAGGCTCGTGCCTTCGGTGAGGAGCTTCGTCGTCGACGCCGCTTCCATAAATGTTTGTTCGTTGCGCGCAAAGAGCACGCGATGCGTATCGAGATCGTAGACTTCGCCGGCCACGATCGCATGACGCAACAGTGGCACCGCGAGGACTTGTGTCATCGTCGGCGGCGAGCTTTGTACCGCGCCAACCAATACGCTAAACGCGAAGAACGTCACGATTAATCGCTGCTTCATGTTCGGGTGATTCTCCACGTATTTCCTCAGTCCGGCCTAATGAACGGTGCTTGGTGCAATTCGTATGCTCGAAGACGCCAGAACGACGCATCTACGAGATTCGAAGAGGAACACTACTATGCGAACTCCCCTGTTGCTCGCCGTTGCTGCAACGATTGCGCTCACCGCGTGCGGCGGTGGCGGCGGATCCACGACGCCGCCCACCTCGGGCGGAAACGGCTCAACGCAGTCGAGCCAAAGCCAATCACAAACCGCCATCGACGCCGCCAACGCGCTCGGCGATCCCGTCAAAGCGACGGCCGATTTCAACGACACCACCAGCGGAACCGAGACGGCCGTGCGCTCCATGAACGCCACGCGCATGCTCGCCAGCGGCGTCTGCACGAACGGCGTCGAGTTCTGGTCGCCGGACAAGAACGGCGATGCCAACTCCACCGAGGAGCAGTACTTCTACGATAGCGCTTGCACCGAACTCGCGCGCGACGTGGTGCGCATCTATACGATCAACGGCAGCTCAGAAACCGTCAATCGTACGGAAACGCAGTACGCGATCAACAACGCAACCCCGATTGCATCGCGTACCAGCACCGTGAATTACATCAACGGCAGCTACGGTACCAATGGCTATCCGGTGGTGGCCGGTGGCTTCGCTCGCGATGCGACCAGCGCGACGAACATTTCGGGTTCGAGGACGATCGTCGGGGATGACGAGCTGGTCATGCAGGCCGGCAGCGGTGGCACCAACGCCTGGTGCGGTGACTCGGCCGGCTATAACGCGACCGGCATCGCCTCGCTCAATGAGACCTTTGGATGGCAAGGCGCGACCAACGGCGGCTCACGCACGCTGAACAACGACGGATCGGTGACCTGGGCCTCAACCCACAACGGCACGGTCTTTACCGGCGCGACCGGCTCGCTTTCGATCGCGGTCGGCACCGAGAACGCGGCCTGTCCGATTGCAACGCCGCAGTACACCCTCGCGGGTGGCACGTCGCAGGGCGCCTACACGATCCCCGTCACCGCAACCTACCTCCACGGTGAACTGACCAGCCTTACCGTGACGAACGCCGCCCTCGCCGGCGGCAACACGCTCAACGTGACGACCAATTCCAACGTATCTCCAACCAACGCGAACTTTATCACCGGTACGATTGCCGGAAGCAGCTCGCAAATCGCGACGTTTGCGGTCGATTGCTTCGGCGACGGCACGCTGACGATAACTGCCAGCGGCAGCCAGTACGTCATTGACGATTGGCATGTCGTGAAATAGCCATGAAAACGTGACCCGTTGCTACGCGAAGACCCCGGCGGATACTGGCCCGCCGGGGTCATTCGTTTAGTAGGCAAGCAGGCGCTCCCGTGCAGGTTTAACGCCGCCGCGCGCGCGGTATCATAGCAGGGGTTACGAGAAACAGCCCTATCAAAAACGAGGCCCGGCGTGAGTAAGCGCCGGGCCTTGCACTATGTTAGGTCAAACGCATCGCGCGCTTGACGTCGCCCACCACCGACGCGGCAATCTCGCGCGTGCGTGCCGTGCCGTCGGCAATGATCCGCTCGACTTGCGCCGGATCGTCGCGATAGATCGCCAGACGCTCGCGCACCGGACGCAGATACTCGTTGAGCTGATCGGCGAAGTCGCTCTTATCAGCCACGCAGCCGAGCGCGCCCGAGCGGCATTCCGCATCGATGATATCGAGCTTGAGCGGATTGACGAATCGCCATAACGCGAAGACCGGGCACACTTCCGGGCGCCCGGGATCGCCACGTCGCAGTTTGAGCGGATCGGTGATCATCGAGCGCACTTTTTTCGTTGTCGTGTCATCATCGTCGGCAATGAGAATCGCATTGTCGTACGACTTCGACATCTTGCGGCCATCGGTGCCCGGGACTTCGGCGAATTCGGTGAGCGTGGGATGCGGCTCAACCAAAATCTCCGCGCCCTTCCCGTAGAGATGGTTGAAACGGCGCACGACCTCGCGGCCGAGTTCGAGGTGCGCAACTTGATCGCGGCCGACCGGCACGCGCTCGCCACGCACGATCGCCACGTCGCAGAGCTGTAGCAACGGATAGCCCAGAAATCCGATCGTCGCGATCTGCGCGCCGAGCGCCTCAATCTGGCCTTTGAACGTCGGCACGCGTTCGAGCCACGAGATCGGCGTGATCATCGAGAGCAGCGTGTAGAGCTCGGAGATTTCCGGCACACCTGACTGCAAGAAGATCGTCGCCTTGTTGGGGTCGACCCCGGCGGCAAGCCATACCGCGACCATCTCATTGCGCGCGTCACGAATCGCTTGCGGATCTTCGAAACCGGTCGTATATGCGTGCAGGTCGGCGATCTCAAAGTAGGCGTCGGCCGTGTCACAGTAATTCGCCCACTGCGTGAGCACGCCGACCAAATGGCCGAGATGTAATCCGCCGGTTGGACGCATGCCCGACATCACGCGTGGTTTAGCCGCAGTCGCAGTGCTCATTGCGCGCTCAATACGCCGCACGCATGCCGTCAACTTGCACGGCGTGCGCAATTCGCTCGCGAACGAACGCGCGCGCAAAGCGCACCGCTTCACGCAACTGATCGCCGCGCGCCAGCGCGCAGGCCAGCGCCATCGCAAGCGTACAGCCGGTTCCGCGCATCTCGCCAGCGATGCGTCCGCCGGCAAACATCTCGACACCGTCGGCGTCGGCGAGCACGTCGGAGGGCTCGCCCGAAAGATGACCGCCCTTGAGGAGCACCGCGCGTGCGCCGCGGGCGCGTAATTCCAGCGCTGCATCGATGAGCTGCGCCCGACCGATCTCGCGCCCAAGCAACGCACTCGCTTCATCGAGGTTGGGCGTCACGATGGCTTGGGGAAGCGCGAGCAGCTCCTCACCGATCGCGCGAGCGGTCGCGTCATCGGCCAGCGCCCCGCCGCCCGTCGCCGCGAGCACCGGATCGATCACCGCCGGAAGCCCGGCACGCGCGAGCGCCTGCGCCACCTCGTGCACCGCCGCAGCGGCGCCGAGCGCGCCGACGCGCACGGCGTCGACCAAGTCCCAGCGAATCGCCTCGAGCTGCGCGCGGACGGTCGCCGCCGAAAGCGGCTCGAGTGCATGAACGCCGCGCGCGTCCTGAGCGCTGACCGCGGCGATCACGCTGAGCACCCGCACCCCGAGCTCGGTGCCGATGCGGACGTCGAGCCCGGTGCCCGCGACGTTCCACGGATGCGTCGTGCCGATCGAGAGAACGATCACTTCACCCACCCCAGGCGTTCGTACAGCGTAAACCCCGACTCCACCAACGCGGAAAGTTCGACGAGCAGCTCGCGCTCGGGGCGCACGAAGTTGAAGGACGATCGGCCCGCGAGGCGCTTCTTGAGCGCATCGCTCGCACTGCCAAGCAATTCGGGATGCGAGTACACCGGCAGCAGATGAAAGCTCACGTAGGCGCGGCGAATCTGCACACCACCGAACGCCATCGCGCGCTTGAAATCGGGCACGTACTCGCCGTCGAGCATGTAGAACGTTTCGCTATCGTGGCTCGCGTGCAAACGCGAGGCGTACGGCGTGAGCAAAGCCTTGAGTACGGCAAAGGTGCCGCGGAAGTCACGCGCGTCCGGCATCCCACCGCTCCACCAGCGCGCGCGCTGCTGCTGCCGGCTCGCGGGCCGCGGCAATTGCCGCGATCACGGCAGCCATGGCCACGCCGCTGGCTCGAACCGCCGCGATGTTTTCGACCGCGATGCCGCCGATCGCCGCGACCGGATAGCGGCTCGCCGCGGCCACCGCGCACAACCCATCGATCCCGATTGGTGCGCCGGCATCGGCTTTGGAACCGGTGGTGTAGACGGCACCCACGCCGAGATAATCTGCATCCTGCGCATCGGCACGCCGTGCTTCATCGACGGTGCCGCACGAAAGGCCGATCAACCGATCGCCAAGCGCTGCGCGCACCGGCGTCACTGCGCCGAAGCCGTCGTCGTCGGGGCCCAGGTGAACGCCATCGCAATCGAACGCGAGCACCGCGCGCCAATCGTCGTTCACGATCAACAATGCGCCGCGCTCACGCGTACGCTCGCGCAACGTGTGCAAGTGTTCGGCGTCGATTCCGCCCTTGGCGCGGTACTGGAGCAGGCGTACGCCGGCCTCGAGTGCGGCGTTCGCAATCGCAAGCGTACGTGCATCTTCGTTAACAATCGCGTAGATGCCGTGCAGTCGCGCCGCGCGCTGCGCGCGCGTCAGGCGCGCGGCTTCATGCGTCGCCATAGCACGAGCTGCGCCGCGAGATATGCGAGAAAGAGTACGCAAATGCCGACCGCGATGACGAGGTTATGGCGCGCAATGGCCAGCGGCAGGATCAGCACGAAGCAGAGTGCCCCGAACATCACGATCGTCATGATGCGCGTGAATGGAATCATGGCTCGAGCAAAAGATCCGATAGGCGGAGCAGCTCGCTTTCGCTCCCAAAGCGGAACTCGATCTTGCCGCCTTTGCCGCCGCGCACCAACGCGACGTGCGTGCCGTACCGTTCGCGTAAGCGCTGCTCGAATTCGGCTTCATCGGGCGAGAGTTCGCGCACGCGACCGGTCGCGGGCGTCGCCTTGACCGCGCCGGAAAGCTTCTCGAGCGCGCGCACCGAGAGACCCTCGCGTGCGGCGCGCTCGGCAAGCCGCATGCGATCGTGCGCCGGTGCTGCTAGCAGGGCGCGACCGTGCCCCGCAGTGAGCCGTCCATCGACCAGCATCGCTTTGATGCCGTCGGGCAAGGCCAACAAACGCAGCGCGTTGGCGATCGCCGGCCGGCTGCGGCCCAAGCGCTGCGCAAGATCTTCTTGGGTGAACCCGTACTCGTCCATCAGGCTCGCAAAGCCCGCCGATTCTTCGATCGCATTGAGGTTCTCGCGTTGCAAGTTCTCGATGATCGCAACTTCGAGCGAGTCGCGGTCGTCAGATTCGCGCACGATGGCTGGAATCGTCGGCCGTTGCAGCGCGGCGGCCGCACGCCAGCGCCGCTCGCCCGCTATCAGTTCGAAATTCTCACCCCGCCGGCGCACGATGATCGGCACCAGCACGCCGTATTCGGCAATCGAACCGCGCAAATCGTCCATCGCCGACGCGTCAAAGTGCTTGCGCGGTTGAAACGGATTGGGCGTGATGCGCCCGACCGGAATTTCGCGCAGCGCGTCGTCAGCTGTGGGTGACGTCGGCACGGGCGCATCGCCGAGCAGCGCGCCCAGGCCTTTGCCAAGCCCGCGTTTGGGTTGGCTCATACCGGCGCGTGCGCTCCGAGCAACTCTTTCGCGAGCGAAATATAGGCTTGCGCACCGCGGCTCTTGACGTCGAAGAGAATGACCGGCTTACCGAACGACGGCGCTTCGGAGAGACGGATGTTGCGCGGAATCTGCGTCTTGAACATTTGCTGCGGAAAGTATTTTTCGAGCTCGTCCAGCACTTCCATTGCTAAACGCGTGCGCCCATCGAACATCGTCACCAGCACGCCGCTCACATGCAGCGTCGGATTGAGCGCGCTGCGCACGCGGTTAACCACGGCGGTGAGTTGCGAAAGACCTTCGAGCGCGTAGTACTCCGCCTGCACCGGAATGATGATCTCTTCGGCCGCGGTGAGCGCGTTGATGGTGAGCAGGCCGAGCGACGGCGGGCAATCGATCAGCACGAAATCGTAGCGGGACGCGATCGGTAAGAGCGCTTGGCGCAGCCGCGTTTCACGCGAAAGTGCCGAGACCAATTCGATTTCGGCGCCGGCCAAATTGATCGTCGCCGGAATGAGCGTCAGCGTGTCGATCTCAGTGGCTTGCGCGACGTCGTCGACGCTCGCTTCTTGCATGAGCACGTTGTAGATATCGCGATGCATGCCGTGCTTCTCGATGCCGAATCCGGTGGTGGTGTTGCCTTGCGGATCGCAATCCACCACGAGCACGCGCCGGCCTTCAACGGCAAGCGCGGCACCAAGATTAACGGCCGTCGTGCTCTTGCCGACGCCGCCTTTTTGATTAACGAGGGCGATAATCCGACTCAACCGTTGGCTCTGTCATGAACGGCGAGATGGCCGTCCAAAAGTGTGAGGAGAACTTGCCGCACGTTACGCTCGGGGCGGTCGGTGACCTGCTCGAAAAGCCACTGCAATGCTGCGCCGACGCGCGCATCTCCGCGGAAATCCGGCGGCACGAGTTTTGCGTATACCATCGCTTTGATGACGTCCTCACCGCTGACCGCAAGGTCGGCGACCGAAAAGGCCGGCTTACGCTCGACTTCTTCCCAAACGCGTGCTTCGAAGCGCTCGTTAGAGTCGTCGCGCTTGGGTAAGCCCGAGCCCGCAATGTCGGCGTGACGGACCGCAAATTGGCGCTGCAAGTGCGTCAGCCCGATCCGGCGGATAAAACGGCGAATTGCCGCATCGCTCAGGTCCGGATCCTGGACGTACATGTGTTGCTTCACCAAATGTTCCACCGCGTCGACGATTTCGTTGGGAAAACGAAGGCGCCGCAGCATCGCCTCGGCCATTTCCGCGCCGATCTGCTCGTGACGATAGAAGTGCGGGCCGTCTTTCGTCCGTGGCTTGCCAACGTCGTGTAGCAAGGCAGCCAGGCGTAAAGTCGTGTCGCCCGGCGGCGTCGCGTCCATGGTGGCCAAGTTGTGCTCCCAGACGTCGTAGGCGTGCCACTCGTTCTGGTCGACCCCCACGCCCTCGAGCAATTCCGGCCAGAATTGGGCCAGGACACCGGTCTCGGCGAGCAGGCGCAGGCCCGTTGACGGTCGCGGGGCCAGGGCGAAGAGCTTCTCGAGCTCGTCATGGATACGCTCGGGCGCGACGCTTCCCACCAGTAGAGCCGCCGCGCGCATGGCCGCGATCGTCGCCTCGGTCGGGGCGTAGCCGAATCGGGCGCTGAACTGGGCAGCGCGCAGCATGCGCAGCGGGTCCTCTTCGAACGTGATAGGGGTCAAGATATCGATCAGGCCGGCACGGATGTCGGCTTCGCCGTGGTACGGGTCGACCAGCTCCCCGCTGGGGAGCGCCCGGGCGATCATGTTCATCCGGAAGTCGCGGCGCGCGAGGTCATCTTCCAGGGGGATCCCGGGCCCGCTCTGGACCTCAAACTCGCGGTGGCCGTGGCCGGTCGAACGTTCGCGCCGGGGCAGCGCCACGTCGACGGTCTCGCCGTCGGTGGTCAGCTTGGCGACCGCGAAGGCCGCGCCGACCAAATCGACTCGCCCCAAGCGCTCGAGCCGCGGCGTGAGTTCCTCGAGGGTCAGCCCGGTCACGACGTAGTCGAGGTCCTTGGCTGGGACCTCGATGCCCTCGATGACGGCACGAAGCTCGTCGCGCACCCGGCCGCCGACCGCATAAAGCCGGCCGGGCGCAAGCGCCTCGGCCAGCCGGGCGTCGAGCGGGTGCGGCTGATACATCGCCTCCTATGGTACCAGCCACGCGAAATTGTTCGTCGTGAAACATTTTGGCAATTGTTTCACGGGGAACGTTTCCGTGGTCCCTCGACGTCGCTTCGCGGGGCCTGTCCTGAGCGAGCGTAGCGAGTCGAAGGGCTCGGGATGACAAGGGGCGTATCGCGCGAACGTCTGTGCGTAGATGAAGATCGGGCTGAGCTACGATCATGGGTCGCCCAAGTATCGCCTTTATGTAGGGGCGCTTATGGCTGCGGCCGAGCAGACCGGCATCGACGTCCAGCCCTTCTGGTTGGGTGGCACTGACCGCGAACCCGACCGGACCGCCATGCGCACCATGGACGGCTTAGTGATCACCGGGGGCGGTGATGTGGAACCGCATCGTTACGGCCTTCACGACGAAGCCGGTGTCTGCGACACCCAGCCCGGACGCGATGAGATTGAGTGGGAAGTCCTCGATGCCGCCTTCGCCCGGCGCGTGCCGATGCTCGCGATCTGCCGCGGGATGCAGCTACTCAACGTCTACCAGGGCGGCACCCTCATTCCCGACCTCAGCAACGTAGCGTCGCATCGCCTCGAGGACGACCAGCGCCACCGCGTGACCCTCGAACCCGGGTCGGCGCTCGAGATTTTGACAGGACAGCGCGAGGGCGATGTCACCTCGAGCCATCACCAGGCCGTGGACGTGCTGGGCAACGGTCTCCAGGTCTCCGCCCGCCATCCCGACGGGACGATCGAAGCGATCGAATGGACGCGGCCGATGCGTCGCCCCTGGCTTGCCGCTGTGCAGTGGCATCCGGAACGCATGGGCCTCGACGAACCGCTCTCCGGCGCGTTGTTCCGCGGCTTTTTACAGGCTGTTTCGCTGGCGCGCGTCTAGACCGGCTACGAGCAGAGCGGCCGTTTCTCCGGAATGCCGGTGCGGCGTGGGAAGCGTATCCCGGTCGGCGCAGTCTTGCGGACCAGCACGATCCGTCGCTCGCCGTCGAGCTGCCGCTCATCCTCGACCTGGCCGCCGAGCATCAACGCTGCATCGCTTAGTGCGTGGCGTTCGCGTTCGTCCATGATGCCACGCTGGAGCACGGCTATGCCGCCGACCCCGATGAACGGCAACAACAGCTCGGCAACGGTCGGCGCGGTCGAGACCGCGCGGGCCGTCCCGGTCACGAACCGCCCGCGAAAACTTGGATCGTGCCCCGCAATCTCGGCCCGCGCCGCGATTGCGTCCCCCGGTAGCTTCAACTCATCGATCATACGCGCCAGAAACCGGACCTTTTTCACCGTGCTCTCGATCATCGTGACGGGGACGCCCGTCACGACCGCCACGGGAATGGCCGGCAGCCCGCCACCCGAGCCGATGTCGATGAGCGAATCGTAGACGTACGGCGCGACCGTGAGGCTATCGAGGATGTGCGGCGCAAATTCCGCCGCGGTTTTCGCGCCGGTCAGATTGAATTGCCGATTGGCCTCGAGGACGGCAATACCGTAGTGGGTCAGGCGGTCGAGATGCTCGGCCGGCGCGCCACCCGCCTCAAGAAGCGCGCGAAGCTCGCTCACGCTCGATGAATAGCCCAACGATGGCTACGTCGGCGGGCGTCACACCCGGGATCCGGCTCGCCGCGCCAAGCGTGCGTGGCCGTTGTGCGCTCAACTTCTCCCGGGCTTCGCGCGAGAGTGCCACAATATCGGCATAATCGAAGCCCGGCGGGATCACCACGCGCTCGGCCTTGGCAGCGCGCTCGATCGCGATCTCTTGTCGCCGCACGTAGCCGGCAACTTTGAGCTCGATCGTTGCGCGCTCGCCGGTCTCTACGTCGAGCGGCGGGTCGAAGCCCGCGGCAATATCACCAAACTCTAGCGTCGGCCGCCGCAACGCGTCGGCCAGCGTTGCACCCGCGTCAAAGTGCTGGTCTTTGATTCGTTCGAGACCGACGCGCGAGCGCTCAGCGCGCGCGATCGCATCGTGTAATGCGCGCTGCCGTGTCTCGAACGCGTGCCACGCCACATCGTCGACCAAACCGATTTCGCGACCGATCGGCGTCAGGCGCGTGTCGGCGTTGTCGTGACGTAAGATCACGCGATGCTCCGCGCGCGAGGTGAGCATGCGATACGGCTCGTCGACACCCTTGGTCACCAGATCGTCGAGCAGCACCCCAATGTACGCTTGGCTGCGCGCGAGCCGTAACGGTTCGCGTTGCTGCACCGCACGCGCAGCGTTGATGCCCGCAATCAAACCTTGCGCTGCGGCCTCTTCGTAGCCCGACGTCCCGTTGAGTTGTCCGCAGTGGTACAGTCCGGCGATGCGTCGCGTTTCCAGCGTATCGTGCAACTCTGTCGGCGGCACCATGTCGTACTCGACCGCATAGCCGGCGCGCAGCATCACGCACTCTTCCAAACCGGGGAGCGTTTGCAACATTTGGATCTGCACTTCGGCCGGCAACGAGGTGGAAAATCCGCCGACGTAGAGCGTCGGTTCGTTCCACCCCTCGGGTTCGATGAAGAGTTGATGCGACGGATTGTGCGCGAATTTGACGACTTTATCTTCGATCGACGGACAGTAGCGCGGCCCGATGCCCTCGATCAAATCGAGCCCATACAGCGGCGAATACAGCAGGTTGTCGCGCACCAGTTTGTGCGTGCGTTCGTTGGTTTCGGTGATGTAGCACGGTAACTGTGGACCCGCAAAGACGACATCACTGGTGTACGAAAAGCGCAGCGGCACGTCGCTTGGGTATTGCGGTAGCATCACATCGTAGTCGACGCTGGTTTTGTCGATGCGCGGCGGCGTACCGGTCTTCAATCGCTTGGTCGGAAAGCCCAGCCGGCGCAACGCGTGCGCGAGCCCCACCGCCGGTGCTTCACCAAAACGCCCTTCGGCTTGCACGACTTTGCCGCGAAAGGTCTTTCCGCCCAAGAACGTGCCGGTAGCCAGCACCACGCTGCGCGCGAAATACTGCGCGCCGTCATTGCAGATCACGCCACGTACGACGGCGCCATCGACGACGAGATCCTCAACGATGCCGCGCACGATGGTGAGATTCGGTTGCGCGCGCAAAATCTCGATTGCGAGCCGCGCATACGCCGGTTTATCCATCAGCTGGCGCAACGCGCGCACCGCCGGACCTTTGCTTTCGTTCAAAAAGCGTCCGTGCAGGCTGCAGCGATCGGCAATCTGCGCCATCGCGCCGCCGAGTGCGTCGATCTCGCGAACGAGTTGACCCTTGGCGCTGCCGCCGATCGACGGATT
>DATHMY010000154.1:0-13688 GCA_035486535.1 Candidatus Acidiferrum sp.
GAGGGCATCTTGGGCGGGCAAGCGCAAGTGGCCGGCGTCTCGGGTACCTGGAAAGATCTCACCGACTCGGTGAACTTCATGGCCTCGAACCTCACGTCGCAAGTGCGTAACATCGCCGACGTGACGACGGCCGTTGCCAACGGCGATCTCTCGCGTAAGATCACCGTCGATGTGCGCGGCGAAATCGCGGAACTCAAGAACACCATCAACGTCATGGTCGATCAGCTCAATGCCTTCGCCGGCGAAGTCACCCGCGTCGCGCGCGAAGTCGGCTCCGACGGCATTCTCGGTGGTCAGGCTCGCGTGCAAGGCGTCTCGGGGACCTGGAAAGACCTCACCGACTCGGTGAACTTCATGGCCTCGAACCTGACCTCGCAAGTGCGCAACATCGCGAAGGTCACAACTGCCGTCGCCAACGGCGATCTTTCCAAGAAGATTACCGTCGACGTACGCGGCGAAATCCTCGAGCTCAAAGACACGATCAACGTTATGGTCGATCAACTCAATGCCTTCGCATCGGAAGTCACACGCGTCGCGCGCGAAGTCGGATCGGAAGGCGCGCTCGGCGGTCAGGCGCACGTACAAGGCGTCAGCGGCGTCTGGAAAGACCTCACCGATAACGTCAACTCGATGGCAGCCAACCTGACGAACCAAGTGCGTGGTATCGCGCAAGTTGTCACGGGCGTTGCGAACGGCGACCTCAAGCGTAAGTTGACCTTGCAGGCGCGTGGCGAAATCGCGCAACTCGCCGAAACGATTAACGGGATGATCGATACGCTCGCGACCTTCGCCGATCAAGTCACGACAGTCGCGCGCGAAGTCGGCTTCGAAGGACGACTCGGCGGGCAAGCTGCCGTCCCGGGCGCAGCCGGCTTGTGGCGTGACCTCACCGACAACGTGAACCAGCTCGCGGCGCAGCTCACCGACCAAATTCGCGCGATCTCCGAAGTGGCGACCACCGTCACCAAGGGCGACCTCTCGCGGACGATTGAAATTGAAGCCCGCGGCGAAGTCGGTGAACTGACGCGTAACGTCAACGAAATGATTCAAAACCTGCGCGACACGACGCGCAAGGGCACCGAACAAGACTGGTACAAGACGAACCTCGCTCGCTTCACCTCGATGTTGCAAGGTCAGCGCGACATCATCGCCGTCACCAAGCTCATCATGTCCGAGCTGGTCCCGCTGGTGAACGCGCACAGCGGTGCGTTTTACGTCAGTGATATCATCGACGGCACACCCAGCCTCGATTTGATCGCGAGCTATGCGCTACCACGCGAACGCGTCGGCGAGACGATTGCCTTCGGCGAGGGGCTCGTGGGGCAATGCGCCGTCGAGAAACAACGTATTCTGCTTACCGAAGTGCCCAAGAGCTACATGAAGATCGGCTCCGGTCTTGGCGACGTCGAGGCGCTCTCGCTCGTCGTGCTCCCGGTCACGTTCGAAGGCGAGATCAAAGCCGTCATCGAGTTGGCTTCGCTCGGCCGCTTCAGCGAAATCAACCTGCTCTTCCTCGATCAGCTGATGCAGTCGATCGGCGTCATGCTCAACACGATCACCGCCTCGACGCGCACCGAAGAGTTGCTCAAACAATCGCAATCACTGACCGCCGAATTGCAGAGCCAGCAGCTCGAGCTCACTCAGACCAATGACGAGTTGGAAGAAAAGGCGCGCTTGCTGCAGGAGCGCAACGCTGAAGTCGAGCGGCGCACTCGTGAAATCGAAGAGGCGCGTACCGAGCTCGAGCGCAAGGCCGAGCAACTCTCGCTCACTTCGAAATATAAATCACAGTTCTTGGCCAACATGTCGCACGAACTGCGTACGCCGCTCAACAGCCTGCTTATTCTCTCCAAGCAACTCTCGGAAAATCCAGGCGGTAACATGACGCCGTCGCAGATCGAGTTTGCGCAGACGATCCGCGGAGCCGGACAAGACCTGCTTACTCTGATCAACGACATCCTCGACCTCTCGAAGATCGAGTCGGGCACGACGGCCATCGACTTGCAAGAGGTGTCGATCGATTCGATCGAAGGCGAGGTCAAGCGCACCTTCAATCAGATCGCGGCCGACAAGAATCTCGAGTTCATCGTTATTCGCGACGAAGACGTGCCAAGCTCGATCACGACCGACCCGACGCGCCTACAGCAAATTCTGAAGAACCTGCTATCGAACGCGTTCAAATTCACGAGCGAAGGCTCGGTGACACTGCACGTCAAGTCGGAACACGGCCGAACGTTGCCGGTTCCTGGCCCCGCGATTTCGTTTGCGGTCGCTGATACCGGCATCGGCATCCCGCAAGACAAATACCACGTCATCTTCGAAGCCTTCCAACAAGCTGACATGGGGACGTCGCGCAAGTTCGGCGGAACGGGCCTGGGTCTCTCGATCAGCCGCGAGATCGCGGCACTCCTCGGCGGCGAGATCGGCGTCGAAAGCGAAGTCGGCGTGGGCAGCACGTTCACGTTCTACCATCCCGCGCAACGCGCCGTCGTTGCACGCCCCGAGAGTACGACGCACGCGCCGCGCCCGCGGCCGGTCGCGCAGGCAACCTCGAGCGTGCCCGACGACCGCACGACACTTGACGCCGGCGACCGCACGCTGCTCATCGTCGAGGACGACCCGACCTTTGCGCGCGTGGTGATGAGTTTCGCGCGCACGCGCGGCTTCCGCACGATCGTCGCGCACACCGGCGAAGAGGCGATCGAACTCGCCAACCGGTTCGTGCCCGATGCGATCACCCTCGACATCGGTCTTCCCGACATGGATGGCTGGAAAGTGATCGAAACGCTGCGCGAAACGCACGCAACGGCCCACATTCCCGTCCACGTGATTTCCGGAGGCGAACAGCAGCAGCGCGCGCTGGAAGCCGGCGCGGTGGCGCACCTGCAAAAGCCGATCTCCGAAGAGGCGCTCATTGACGCGTTCGATCGCCTGTTGGGTTTTGCAGAGAACCGCTGCAAGAACGTGCTGGTAGTCGAAGACGACACCGTCCAGCTCAACGCCATGGTCAACCTGATCAGCACCGGCGAGATCCAGGTCACTGCGGTCTCTTCGGGCGACACGGCGCTCGCCGCCGTTCGTCGTCAGTCGTTCGACTGCATCGTGATCGACCTCGGCTTGCCCGACATGCGCGGCGAAGAACTCATCGACCGCTTGCGCGCGTCGTCCGCCACAGCGGCCGTGCCGATCATCGTTTACACCGGCCGCGAACTCACGCGCGATGAGGAAGCGGGTCTGCGCCGCCTTTCCTCGACGATTATCGTCAAGGACGGATTCGCCCCCGAACGGCTCATCGACGAGCTCAACTTCTTCCTCCACCGGGTGGAGGCGGACCTCGCGCCGGCCCGACGCCACGTCTCAAGCGATACCAACGGATCGCTGCAAGACCGCCGCGTCCTAATCGTCGACGACGATGCACGCAACATCTTCGCGCTCGAGGCGGCCCTGCGTAGCTACGGGATGCACACGGTCAGCGCCGACAGCGGGCTGAGCGGCATCGAGATTCTGCGCGACAGCAACGACATCGACATCGTGCTGATGGATATCATGATGCCGGAGATGGACGGGTTCGAAACCATTCGCCGCATTCGCGCCGACAACCGGATCGGCGACATGCCGATCATCGCGCTCACCGCCAAGGCGATGAAGGGCGACCGCGAAGCATGCATAGCCGCGGGCGCGTCGGAATATGTAAGTAAGCCCGTCGACATCGATCAACTGACATCGCTGCTCAAGCTATGGTTGAACAAGTAGCAGCCGAAGAAGCCCGCCTCGCGCTCAACCTGCGTCGCGAGGACCTAGCAGATATCGAGCTGCAACTGCTGCTCGATGCACTGTTGCGTTACGGCGCATGCGACTTCCGGTGCTTCAACCAGGCGGTACTGCGGCGGCGCGTCGCCGACGCGATGCGCGCCGAAGGCGTCACGACAATCTCAGGCCTCCAAGAGCGCCTTTTGCACGACGAGCGGGCGTTTGCAACATTTGTTTCGTCGCTTCGTAGCAACGTCTCGATGCCATTTGCGGATCCGGCACTCTTCCGTGCGTTCGTCGCAAACGTCATCCCATTATTGCGCACCTACTCGTTCATCCGCATTTGGGTTCCGGCAGCGGGCCTGGGTTGGGACGCCTACGCGCTGGCCGCGCTACTCGACGAAGCCGGTCTCATCGAACGCGCGGTGATTTACGCGACGTTCGTGAACGACGCGTCGGTTGCGATCGCAAAGTCGGGTTTCTATCGGCACGCCGGTCGCGCCAATCTTGAAGCGCGCGCACGGCTTGCTGGGCTCGAGGCGCCGCTCACGCGCTACTTCGAACTTGACGACGAGTTTGTCGCGCCGCGCGAACATCTGCAGGAGAGCCTCATGTTCGCACGCCACAATCCGGCGTCGGACGCATCGATCAATGAATTCCAAGCCATCGTCGTGCGCGGACTGCTACCGCTGCTCAACGGCGCCGCGCAACTGCGTTTGCACTCGCTGATGTTCGAGAGCATCACGCACCTCGGTTTTCTCGCGCTAGGCAACGGAGAAACCCTCGCGCACAGTGCACACGAGGGCGCTTTCCGTCAAGTCACGCCGGAGCAGCCGATTTTTCGACGCTTGCGTTAGCCGTTGAGCGAGCGCTGCCCAATAACGCGCCCGACCGGCGGCGTTGTGTCGGGTCCGCGGCCCCAAATACCGTTGAAGCTGTTGTTGTCGCCGTTGAACCAGAATGAGAACCAGCCGGATTGGCCGCGGCCGCTCCAGGTCGCGCGAACCTTGTCCTTATCGCGGAATTTCCCATTGAGCGTCACTGCGCCGGCGTGACAGACCACGGTTGGGCCGGACTGCGAGCAGCGCATGAGTCCAACGAAGGCATTCGGGCCGCCGGCTCCGGTAATGTGCCACGCGCCTCTGGCGGTGATGGGTGAGGGTGGCAGCACTTTATTACCAACGAACGATCCGTTGGCGGGACGTCCGTTGTAGCCCCAGGTTCCGTTGAGGCTGTGACCGTTGGCGCTCACGTAAACGGTGAGCCAGCCTGCACCGCCGGGGCCGTGCCACTTGCCGTTGACCTTTGAACTATCGACGAACTCGCCGGTGAATCCGTTACCGTTCGAGGCGTTGGTGCCGACAATGCCGTTCCCTGACTGCGTCATCGTTATGGTTGTTGTGGTCGTGCCGTTGTTTCCGGTCTGTTGAATTTGCCAGGTTCCGGTGACGCTCGGCGGACCGGCTTGTGCCGCGGCCACTGCGAACGTTGCGGCGACAAAAATCCACGCGTAGGCAAAAGTAAGACGTTTCATCTCGACCCTTTCTTCGTATGTCCCCACTAAAGCACGGTTGCGCTACAAGCGAGAGCCCAGAATCGCAAAGCGACTGCCCCAGCAGCGAACAAACAGCCGCCCCATTGAACGGCGGCTTTGAGATCGCTGCAACCTGGGTACAGCCCAAGGCGAGAAAGGTAAAACTTCATGAACAACATCGACGAATTTGAAACGCAGATCTACTACGAGCGCGATCCGGCAGCGGCTGCCGTCGATCGGCTCCATCGCCTCGGGTACGCCCAAGACGAGATTGGCGTGATGATGGACGACAAGACGCGCGAGAAGGCCTTCGCTGCAGTCGTGAACGCGAAGGGCAGCGAAGGGCTTGCCGCAGGTGGTGTGATCGGCGGCGTGCTTGGCGCGATCGTCGCCGGTCTGACCGCGACCGGGAGCGTTGCTGCAATCGCGGGAACTGGTGGGCTCGCCGCACCGCTAGTCGCCGGTCCGCTCGCGGCGGCGTTCGCCGGCCTCGGCGCAGGCGCTGTCGGTGGTGGAATCATCGGCGGATTGGTCGGCCTCGGAATCGGAGAAAGCCGCGCCAAGCAATACGAAAAGGGCCTACGCGATGGCGGCATCTTGGTCGCGGTACGGCCCAAATCACGTGAAAGTCGTGCCGACGTGCGGCGTGCGCTCGACTACGACCGCATGAATACGCAAGGTCAAATCGATCGGAACGTGGATTACGCGGGCGAGATCGAACGGTAAGAACAAACGGGGCGCTCATGCCGAGCGCCCCGTTCCTTTGGGTGGGGACGTTTTTAGTAGTTCATGTACGCGCCTAAGCCGATGTAGAGCGCATTGTTGGTGTAGCCCGGTGTTACGGAGTTCGCCTTCGCGTTTCCGCGATTTCCCATATATCCGACTTCAAAGAAGATCGGTTTCAGGAACGTCCAGGTGGCACCGATCTTGTAGGTTTGCAGCGAATACTGCATTGGAAGCGACGGCCCGATTCCCGAATAGGTGCCGCGAATATTTGGATATTCGTAGTAGCTACCGTAGTACGAGATCGTGTTATCGAGGTCGGGCAGTTTCTCGGCGCCGTAACCGATGCCGGTGAAGTTCGGATAGCCGTAGTTTCCGGCATTGAATTCCCAGCCGATGCCGACGTACACGCGCGGGCTAAAGATCTTGTAGCCCAGATGTACTTCGTTATAGGTATCGCGGGCGGTGAAGCCGGGCACGGCGGTCGAACCGTTGTTGCCGACCACGGTTACGAAGCAATCGCTCGTCGGTATGGTGATGTTGATGCAACCATGCGGGTAGCGGTACTGCGAATAGTCGTAGCCCAGCATGAAGTGATCGTACTCGCCGGCCGCACGCGCGAACCATGAGCCGGTTGTACGATTACCCGGGCTGAACTCGTTGTACGTTTTGCCCGACAGGAAGTAATCGCCGGCAACGAAGAGCTCGTTCGTGAGTTTGGGCACCGGTGCCGGCGTCGGCGTTGGTGCCGGAGTTGCCGGTGGCGGAGGCGGCGGCGTAGCCGGCGGTGCGGTCGGCGGCGGTGTCGGCGGAAGATAACGCACCACGACGATGCGACGATCCGGCACCCACTGCACGTACGCGCCCATGCCTTCGGAGATCACGCGAATCGGGACGACGATCACACCGTGATAAACTTCCGGTGGAACGTCGAGCGGACGCTTTTCGCCGTTGATGGTCACTTCAGCAACGCCGACGGTAACATCGACCTCGGCTCCCGGTTTTGTGACGTGTACGGTCTTGCTTCCGGCGTCGTAGGTGACGGTTGCGCCGGTCTGCTCGAACATCGAACGCAACGGCACGAGAATCGTATCGCCGCGCACGAGGGCTGCCAACACGCGTCCCTGACGCAGCGTATCCGGTGCAGCGTACACGTGATGATCGTTGAAGAAAATTGGGACTTCTTGGGGTGGTTGATCAGCTTGCGCCACGGTGGTTGAAGTCGCGACCACGGCGCTCAGAATCAGGTGAAGCATTCCAGAGACCTTTCCAAGCAAACGCCCATACACGGCCAGTTTACAGGATCAGCCGTGCCGATCTTTACCCAGAATCGCCGTCTTGATGGTGCCAGTGTTGCGTCCGCTTGTCGATGGACATCGCGAGCGGTTGCAGCACCACGTTGAAGAGGACGATGCAGACGGCGCCGGCAAGCGCTTGGCGCCAAAAACCGAACCCCGCCAGCGCGCCGACCGCGGCGGTGGCCCACATCGTTGCCGCCGTCGTGAGCCCGGTCACGGTGATTCCGGAGCGCAGGATCGCACCGCCGGCAATGAAGCCGACGCCGGTAACGATGCCGGCAGCGATGCGGGTCGTGTCGCCCGCATCAAGGGTATCGTCGAGCAGTGCAAACATCGCCGCGCCGATCGAAACCAAGCTGCTGGTATGCAATCCGATGCTGCGCTGGCGCCACTGCCGCTCGAAACCGATCACCAAGCCCAATACCGCGGCTATGGCAAGCCGGAAGACAAAGTCCCATGCGGTAACTTGCGGGGATTTCATAAAACTGGGATTCCTATCAGGCGCACGATGCCGTAGATCAACGCGATAATGCCGAGCCCGACGATGATCGCATGACGCGGATAGACCATCTTTGTACTAATACCGGCGAGAAACGACACGGCCGCGAAAATGATCGTCAGCAATGCGAAATCATCCGCATGCCGATGCGCCGTCTGCGCCGCATCGAAGTCGTCGGATGCGGCCTGCTCGTCGCGCTTCTCGACCGCCTGCATGTCCTGGCCGTATTGCGGCATCACGAACGGCGAGAGGGGCGCCTTGGGATTCTTAAACGGGTTGGTGGCGAGCCAGGCATCCATCACTTTGTGCATGTGCGCAGGAAAGCGTCGATAGATGAACTGCGCCTCCCACTGGTCGCCGGCTTTGAGCGCGTCGATGTATCTAAGGAAGAGCGCGACGTTCACCGCCGTCAGCACGTCGGATTGGCTTATCGTTTCCGCGGTCAGGAAATGGTTGGCGTTCGCCAGGCTGTAGAGGCGCGTTTGTTCGCCGTCCCAGCGGCCGGCCTGATACCCACACACCGCCGAAAGCACGGCCGCTACCGAGATCAGCACCAACGAGGCAAAGTCGACGAATCGATCGACGCGGGCGTGATCAGCCACGTCGCTGCCTTACATTTTCGGGATAGACGCTCATCTGGACGGATGCTACGCTGGCGGCGCTATGACATCGCCTATGCTCATCTCCGAGTTCGGATTTTCCAAACTCCACTTGGTCGATTACATTTCGCTGACCGCCGCCACGACCAATGCGTTCAACGGCGCGTTGCTTGCGCGCCGCCCCGACCACTACCGCCACTTCACCGTAGCGGGCATCATTATCTTGGCCTACGCCGGCGGGATCGGCGGCGGTATCGTGCGCGACGTCCTGGTCAATAAGATTCCATCGCCGCTGATCAACCCGTGGTATTTGATTCTTTGCCTTGCTGCGGCGATACTCGCGTTGGTGATCGACTACCTCAGTGCGCAGAAATTCAAGGACGGCTTGTTCCAATTCATGACGGCGTTCACGCTGCCGTGGTACGCGATCGTCGGCGCGCAAACGGCGCTCGCTGCGCATCTCGGGTACCTGGCCGCGGTGATCATCGGCATCATCGCGACGACCGCCGGGCGTTGGATCATCGACGGCGCGTGCCTGGTCGTCCCCAAGCAACTCGTCCGCGGCGAATTCTTCATCGGTGCCGCGGCGCTTGCCGGTATCGCGTATGTCGTTTGCGATCAAGCCGGGCTTCCGGTGATCGCATCGACCGCGGTTGCATTTTTGCTCGGCTTTGGATTCCGTTTGACCGCGCAAACGCTCGGCTGGGAAGAGTGGGAGCCGTGGGAGCCCACTCCGCTCACCGAGGGTGAAAAGGCCCGCAAGAAGCTGGGCGAAGGATTGCACGCCGAATTTAAAGATTGATCGTCGCGCCGAGGGTAAGGCCGTTGAGCTCGAGCCCCCGCACACGCGCCGTACCAGACGTTTGATCGATAAAGAGCTGCCGATACAGTAGGACAATGTTTCCCCAGTGCTCGGAATAGCCGAGACCTCCGAAGAATTGCGAGGTCGTGGTGTTTGCGGTTCCCCAGCCGACGTCCTGATAGATCGGGGCAAACCAGCGGCCGCCGAGATTGAGCTTCGCACGGGCGCCGATGAGTCCGTCGGTGACCGTTTGCGATTCAGCGTCGGAGCCGGTCAGCGGAATGAGGTCGATCGGTCCGGTAAACGTCCAATTCGCATTCGTTTTTATGCTCACCGAGCGCACACCGGTAAAGGCGATCAACGAGCCAGCCTCGCCATGTGCCGCCACCCAGCCCGGCTCCAATTCCCAGAGCGTGGTATTTAGATGCCAACCGACGGCAGCGGTAACGGGTACGTTCACGACACCGCCGGGACCACTGATGGTGACATTGTTCGCACCGGTCTGCGACATGTTGAGGAAAATGAGATCGCCGGTCACGTCAAAGGCGTCCTTGCGAACTTCAGCCGCTACCATGCCGGCTGAATTGGTGAACGAGAGATAGTTCGACGGTCCAGTCGCGACGCTGATCGTCGCGACGCCAGTACCGACAAGGACCGGATGATGAAAGACTAGCGACCCTGAAATGCCCGGCGCCCAAATGTACGGCGTCACCGACGCGTGCCACTTGCCGTCGAAGGCGTCTTGCGACGCCGATTCCGGCGTCGGCGCAACCGCCGGCGGCTGACTTTGAGCGAACGCGTGAATGGGCCAGAGCCATGCGCTGAGAACGAGGCCCATGAGGAGCGCTGATTTCTTCATCCTGATTCCTATCTTGAACGACGCGGCGTCATGCGCGGCGTCGTCCCAAAAAATGCCTTGTAATCCACGCCGAAGTGGCCCAGGTGCCAGAAGCCGCAATCCGCGGCAATGTCGAAGATGCGCGCCCCGGAACCCGCACTCTGCAAGCGCCGGTGCGCGACGTTCAAGCGCTGAATCTTGAAATAGCGCATCGGGCTCATTCCGAAAGTCGCATTGAACACGTAGATCAGGGTACGGACGCTGCATTTCGCGGCCGCGCAAATATCGCGCAGCGTCGGGGGCTCCTCGATGCTCGACCACATCAGTTCGAGTGCGGTGCGCACGAGCGTGGCGCGGCTCCATTCCGATGCGCTGGCGGAACGCGAACGCGCGCGCTGCAATAAGGTCCGCGCCAAGTGATCGAGCTCTGCCTCGACACCGTCACCGTGCATGGCCTGCGCCGCAGCTGAGTTCAGCGTCCACCGCTCGCGAACGCTCGGTTCGAAGGCATAGCGGGCCGGGGCATAACTTCCGCCGCGATGGCGGGTGCCGGCGCGTCCGTCGATCTCGACCCACAATATCGACGCAGGGCCGAGCACGTTGAACGACAACTCGTCGCCGGACACGACCAGCGCGCACGCGTCGACGTACTTCTTGCCTCCGGTGAGCACGTGACCCCCGCTCTCGGGCCGAATCAGGAGCATCGCCAACCGGCCGCGCTCGATGCGCGAGCTGATCTGTATGCCGCAGTTGAGGTTGAGCTCGGTAACGCGAGCCCCGGGAAGTTGCACGCGCGCGCCGGTGCATTCCAAGACCCCCGGCGTCAGTTGCAGCCACGTTTCAGCCCCTGTATAGAGCTGCTCGAGATCGTTAACCCGAAATTGCAACATTCGGCTACGCGCCGGCGGCATTACGCCTTTTGTGGAAGTAAGAAGCCGTGTCTCTAACGCGGTCACATTGGAGCCCTCACGGTATTTGTGCTCTGATTGTGTCAGCGGCCGCTCCGTTTGTAGCAACCGTGTCCTAGACAGCAAAGAAAGAAGCCCGATTCGCGACCTCGGGATACCCGTTTGGCGCTACGAAACGGCACGCTTTGACCAAGGGCATGGGGGTGACGTTTTGACAAGCGCGACGGCGGCGTATCGTTTGAATCCGGAGATGCACGAATTTCTCGGGACCGGGCTGCTACGCTTGATCGTACGCGGCGAAAACGTCATCGGCCGCTATGGCCGGCGCGGCTACCTCAACGGTGCGTTGTGCGGTCTGGTGCTGACGGCGACGTTACGCGACGGCGTCCATAACGGCGAGGTGCATGTCACCTTCGATGAGGGCTTCACGTCCTTCGAGGGCTATTACCGGACGGCGGTTTCAAGCGAGCCGCGCGAGCGCCGCTGTGTCGGAACACGGGTCACGCGCCGGCGGTCCTGACAATCATCGCCTGGGTCGCTGCGATCGACGGCGCCTGGCGCAAGATCTCGAGGTACGCTCCATCTCCGGCCTAGCTGGCGCGCGCAGCCTCCGCGCGTGCGATCAAGCGCGTGTAGCTTTTGCGATCGACCACCAGCAACATGCCGAATAGGAACACGAGCATGAAGAACAGCGCGCTCCCGAAGGCCAACGGAAACCCGTACGCGGTTGCAAGCGCAGTTAAAATTAGCGAATTGAACGCGCCCATGATGTTGAGCACCCCGTTGTACACGCTATAGACGATCGCGGTCGATGCCTGATTCGGCGAAATCTCAACAACGTTGACGGCCCACGCACCGACGGTCATGTTCATGAGCAGCTGCGCAAGACCGATCAATATCGCGGTCGCCTCGCCGAATTCTGCGCGGGCCGTCGCAAGCGATAACAGCACGCACACGATCATGCCGAGCATCGGCACCGTCGCGCCGATGCGCCGCGCCGTCAAACGGTCGAAGCGCGCTACCAGCCGATCGTTGAACGGCCCCGAGATCAAGAATCCGGCAAGCCCAAACACGGCGCCCAAGCTCGCCCATGCTGCGCTTTTGAGAATGCTCATGTGAAAGGTGTAGAACATATAGCTCGGGACCCAATTGATGAACGTGAAGAGAATGTAGCCGAACGTCAGATAGACGAGGAGCATCCCGAGTCCGGTGCGGCTGAGCAGTACCGCGCGAATCCCCGGCCAATCGATCTGTTGATCCGCACGCGAACGGTTGCCGATCCAGGCCCGCTCCGCTTCATTCGTTCGCGGATCGTCCTCGGGTCGATCGCGAACGAAGATGAGCCACAACGGGACGATCGCAAGTCCCGCGATGCCAAAGAGGATGAAGGTCCACTGCCAATCCATCGTCACGACGATCCATCCCGCAAGCAGCGTACCGATCGCGGGGCCGGCGTACTGGCCGCACCCCGCAAGTGTGAAAAACGTCGACCGTTCGCTCGGCGCCGCCCACGTGTTGGTGGTCTTCGCGTTGATCGGCCAGATCGGCGCTTCGCCCGCGCCCATCAACCCGCGAATGATGAACCAGCCGCTGAGCGATCGGGCAAACGGCGTCGCGATCGTAAACGCCGACCACCATCCCAGCAACAGCGGCAACGCTAGACGTAACCCAAGCCGATCGGCAAGCCAGCCACCTGGAAAATTGCATAGCGCATAAATGATGGCCCAAGCGAACGAGATCGCACCGATCTGCTCGAGCGAGAACCCGTAGGCGTCCCGGATCTTGGGGATCGCCACGGAAAAATTCACCCGATCCATGTAATTTACAAACACGGCTAAAAACATCAGCAAAACAACGGCATAACGGTGTCTTGTCATATGGCCCTCCGCTCGGCGCTTCGCGTATCATTCGCCGCTTACGCGAAAAAGGCCGTGCGCTGCCGCAAACCGTACATGCGATGAGATGCACGTGATGATGCTTTGGCTACTTAGCGCCGTAACGAGCGCGTGGCACCCCATCGATCCGCAAAACGCGCTGGTCGTGGACACAAGCAAAGGCCGCGCGGTTGTTGCGCTCGACCCGCGGCTTGCGCCCAAGGCCGTGGCGCGGGTAAAACAGCTTGCACGCATGCACGTCTACGACGGACTCTTGATGTGGCGCGTGGTGGATTCCCCAGGCTTCAATTTCATTCAGACCGGTGATCCACGCAATCATGACGGCGACCGTTCCGCCTTGCCCGACCTGCGCGCGGAATTCTCGGCAAAGATCCCGGCGAGCCAGATTCGCTTTGTGCGCAGCGGTTCCGAGGCCGAAGGCTTCCTCGGGGTGTTGCCGGTCGGCGCGTCGAGTACCACCGGCACGCCGGTCACGTGGGGCGCGTATTGCGACGGCGTGATGGGGATGGGGCGCGAGCGCGACGTCGACACGGCCAACGCCGAGATCTTTTTCATGCGCGGGACGACGCGCTATTTCGACCATGACTATACGGTGGTGGGGCGGATCATCGCGGGGCTCGAGGTGATGCGCGCGGTGGCCGTCGGCGTTCCGCCCAAACACCCCGATCGCTTGCTACACGTCCGTGTGCTGGCGGATTTGCCGGCCGGTCAGCGGCCGGACTTCGAGGCGCTCGACGTGCACTCGCCGCAATTCGACGACTTGGTCGCGCAAGCGCGTAAGCTTCACGGTGCGGATTTCTCGGTGTGTGACCTGAGCGTTCCGATTCGTAGAACGCCTTAGC
>DATHMY010000155.1:0-5246 GCA_035486535.1 Candidatus Acidiferrum sp.
TAGCGTTGCGCGCCCCACCGTCGCGTTGCTCGTTGTTGGAGCGCTCATGGTGCTTGTCATCGGTGATGAACGCGGATCGCCGATGTCGCTCGGCGTGGCGTTGGCAATGGCATGCGCGATCGTTTCGGCGGCGAGTGACCTTGCAACGGGCCTAGTCTTTGATTCCGTAACGGCGCTCGCCGCATTGATGATTTTGCTCGCCGCTTTGGTTGCGGGCAGTGCTATTCCAGCTGCTATCGGGGCAGTTGTGTGTGCTGGTTCGCTGTCCGCGCTCTACGCGCTGACTCGCGGGCGGGGCATCGGGCTTGGCGACGTGAAGCTTGGCGCGGTCATTGGCGCGGGATGCGGTGGGGTCATCGCGATTGGCGCGCTCGGCTCAGCATTTATCGTTGGAGCGCTGTGGGCTATTACGCTCCTGGCGCGCAAACGCGTTCATCCCGGAGATCGCGTGGCTTTCGCCCCGTTCTTGGCACTTGGTACGATTGCATCGCTTGGAATGAATGTGTTCGGCTTGCATGGCTGATTGGAAGCTACTCCCGCTCGGGATCGATGTAGGGTCGACGCGCGCGCGAATCGCATGCGCGGAGGCCCGTCGTGAAGGGGGCATGCGGATCCGAGCGATCGTCGCTCGCGACATCCCCGACGACGCCGTGTCGGCGTTGCGCGTTGACCAGCCCGAGCTCGTTGCCGCCGTAATCGAAGACATGTTGGCCGAGATCGGAACCCGCGAGCGTCGCTGCGTCCTCGCAATCGGCGCACCAGCGTGCGCGCTTCGTACTCTTCGGTTTCCAAAGATGAGTTGGCCGGAACGTCTACGCGCGGCAAGGTTCGAAGCGCAACGGTTCGCCGGCTGGGATTTGGAGGAAGCCGGCTCGATCGTTCGCTTACACGCCCTCGACCGCACTGCCGGGACCTTTGCTATCGGTGTCACGCGTGCCGGGAGCCTCGATTCGCGCGTTCGAGCTGCGCGCATTGCCGGATTGCGAGCCGTTGCCGTCGATCACGACGCATTTGCGATCCGCCGTCTTTTGCCTGACTGCGATGCCATCGTAGATGTCGGCGCAGAGCGCGCGACCGTCCACTGTTTTAGCGCAACGGGACCAGCCTCGCTCGTCGCGCACATGGGCGGGGCTACGATCACTCGGGGCATTGCTTCAGAACTTTCGATCGACGTGCCGACCGCTGAGCGCCGAAAACGCATCCTCGGTTGTGCCGGTGCGGGCGTTACCGCCAGCGAGGAGGTCGTGGCGGCGATTGCTGCGCTCATCGACCGTGCGCGCACGCGAGTTTCGATCGAGGGAATTGCGGTTACTGGGAACGGCGCGCGCTTGCCAAATTTCGCGCGTGCGCTGGAAGAGGCGACTGGCGCTGTCGCCGGTATGCCTGTTCCCGAGGTTCTTCATACGGCAGCGTACCCGGAAGACGTGGTGCGCGTAGCCGCTCCTGATTGGACCCTAGCCGCGAGCCTTGCATTGTGGGGAGCAGCGGCGTGATGCGCTTCGACTATCTGCGCGACAGTGCTCCCGAAGCGTTCGAGTATCTTCGGCCGAGCCGGATTCCCGAAACACTGAGAACGCCGCTCGCAGCATTTGCAACCGTCGTCGTCATCGTCGGGGTGTGGTGGATTGTCGAACAACTGCTTCTCGCACAAGCACGTGGCGAGCTGCAAGCTCAATCTCTGCGCCTCAGCGCGAGCCGAGTCGGGCTTCATGGGCTCAAGCTGCGCAAGACGAGACTGGAACAGCTGATTTCTATCGACACGCGGTTACGCGAGATTCGACGATCGGGTGCCGTGCTCGCTAGCCGGCTGGCTGATATCGCCAATCACGTGCCCGATCGAGCATGGTTAACGAGCATCGCTCGCGTCGACGGAGGCCTTCAGATTGATGGCAACGCGGAGGGACTCGATGGCCTAAGCGACACCGTGGCGGATCTTATGTCGAGTTCGAATGCGGCGTCGCCGTCGCTCATTCATGCGAGCAAAGAAGATCGGGACCGATCGGGTCGGATCATTGCCTTCGAAGTACGCGTTGGAGACTATCGATGAAGTCTATTAGCCGCCTCACAACGTCATCGACTGTCCGGATCGTGTGGATGCTGACCGCAGCGATATTCTTCGGCGCAGGTGTTGGCATGGTCTGGTGGCCGTCGTCCCAAGCGATTGGTGCGATTCAATCGCAGGCGAAGGCACTGTACGACGAAGCGAACGAGAACGAGGCCGAGATCCGTAATGCTGCGGAATTGCATGCGCTAGCGAGACGCGTGACCGATGACGTTCGCGCGCTGTCCGGTCGGGGCTCGGAGAGCGCGGTGATGGCAGCAACCTTGGCGTTGCTTAGCCGTGAAGCGCGGGCCTTTAAGATCGACGTTCGTTCCATCGTCCCGGCAACGACGGCAATCCCCGTTGCGTCGACGCCGCTGGCTGGCGTACCGATCGAAGTCGACGCGCGCGGGCACTTTCGCGAGCTGCTGGCATTCGTGTCCGACGTTCCGCGACACGACGTGCTGATCGACATGAGCGACATCAGCCTGGACGGCGACGGCAATCACACACCAAGCCCCGTTCTTAGCGCGAAAATTCATGCGACGCTATTTCGCTATCGCGGTACCGCGCGAGAGGAGATGGAATATGCTTCCGGGTCTTTATGACGACGACCGATGCTCGCTGATGCGTCTGGCCGCCATGTTGATCCTAGGCGGAATCGCTGTGCTGCCGTTAACCACGCAAGGATCATCGCTTGCCGGCGCAGCGGACGCACCTGTGCACACGGAGACCGCGACCCTTGCCACTCCTGCGCGGCTGGTCTTCCCGGGCTTTTCGGTGAGCCGGGATCCGTTCGTTCCAACTCAAGCAGTCGTGGTTTCTCCGCAGAATACGGGATCTGCACCGGTCGTCCGCGCTATCGTTCTTGGTGATCCGGCGCGCGCGCTCGTGGAAGAAGACGGCACGGTTCGGGTCCTCGCCGTCGGAGATCGCGTCGGCGGTCTTCGCGTGGCAGCAATAACTGCCCGAGGGATCTGGCTCTCCGACGGAACGCGCGTGCCATTGACGGTAGCCCGACGCCCATGAGGCTATTTCTAAGCGGTCTACTCGGTGCGTTGTTGCTCACATCCGGGCTTTGCGTCGCGGATAGTCTGATTTCAATCGACGTCCACGATGCCGACATTAGCGATGTGATCACGCTTCTTGCTGCGCAATCGGGTCAGAACATTATAACCGACGACTCTATCAAGGCAGGGCGCATTACGCTTCACCTTCGCGACGTGACATTCGATCGCGCGCTTAGCGTGCTTGTAAGCGCAAACGGCCTTCAGGTCCATCGCGTTGGGAATGTCTTGATCGTGGGATCCGCCGACACCATGAACCGGCGATACGTCGAGAATCATTCGCAAACCGGTGCTCAGACGGTGGTATTGCGACTCACTCGCGCAAATGCCGACGACGTGGCTAAGGAAATCGTGCCGGCACTGCCGGCTGGGACCGTGATCGTTGCCGATCGACGCACCAGCGCCGTTGTCGTCACAGGTGACATCGATTCGGTGGCGCGAGCACAGCGGCTGATCGCAGCACTCGACGCACCGAACTCGGGCGGCGGAAGCGGAAGTCAGACGCGAGCATATCCGCTGGAGTACATCAAAGCCGACGATGCGATCAAAGAGCTGAAGGTTCTTACTTCCGAGGGAACCTACATCGCCGATGGCGAGCACAATGAGGTGATCGTCGATGGAAACGACAATGTGCAGGGCACCGCGGCGGCGCTCTTCGCTACGATCGATCGCCCGAGTCCGCAAGTGATGTTTGAGGTCAAAGTCGCCGATGTGACGCCCCAAAACGATACGAGCAACTTTGGATTGGAGTTCGGCGGCACGAACCTTCAGGGGACGGTGACCCCCGGGTCGACAACGTACGCCTTCACTGGCGGATCGATTCCTGTTAACGTCACACTCAACGCGTTGATCTCGCTCGGACGCGCGCAGATTCTGGCGACGCCGAAGCTGGTCACGCTCAATAATAAGGAAGCAGATCTTCTCGTCGGCGAGACATATCCGATTGTGTTTAATACGTCTGTCCTCGGCGGCCAGAACGTGCAGTTCGTCGACATCGGCGTGAAGCTACGATTGACGCCGACGATCGGCGACGACGGGGTAGTGACGGCTGAGCTGCATCCGGAATACAGTGAAATCGAAGGTATTACCTCAACCGGCTACCCGATCATTACCAACAGAAAAATAGACGCCACGCTTCGAGTGAACGACGCTCAGACCATTGTGTTGGGTGGCCTAATGATGGATACGTCAAGTGAGACGATTTCGAAAGTCCCGGGCCTTGCAGACATTCCGATCCTCGGCAAGATCTTTCAGAACAAACAAACCGCTCACGAACGCGACGAAATCGTCTTTTTGATTACGCCCCACGTGATATACCCTGAGCCGGTTCCCGGCACCGCTAAGCACGCTTCCCGGAAATCACGGCCTAGCGTGGGCGCGCTTCCAGCGATGCTATGCGGATGCTGAATCGCGTTCATTAATTCGGTGGGGGATGGTTCGCGGTGCATCGGTCGATTTAGCACGGAATTGTTGCCAAAGAGCGTTGTCCCTTTCGCCAAGATAGGGCTGTGGGGAGTCCCGGGGCGCCGGCATTTCCTGCTCGAAAATAGCCCAAATACACAAGGAAACAGGGGATTTTTCGATAACCCGCTGGTCAATTAGCTGCCCCAAATCCGAAAGGACAGTATGACCAAGAACGAGTTAGCTCGTGAGCTCGCCGAAGAGATGGAAGTCCCGCGTCGCCAGGTCGTCGACCTGATCGAAGCGATGCTGGAAAAGATCACCGACGTGCTCAAGTCGGGCGATAAAGTCCAGCTCACCCCCTTCGGCCAGTTCAAAGTTCGGGACCGCGCCGCGCGCATCGCGCGCAACCCGAAGACGGGCGAGCCGATCAAAGTCCCGGCCAAGCGCGTGCTCAAATTCATTGCCGGGCGCACGTTGAAGGAAGCCGTCGGCACCGCCAAGCGTGGTTCCGGCGCCGCGAAGAAGTCGTCGGCCAAGAAGTCGACGGCCAAGAAATCGACGGCGAAAAAGGCTCCCGCCCGCAAGGCGCCGGCACGTAAGACGGCCGCCAAGAAGACGACCCGCAAAAAAGGCCGCTAAACGCCGCGCGTTTCGTCCTTAACGAGAGCCGTCCGAAAGGGCGGCTCTTTCGTATCCGCTAAGAGGGCTTAGGTGTTCCGCTATCTCACAGCGGG
>DATHMY010000156.1:0-22055 GCA_035486535.1 Candidatus Acidiferrum sp.
ATCCGGCCGAAGCGGTTTCGCTCGCCGCGGCGCACGCGCTGGCCGGTCATGGGCGACGTCCGCTTGTGGATAGCTTTCTTGCGAGCCACCCGGGCGCCCGGGCTGACCGCATCGCGCAGGCCCTCGCCTTGCTTGACTAAAAAGGAGGGCACGTGGCTTCGACGTCGTTGACTGGCATCTTCGCGCCGGGTTCGCCTGCGTTAGTCGAGAGTCTGCGGACCCTCGTGCTCGAGCCCAATCGCGCGGTCAGTCCGGGCGAAACGATCCGCGTCCACTTCTCTTTTTCCAACCTCGGCGGCGCGGCTGCCACCGGCGTTCGCGTGCGCTTCGCGCATCCGCAGGGCGTCGAACACCTCGCTGCGGGCGATACCGTCGATGACGCCGCGCTGGCTGACGGCTCGTTCATCGATCCCAACGGTGCGGCGATCGGCGATTTGGAACCGAACGGGCAACGCCGCGTAACCGCGGTCTTCCGCGCCAATCCGACGATCGAGGACGGCAGCGAGCTGGTTTTTCAAGCCGCGCTAGTGACCGACCAAACGCCGCTTGTCGGTTCGAACATCGAGCGCCTGTTCGTGCGCAGCCGTCCCGAGCTGCAAAATAGTGCAACCTTTGTGACGATCGCCGCGCCAAGTGCGCCGCGCCCGGGCGACGCGATCACCGTGCGTGCGGTGGTTCGCAACACCGGCAGTTCTAGCGCGCACGACGTCGTTGTCGTGTTGCCCGCGCCCGACCATACAACGTACCTTGCGGGAAGTGCGCGCATCGATGGCCGCGTGGTGGCGGCGGTCGAAGGTGAAGCCTTCGACTACGACAGTTCAACGGTAGTAAGCGAGCGGCTCGCACCAGCGCAATCGGTGGTGGTCGAATATCAAGCGACGATCGATTCGCCGCTGGGCGATGGGACGCGCATCAAAGCGCAGGGGACCGTCGGTTCGCGCGAGACCTCGGAATTCTCGATCAGCTCAGCTGAAATCGTGGTGCTCTCGCCGGTCGACTTCGACGGCGAAGATACGGCGCTCGCCGTGATCAGCGATGACGTCGTCACCCCCGGAATGCGCGTGCCGATGGTGCTGCGCGCGATGAACACCGGCACCGGCATTGCCGAGCGCGTGCAGATCGAGTTCATGCTACCGCAAGGATTGATCTATGCGCCGGGCACGGCACACGTCGATGGTCAGCCGGTAAGCGATGACGCGATTAGCAATCAGACGTTTTCACTCGGCTCACTTGCTGCCGGACGTATGGTCGAGGCCGGGATCACCGCGACGGTTGCGGTGCCGGCGACGGCCGAGACAGCCTTGCCGATCGATGCTGCATTGCGTTGGAACCCTTCGACCGGCTCAGCGGGCGAGCGTACGTTCTCGCGGCGGCTCACCGTACGGGTCGCACCGCGCTTCAGTCGCGCACGCAACTACGTCGAAGCTGATCGCGGCGTCGCGCAGGCGCGCGAAGAGCTCGCCTTTACCGTGCACGTCTTCAACGACGGTACTGCGCCCGAATCCGATGTGCGTCTGCGCTTGATCCCGGGGCTCCATCTCGAAAATCTTCGCATCGGTGAAAGCGCCGAAGATACGATTCCCTATGACGTGCCGGTTGCGCTCGGCTTTGTGCATCCGCACCAAGAGCGCGTCTTCACGGTCCTCACCACGATTGCGTCGCGCGTTCCCGATCGCTCGTCGGTGACGCTTGGCGCCGTGCTCGAGCACGGCGGCGGCGCGGTCGATCTCGGCACCGCGACCACGGTCGTACGTTCGCGTCCCACCGTCGAGAGTGTCGCGTGGGAACTGACCTCGCACGAGCCGCTACGCCCCGGACGGACGGTCGATGCGATTGTGCGCGTCGTAAATTCGGGTTCTGATGTGTTGCGCGATGCGCGGCTCTCGCTCACGCTGCCGCCGGAGTTGGCAATCGAGCGTGCGGTCGACGCACGGCGCGATCGCGACGGCCTCGCCTTCGCCGATATTGCCGCCGAAACGACGCACGAATCGCGCATTACCCTGCGGTTGCTGCGCGCGGTCAGCGGCAATCGCACGCTCGCGCTCGAAGGCTGGCTGCACGGCAAAGGGATTAGCCCGGTACAGTTCGCCACACTCGACGTTCCCACGTTCGCGCAAGCGCAATTCGGGCAGAGCGCGCAAATTCTCGCGATTCCCTCCGAAAGCGTCAACGCCGGCGAGCGGCTGTACTACGAGATTCGTTTACGCAACGACGGCGACGGACCGGCCGATCGATTGACGGTGCGCGTCGTCGCGACGAACTTAGCTGTGTATGTGCCGTCGTCGACGACGATTAACGGGCTGGCGGTCGGCGACGACTCGGGCGCATCGCAGTTGTGGTCAGCGCGCGGCCTCGTGCTCGCCGACGTCAATCCGAACGTCGATCTGCGCATCCGCTGGGAAATGATGGTGATGGCGCCGCTCGCAGCGGGCACCGCGCTCGACACGCGCGCCATTTTGGAGTGGGGTGAAGGCACGACGTTTGCCGTCGCGGCGCCAACCGTTCGCGTGCAGGCGCAACCGAGTTTGAGCGAGTCGACCGCGGGCACACCGATATCGATTGCACGGATCTTCCCGGCGGAAAAAGTTGCGGTCGAGTTGCCGCCATTGCCCGAGCCGGAGCCGGTGCAAGTCGTACCGACGGTTCCCCCGCGCGAAGCGCCGCCACGCGCGATTACCGAATTGGTCGAGTCGATTGCCACCAGCGCGCCGTCCTTCGAGACGCCTGCTCCGCAGGCTCCTGTGGACGACGAGGATCGGGTGGAAGTTCCGGTTCTCTATCTCGACTTCAGCGCCGATCGGCTGAGCAACACGCTACGCATGATCGAGCGCAGCACGAGTGCAGGCGGACTCGTCCAGCACCTCTTCGCCGTGCGACTACTCTTCCCGGAGCACGCACAAGACGCGCCGGCCTCGGTCGATGACGCCTTCGCGAATGCCAGCCGCGCGTTGCGCGCACCGCTTGAGAAACTGTTCGTGCGTCTACGCATGCCGCGCCTTACGATCACCGGCAAGGATCTCGAGGATCGCGAGAGTCGCGAAGCACTGCGCGACGTAGTCGAAAGTTTGAGCTTTGCACCGACCGCCTCGCCGAAGGCGCCGAGCAACGGGACGCTGCGTGTCACCGGCGCGATCGAACTCGACGTCGTGCGAGCGCTCTTACCGGATCTCGAGTCGGCACCGCTTGGCGCGGTGACGCCTTGGCTGATCAACGCCCAGTTGCTCGGAACGACGATCTATCACGGCACCGATCGCAGCGATGCGCTCGAGACCTATCGCGGTGAGCTGCTGCACGTGCTCTCCGTCTTGAACGAACTTCCGATCGAAGAGTTCCATCGGGTCTTGACCTCGAGCGTGAATCGCACGCTCGACGAAACGCTGGCCAATGCGATCGATGCGCTGCGTGGCGCGGCGCAGATTGTTCTCGAATAATCCCGGGACCGCGATTCTTCTCGTAGTCTTTCTCGTAGGCGCGAGCTTCTTCGCGCTTGGGACGTTGCTCGTGCGCCGCGACCGGCTTCGTGGCGAATCGCCACAGCACGCGCCGGCACGCGAGCCGCAACGCGCAACGCCGTCGTTCGAAGATATCGATGCGCTGCTCGTCCGCGCCGATGCGCAAAGCATTCGCGAGCTCGAACGGTTGCGTGATTCCGACGCGAGCCCCGAAATTCGCGGCGCCGCGGAAGACGCACTAATCGTCATCGCTTCGCGCTGACGGTTTCGCCGGCTACGGTGCGTACGCCGCGCTCTTCCCGAAATACTTGACGAGGATCTCGCGCGCGATCGGCGCGGCGACGGTTGCGCCGTATCCGCCGCTGCGATCGACGAAGACGGCCATCGCGATTTTGGGGTGATCCGACGGTGCCCAGGCGATGAACCAGGTCGTATTCGCGCCCGCGCCGTTGCCGGTTTCCGCCGTGCCGGTCTTTCCAGAGAATGGTAGTCCCGCGATCTTCAAGCCGTACGCCGTGCCACCGGGATCCGTAACTTTTCCCATGCCGTCGCGAACGAGTGCGAGCGCCTCTTGCGTCGCGGGAACTTGGCGGATGACTTCAGGTGCAAAGGTTTTTATGATGTGTCCTTGCGGCGTGCGAATCTCGCGCACGACCTGCGGACGATAGAGCGTGCCGCCGTTGATGACGGCCGAAGCGATGTCGGCCATCTGGAGCGGCGTGGCTTGCATCGCGCCTTGACCGATGCCGAGCATGCAGACTTCGCTCGGCTCCATCGGCACACCGAAGACCTTCATCTCCCACGCGTTGGTCGGCCAATTGCCCGCGTTTTCACCGGGCAGATCGATGCCGGTTCGCGTGCCGACGCCGTAGAGGTGCGCCCACTTGGTGAGCCGCGTGATGCCGAGCCGCCACGCCATTTGGTAGAAGAATCCATCCGACGAAGCCGCGAGTGCGGGAACAAATGTAGTGTTGCCAAGGCCGCCGGACGCGATGTCGCGCGCGACGTAGCCACCGCAGTTCCATGAACCACTGTCGTAAACGACTTCCTTGGGTTTGACCAAACCTTCAGTGAGCACGCCACTGCCGGTGACCATCTTGAAGGTCGAGCCGGTCGGCGTTGCAGCGCCGATCGCATTGTTGAAGAGCGGATCCGTCGGATCGAGCAGATAATGCGAGACGCGCTTCCAGTTGTCGGCGGCGAAATCGTTGGGATCGAATTCGGGATAGCTCGCCATTGCGAGCACGCCGCCGGTCCATGGATCGAGCACAACGACCGCGCCCGCGAG
This sequence comes from Candidatus Acidiferrum sp., assembly GCA_035486535.1. Taxonomy (GTDB): domain Bacteria; phylum Vulcanimicrobiota; class Vulcanimicrobiia; order Vulcanimicrobiales; family Vulcanimicrobiaceae; genus Aquilonibacter. The sequence continues at coordinate 4,741 of DATHMY010000156.1, forward strand.
TTTGCGCCCGTGCGACCACTTTTTGATGCCGTCGTCGAGCGCGCGCTGCACGATCTGCTCGAGGCGACCATCGACGTTGGTGATGACCGTGTCTCCGGGGATCGCGGCTTTCGCCGGCAGCTTGATGCCCGGGACAACCTGATCTTGCGCGTCGACGACGACGCGTTGGCCGCCCGCTTCGCCGCGTAAATACTTGTCGTAGACGTATTCCAACCCGTCCTTGCCGACGACGTCGTTGGGCGTATAACCCTCGTGCTTACGCCGTTCGTATTCGCTCTCGGTAATCTGCCCGACGTAGCCGAATATCGATGCACCGGTTGCGCCGAGCGGATAGTCGCGGATCGGCTGCACTTCCAGATCGACGCCCTGCACGTCGCCGAGCAACTCGGAGAGCCGCGCAACTTTGGCGACCGGTAAATCGCTCGCGAGTACCACTGGGCCATACGGCTCGTAGGTCTGCACTTGCGCAAAGTTCTCGTAATTTACGCCGCGGTGATGCAGCAAGCGATAGTTCAACTTCGTCTCATCGATCCCCAGCGTACGCGAGAGGGTCGCAAGAACGCTGTCGATATCGGTGATCTCCGAGGGAATAAGTCCGACAACGAACGATGGCCGGCTGCGCACGAGCACATGATCGTCGCGATCGTAGATCATGCCCCGCGGCGCCGCGACTTCGATCAGCCGAACTTGATTCTCGAGCGCCGCGGCACGATAGCGCGCGCCTTGCACGAGTTGCACCTGAACGAGTTGCACGATGAGCGCAATGACCGCGATCGCGACGATGGCGATGAAGCCCGCGATGCGCCACGGTGAACGTTCCCATGAAATGCGCGGCGCGCGACGGCGGTCGATGATCATGCGTAGCGGCTGTCGAAACGCCGGTTGACCAAGATCACGGCCATCATCACCAAACCATTGAGCACCGCTTCAAAGAGCGCTTGGTGGAAGTGCATCACCGCCAGGCCGCCGGGGAAGCCTTCGAAGCTCATTACGACCCAGTAGATCAAGCGCACCACCAGCGTTGCGACGAACGTGATCGTTCCAACAAGCGGAATCGAATCGGCGAAGAACCCGCGTGAGATCGTGCTGGAGAAGATGGCCACCGCCGTCATCGCGATCGTCCAGGCGCCGCCGCTCATGCCGAAGGTGAGCAGATCGAGCGCGAAGCCGGCAGCCAAACCGTAGGCAGCGGCCCGCCATGCCTCGACGCGAATCGCATACCACACCACTGCTACCAGCACGACGTTGGGTTCGACGTTGCGGATCGTGAGCACGTGCATCAGGCAATCTTGTGCAAAGAGCGCGAGCAACAGCCAGGCGACGGAAATATACCACGCGGGAGCAGTGACCCGCGGGATGTGAATTCTATTGCGGGACGACGACAACGCGATCGAGGGTGCCGAGATCGACGGCGGGGCGGAGGACGGCGGTCTGGTAAAGCGTCGCATCACCGCGTTCGATCGAAACGATCGTCCCGATCGGCACCCCCGATTGGAACGAGCGGCCTTGACCGGTGACGATCACGTCGCCACGCTTAATCGGCGCATCTTGCGGAATGTACTCAACGCGCACGCTCGAGAGATTGCCGCGTGCAATACCCCAGTAGCGTCCGTGGCGCGTTACCGCCGGAATGCGGCTGGTGTAATCGGTAATGAGCACGACTTCGCTCGAGAACGGTCCGACTGATTCAACGCGTCCCACGACGCCCGCGCTTGCGATCACGCCGTCGTCTTTGTGCACGCCGGCGTTACTGCCGCGGTCAATCGTGACCGTGCGCGAATCGTTCTCCGGTGGAAAACCGATGACGCGTGATTCGATACCGGTCGGATTCGCTGCGACCGCCGGTTGGATGCTGACCTCGGAGGCGTACTGCGCGGCGAGTTCGTGCAGGCGCGTGTTCTCGGTTGCGAGCGCAAGGTTCTCATCGCGCAGCCGCGCGTTCTCTTTTTCGAGCGAAGGCAGCGCCGCGACCGATGTCCCGGCGCCGCGCACGCCGTCAATGACGAGGCTCGTCGCGCTTTGCGCGAACGACGCAAGCGATGTTGCAATCGCGGTGAGCGGACTCGTCGTGCCTGCGCGTTCGGCGTTGATTTGCACGAGCGCCAGCGTCGCCGCCACGATGATGACGGCAATTAACGCGAATAATTTGCGCTCGTCGCGATAAGTAAAGATGGCCGGCTCCCGGGAAGCCCTATGCGTTGTTGGCGCTCTTCGCCGCCGGTAAGGTAAAACCCAACCGCCGCAATGAGCGAACGAAGCGGGCAAGCGGGAAGCCCATGACCGTGTAAAAATCGCCGTCGATCGATGCAACCAGCGCCGCGGCGCGACCTTGGATGCCGTATGCGCCGGCTTTATCCATCGACTCGCCGGTGGCGACGTACGCCTCGATTTCGTCGTCGGCGAGCGGATAAAAGCGCACCCGGGTGCTCGAGCACTCTTGGATCAGGTCGCGGCGTCCCGGAAATGCGATTGCAAAGGCGGTGTGCACGGCATGTTCGCGGCCGGAAAGCGTCCGGAGCATCGCCGCGGCCGCAGCGGGATCGCGCGGTTTTCCCAGCGCCGCCCCGTCGACGTCGACCACGGTATCGGCCGCCACGACCAGTTCGTCGGGAAAGCGCGCTTGGACGTCGCGCGCTTTGGCGGCCGCATGACGGATCGCCAGCGCCGACGGTGCAATCGACGGGTCGTCAGGCTCGTCGTAGCTGCTGGGCTCAACCTGCACGGCGAGCCCCAGTGAGCGAAGGAGCTCGAGCCGGCGCGGGGATGCACTCGCCAGCACGATCGAATCGAGCACCATCATGGCGGCGAACACAGAGCGCGGACGCCCGAACCAATATCGTGGCGGAGGTCGTCCCCTCGCAAATCGGCGAGCTCGGCAAGCGTGCGCGAAGCGCCGAGCTGCGTCGCAATCTCATAACCGATGAAGTAGCCGCCACGCGCCGGCAGTCCATCCGGGTGAACGCCGCCATCGAAAAACAGGGCGCTATCATTCTCGTTCGTGGAGTCGAGAGCGCGCTCCAGAAGGCAGGCAAGTTTCCGTGAGTCGGCGGGGCTCAGACTTGCTAGTGACTTCGAGAAAAGCGCTTGTTGGAGTGTCGTGCCGGGGTTCAATTTCTGGCTAACGTAGGTCGCCATGCCTTCTGCCCAGAGCTCGCGATATAGCCCGTAGCGATAAAGATCGTCCTCGCTCGAGGTGAGAAAGAACGTAGGATTGATCTCGTGGTGGTAGATGTGGAAGAGTTCGTGCGTCAGGAAGACGGGAACCGTTGACCGTTCTGCTTCGAGATTGTCGACGCCGATCAGCAGCCCATGCTTGCCGGCGATGTCGCGCGTCATGCCGTCGAATGATCCAAAGCCGGGCATGAGATAGATCGTTAGACTCTGCGGATCGAACTTAGGAAAGGCCCCTTCGAATGTCGCTTCGTAGCGAGGCAACTCTTTCTTGAGCGACAAAGTGAAGGACTGTAGATCCGCACGCGATGACCCGAGCCGTTCGAAATACCAGGCAAGGTGCGGATCACTCAGCGCGAAGTACGGCTCGTCAAAGAGCTCCTCGTTAGGATAAAGCTCGTCTTCCTTAAATCGCTCGAGGCGCATTGCAATCGAGCCCGTCGTAGGATCGATTGCTGCGAAGAAGGACGGCGTAAGGTCGACGATCGGAATTATCTGTTGCGGGCTGCCTGCGGCGGCTGCGATCGTCCAAAAAAACGCTACCAACACAATAGCGACGCGAATGGGCTTGTTCACGAAGCACCTCTACTCGTAGTACTTGCCGTCGGCGAGCACGTAGCCGTTGACGTGGCGTCCTCGCGGATCGCGATGCGTCCAGTGAATCACGCCGCCGCCCGGGTCGTCTTCGAACTGACCCTTGACGGTCACGGTTTCACCCGCGCGCAGCGGGACCGGCCCGGTGATATCGACGTTGGTCTCGATGCGCAGCATCAGGTCGCATTGCTGCGTGAGTTTGAGGAGAAAGCCTTCGTGCTCGCCGCTGGGACCATTGCGCGTGCCGAGTACGCCGACCACCGTGCCCTGCACGACCGCTTCGGCGTCGTTCGTGCCGCTTGCGTACATCGCACAGACGTGAGCGTTGTCGGGTTTCTCAGCTACGCCGCCGCCGCATCCGGTGCTTGCGAGCAGGGCGACGGCAAGGGCTAGCGTTCGATGCCGTAGAGCCGCTGCGCGACGATGTACTGCCATACCGCCTCCGGTACGAGATAGCGGACGCTGCGTCCCTGCGAAAGCAAGGTTCGCACCAGCGTGGCCGACTCGGTTAATTCGGGCATGTTGAGCGTCGCGATCCGCTCGCGCAAACTCTTAGGCACAGCAGCGATAACGCGCTGCAACGCCTCGGGACGTACGCCGATGCGTGGTGCGATCACGAAACGTTCGAGTTGCTCGAGCACTTCATCGAAGCGTTCCCACGGCGAGTTGGCAAGTGAATCCGCGCCAATGATAAAGGTGAACGTTGCCTTCGGATACTTTTTCTTGAGCAACGGTAACAGATCGGCAGTGTAACCGGTAGCGTCGGCGCGCAAGTCGCTCTCATCGAGTGCAAAGCCCGCGTTGCCTTCGATGCCGGCGAGAATCATCGCACAGCGATGTGCGGCATCTTCTTGCGCCGAGTTGCGGTAGTGCTTTTGTTCCTTGGTCGGAACGAAGAGCACGCGATCGAGATTCTCGAGCGTGCGCGCGGATTCGGCTAAGAATAAATGCGCGTTATGAATCGGATCGAAGGTGCCGCCAAAAATGCCCAATCTCATGAATAGGTAAACTCGTACGGCCCAATTCGTACCGTATCCCCTTCGACCGCACCAAGTTCGCGCAATTTCTTTTCGACGCCCATCTTAGCGAGCGCGCGCTCGAAGCGCGCGAGCCCCTCTTCGGATTCGAAGTTAGTGACCGCCGCGAGGCGTTCGATTCGTGGGCCACTCAGGACGAATGCGCCGTCGGCGTCGCGTTCGATCGCAAACGCCTCGTCGGGCACGAGTTCGATCAATGCCGGCGGCGGCGTAACGACCTGCGGTGGCGGCGACTCTTTGATCGTTTGCCAAATCGCGTAGACGAGCTCTCGCACGCTCTCGCTGGTCGCGGAGCTGATGCCGCGTGCATCGGGAAACTGCTCGCGTAGCTCGCGCAATCGCTCTTGCGCGTCCGGAAGATCGAGTTTGCTCACAACCAACAGCGTCGGCCGTTCGAGCAGCGCCGGATTCCAGGCGCGAAGTTCGCCCTCGATCGTAGCTTTATCGTGTAAGATCTCATCGAGCGTTTTTGCACCGTCGAGCAGATGCACCAGCGCGCGCGTACGTTCGACATGTTTGAGAAACTGATCGCCCAGGCCCGCACCTTCATGCGCGCCTTCGATCAAGCCCGGCACATCCACCATCACGAACGACTCGTCGTCGGAGACGCGCACGACGCCGAGCTGCGGTTCGATCGTAGTAAAGGGATAATCCGCGATCTTGGGACGCGCCGCTGAAACGACCGAGAGTAGCGTCGACTTGCCCGCGTTGGGGACGCCGATCACGCCGCAATCCGCGAGCAGTTTCAATTCGAGCCGAAGGGTGCAGTGTTCGCCGGGCTCACCGTTATATGCAATGCGCGGTGCTTGGCGCGTGCTCGTCGCGAAATGCTGGTTACCCAACCCGCCCTTGCCGCCGCGTGCGACTTGTACGCGATCGCCCTCGCGCGCAAGATCGACGAGAAAGGTTTCGGGTTTCCCATCGTACGCGCGGTAGACGAGCGTGCCGATCGGCACCGCAATCGTCAAATCGGTGCCGCTGCGTCCGGATTTATTGGATTGGCTTCCGGCCTTCCCAGAGTCGGCATTGAACTGGCGCTTAAAACGAAATTCAACCAGCGTCGAAAGTGCCGACGTGGCTTGGATGTAGATGCTGCCGCCGCTGCCGCCGTCGCCGCCCGCCGGACCGCCTTTAGGAACGTACTTTTCCCGACGCCATGCAACGATGCCGTCGCCGCCGTTACCGGCGACTACGTTGATCGTTGCTTCGTCAATGAATTGCAGCTAGCGTACGTTGACGTGCTGCCGATTGCGGCGCGTCGAGAACTCGACCGTGCCTTCGATCAGCGCGAAAAGCGTGTGATCCTTGCCCATCCCGACATTCTCGCCCGGATAGAACTTGGTGCCGCGTTGACGCACGATGATGTTGCCCGCGAGCACACGCTCGCCGCCGAAGCGCTTGACGCCCAGACGTTGGGCGTTGGAGTCGCGCCCGTTGCGGGTGGAGCCGGCGCCCTTTTTGGACGCGAAAAGCTGCAGGTCGAACTGGAACATAGCCGGGGAAGTATAGCAAAGGGCCGGAAGGCTTGGCAAGGACCACTTTGGGGTAGAATCTTGGAAATGCACGTGACGGCGATCCAATCCAACCAGCCGGCGGTGGCGCCTTCGCCCTCGCTGAGCCGGATCGTGCCCGCGACGGCCACCACTGCCGCGCTTCCCCCGGCCTCCTCGAATTTGAGCGAGGCAGCCAGACCGGCCTTCCAAGCGCTGCAGTCCTCGGCGTCCGTGCCGCCCTCGAGCAATCCTGGATTCGTGCTCCCGGCCAACGGTGATTTCTTACGCCTGTTCTCGGCGGTGTCCGCGATCGCGGCCGAGCGCGTCTACCCGGCGCCGATCTTCTCTTTTAGCGCGTAGCTTTGGCTAGGTCGGCCGTGGCATGGGCGGCCGGCCGCTTGGACGGGCGCTCGGTCGGGGGCCATTACACGGATTCCCGTGGTTGCCGTTATTGTAGCGGTGACCCTGGGCTGTGCCGCGCCGACTGCCGCTTGAGAAGCGATTGTTGCAGTTGTACGGATACGGATAGTAGTAGCCGTCGTAGTAAACCGGCTGCGGCGTAATGACCGGCACTGGACCCGTGGGCCCGGCGTGCGCCGTCCAGAAGGTTTGCTGCTGCGCTCCGGCGCCGGCGGTCAACGCTGCCGCTAGGGCGATGGCTGCGAGAATCGGTGCGAGGCGTTTCACCTACCTTTTGTTCGGAAGAGGGTGACTGAGGTCCCGGCCGTAATGGTGAGGCGTTTTGAGCAGCAAACGAGTCGTTGTCACGGGCCTCGGCGCCGTGACCCCCCTTGGAAACAACCGCGAAGAATTTTGGCGACGCTTGGTTGCCGGTGAGTCTGGCGTTGGGCCGATCTCGGTCTTCGATGCCACCGCCTTCACCACGCAGATCGCCGCGGAAGTCAAAGACTTCAACCCCGAAGAGCTGATCGGGCGCAAATTGGCGCGGCGCATGGATCGCTTCGCGCAGTATGCCTTCGTTGCCACCAAAGAGGCGATCGCCGACGCGGCGCTGCCCGACGACCAGGAGTTCAAGAACCGGGTCGGCGCGATGGTCGGCAGCGGCATCGGCGGCATTCAGACGTTCTGGCACGAGTCGCTCAAAGCGGCGCAGGTTGGCAACTGGACCAAGACCTCGCCCTTCTTCATCCCGATGCTCATGGCCAATGCGGCGCCGGCGCACATCTCGATGGCGTTTGATTTTCGCGGGCCGGTGTTTTCGGTAGCGAGTGCGTGTGCCTCGGCTAACGACGCAATTGCGATGGCGTATAATGCGGTCGCATACGGCGATGCGCTCGCGATGATCACCGGCGGGAGCGAGGCATGCATCTCGCCGCTTGCGGTCGGCGGATTCTGTTCGATGAAAGCGATGTCGACGCGCAATGACGAGCCGACGAAGGCGTCGCGCCCGTTCGACAAGGAGCGGGACGGCTTTGTGCTCGGCGAGGGTTCCGGCATCCTGATTTTCGAGGAGTACGAACACGCCAAAGCACGCGGTGCGAAGATCTACTGCGAAGTGCTTGGCTACGGTCAGTCTGCCGACGCCTATGATTTGGTTGCGGTCGATCCCGATGGCAACGGCGTAGCGCTCGCATTCGATCGCGCCTTTAAATCCGCCGGCGTGTCGCCCAGCGAGGTGGATCACATCAACGCGCACGGCACCTCGACGCCAATCGGCGATCCAGCCGAATCCAAAGCAATTGAAAAAGCCTTCGGCGCGCATGCGCACAAGATCGGCGTGAGCTCGACCAAATCGATGCACGGTCACGCGCTCGGTGCCGCGGGCGGACTCGAAGGTGTTGCGACCGTGTTAGCGGTGCAGAACGACATCATGCCGCCCACGATCAACTATGAATTTCCCGACCCCGAGTGCACGCTCGACTATGTTCCCAACGTCGCGCGCAAGGCGCCGGTGAACGTCGCCTTTTCGAATTCGTTCGGCTTCGGGGGCCACAATAGCGTGATCGTGTTCGGGAAAGTTCGCTAGCGGCCGCTTCTTGATGGCCGGTGAAAATCGTAGGCGCCGCTTGCGTGCGCTCGTCGCCCGCGCGGGCGTGCGTTCGGCCGGCGATCTGACGCTGATCGAGAAGGCCTTTGTTCACGAAAGCTCGGCCAAGGAATCCGGTAGCGCCTCCAACGAGCGGATGGAATTCTTAGGCGATTCAGTCTTGGGCTACATCACCGCCGGCTGGCTCTTCGAACGCTTCCCGCAAGAGCCCGAAGGGCGTCTCACCGTGCGCAAAGCGGCGATCGTCAACGACGCGCAGCTCGCGGAATCCGCCCGGCGGCTGGGCTTCTCCGAGTTGGTCGAGCTGGGCGTCGGGATGCGCAACGCCGGCGGCACGGACAACAGTTCGATTTTGGCCGACGCCTTCGAAGCCTTCGTTGCCGCGCTGGCGCTGCGCTACGGTGTGGAAAAGGCGCGCACGTTCGTGGTCCGCGAGCACATCGAGCAGCTCGATCACGCGTCGGATGCCTTGCTCGATTCCAAGACGCGCCTGCAGCACTACGCGCAGGAGCACCTCTCGGCGACGCCGGTCTACCGCGAGCGCAGCCACGGCACACCGCAAGCGCCGCGCTTCTCTTCGAGCGTGCAGGTCAACGGCAAGACGTTGGGAACGGGGAGCGGGCCATCGAAGAAGGCAGCACAGCAGGCCGCAGCCAGTGCGGCACTGGCCTCTCTTTTGTCGGAATAAGCATGCATTTAAAGAAGATCAAAGCCTTCGGGTTCAAGACGTTCGCCGAAGCGACCGCGCTCGATTTTGCCGGCGGCATCACCGCCATCGTCGGACCCAACGGGTCGGGCAAGTCGAACATGGTCGACGCGTTCCGCTGGGTGCTAGGCGAGACGTCGAGCCGCAGCCTGCGTTCGGGCAAACTCGAAGACGTGATCTTTGCCGGTAACGACAAGCGCAAGCCGCTGGGCATGGCCGAGGTCTCGCTGACCTTCGACAACACGTCCGGCAAATTGCCGATCGAGTTCAGCGAAGTCGAGATCACGCGTCGCGCTTATCGCGCGGGCGAGAGCGAATATTTCATCAACCGCAGCCAAGTGCGCTTGCGCGATATCGTCGAGTTGCTGATGGGCACTGGTCTAGGCCCGGGATCGTACTCGATCGTCTCGCAAGGACAGATCGATTCGATTCTCACCAGCAAGCCCACCGAGCGCCGTGCACTTTTTGAAGAGACCGCCGGAATCAACAAGTTTCTCGCGCGCAAACACGAATCGATGCGCCGGCTCGAGCAGACCGAGAACAACGCGATCCGTATCAACGACCTCATCAGCGAACTCGAGCGGCGCATTCCCGAGCTCGAGACGCAGGTCCGTCGGGCGAAGCGCTATCGTAAGGTAAGCGCACGTGTGCGCGATCTCGAGATCCTCTCGTACCTGCGTGCCAGCGCATCGCGGCGTGGGGAGCGCGAGAGCCTGCGCAACGAGCTCGAAAAGCAAGACGAAGTTCGTGGCGCTGCGGCAGGCAAGACCGCGCAGTTGGGTGCCAATCTGGCGGAACTGCGCACCCGCGCGTACCAGCAAGAACTGCAACTCGAAGAGATTCGTGGGAGCGCGCAGAGCAAACGCGCCGAACTGGCGCGCATCGAGGCGGACTATGCGGCAGCGCTTGCGCGCCGCGAGGCGCTCGAATCGCAATCGACGCAAACGCACGAGGACGCTGCGCGCGTTCAAGCCGAGCGCGAATCGCTCGCGGTGACCATCGAACGACTCGACGCACGGCTGGCGCCGCTCTCGGCCGAGTTGGAAGCAGCGCGCGAAGCGGAATTGCAGGCGCAGAGCGCGCTTGCGCAGGCGCGCGCGCAACTCGATTCAATCTTCACCCGCTTGCGTGCGGTCGAGTCGCATGCCGCGGCCGGTGCGGCCAAACGTGCCGAACGTCGCGTCCAAGGGGAGAACCTGCGCGCCGAAGCCGAGCGATTGGAAGGCGAGGCGCATGCCGGGCGCGAGCACGTCGCGCAGCTCGAGATGGCGGCCGGCGCAGCCGCGCAAAAATACGCCGAACGCGAGGCGCAACTCGGCGCGCTTGAAGCGCAGTTGAGCAGCGGACGTGCCGCGAGCGAAGTCGCTGAAGCGGCGCTGACGCGCGCGCAGGGCTATTTGGGCGAGACGCTCGCCGCACATCGCGAGCAGACCGGCGAGGTCAAAGGCGCCGAATCGCGTCTGCACACGATCGAAGAGCTGGAGAATTCGCTCGAGGGGCACGTGCCCGGCACCCGAGCGGTAGTGGAAGCGTGGCAGCGTGGCGAGGTGCGCGGCATCGAGGGCATCGTTTCCAACGTGATCGACACCGAGGAACGCTATGCGCGCGCGATGGACGTTGCGTTCGGCGCGCGCCTGTCGAATATCATCACCACGACGTCGGAAGATGCCGAGCGCGCGATCGAGTTTCTCAATCGCAGCGAGCAAGGGCGTGCGACGTTCTTACCGCTCGATACGCTGGGCAATCGTGATGCCAAGACGATGACGCCGGAGCTCGAGCGCGTGTCGGGCGTGATTGGCTACGCGCACACCTTAGTGAAGACGCAGCCGCAATATGAAGGCGTCGTCCGCTTCTTAGTGGGCAACGTGCTGGTCGTCGACACGTTACAAACCGGCATTCATCTGATCCGCGAGCGCGGCTTGCGCGACACAGTCGTGACCCTCTCGGGCGAGCAGATCGCCGGCGGCGGCGCGATCACCGGCGGTCGCTTCAAACGCGAACGCTCGATTCTTTCGCGCCGCGTGCAAGCGCAGACGCTGCGCGAAGCGCTCACCGGCATGCGCGCCAAGTTGGAAGCGCTGGAGCGCTCGGCGAACGATGCGGGAGCACGCGTCGAAGGTGCGGTAGCGGCGCGCGACGATGCGCGTGAGTCGTTAGCGCGGATTGAACTACAAAGCGCCGAGCTTCGCACCGAGATGGCGGGCCTCGGCGGCGATCTCGAACGCATGCACGCCGAAGTCGCACGGGCGCACGCAGCGGTTGAGGATGTCCTGGTGCGAGCGCGCGAAGCGCGCCGGCGCGAGCACGACCTCGAAGCACCCGAAGCGGAAGCCGTGCATAGCGACGAAGAGCGCGTCGCGCTCGAAGCCGAGCTCTCGCGCGCACGCGAGGAGATTTCGCGCGCCGAGGACGCGCAGCTGCAAGCCAGCCAACGTGCCGGCGATTTGCGCGAGCGTTCCGCGGCCCTCACCGCCGAACGCGACGCGTCACGCGGGCGCCTGGGCATGCTCGATCAAGATAGTGAGCGCGCACAGAACGCGCGCGAGGCCATGCTGGCCGAGATCGGTACGCTGGTCGAACAGACGCGCAACGCGCACGCGCACGTCGAAGGCTTGCGTCACGGCGTGAGCGATCTCGACGCCAAGCTCGATGTCGCGCGGCGCGAACGCGAAACGATTGCCAACGCGCTGCTTCAGCTCGAAGCTGACCTGCGCACGGCCGAGAACGAGGAACGCGAAGCGGTCGCCGGCGGCGAGCGCCACCGCATGCGTCTGGCCGAGATCGAAGCCGAACTCGGCATGCTCGTCTCGCAGTTTGCCCAAAATCCCGCGACCGACGAGGAGTGTCACGACGTCGAGGCGCGCTACGCGCAAGAGCCAGACACCGTGATCGACGATCTGCCGCGCCTGCGCGAAGAACTCGCGCGGCTCTCGGCCAACGTCAACCTCAACGCCGAGGCCGAGCGTGACGAAGTCGCGGAACGCGAGAGCTTCCTGCGCACGCAGATGGAAGATCTGGCGAAAGCGCGCGAGACGCTACTCGAATCGATCAAAGAGATCGAAGCGCAGTCGCAAGCGCTCTTCAATGAAACCTTCGACAAGGTCTCGAGCGCGTTCACCGAGATGTACGGCAAACTGTTCCCGGGCGGCGACGCCAAGATGTGGCAAACCAACCCGGAGAATCTCTCAGAAACCGGCATCGAAATCTCCGTGCAGCCGCCGGGCAAAAAGCTCATGCCGCTCACCGCGCTCTCCGGCGGCGAGCGCGCGATGACGGCCGCGGCGCTGATCTTTGCGCTCATCGCGGTCAAACCGTCACCGTTCTATCTGCTCGATGAAGTCGACGCCGCGCTCGACGATGCTAACGTCGAACGCTTCTCCGAGATGGTGCGCGAGCTTGCGGGCGATTCGCAGATGATCATCGTCACGCACAACAAGAAGACGATGGAGCTGGCCGATCGCATGTACGGCGTGACGATGCGGGAACCGGGCGTAAGCACGCTCATCGCGGCGACGCTGTCGCAGGAGCGCCACCCGGAGCTGGCGCTTGCCTGACCGAACCAAACCGGCAGCGCTCTTTTCGCTTTCGGACAAGTCAGGATCGGTCGAACTCGCGCGTGCACTGCACGAACGAGGAACCGTCATCTACGCCACCGGTGGCACCAAACAGTATCTCGAAGACCACGGAATCCCGGCGCACGATGTCGGCGAGATGACCGGCTTCCCGCCGCTCTTCGACGGCCGGGTAAAGACGCTACATCCGAAAGTCTTCGGCGCGATTCTCTACGATCGCGATAACCCCGATCACCAGAGCCAAGCCGAGAAATATGCAATCGCGCCGATCACCACGGTCGCGGTAAATCTCTATCCATTCGAGGCGACGGTGGCCAAGGGCGGTACGACGCATGCCGAAGCGATCGAACAGATCGACATCGGGGGCGTCTCGCTACTGCGCGCGGCCTCGAAGAATTTCGATCACGTGAGCGTGCTCACCCATCCGTCGCAGTACGAGCGCTTCTTGCAGGCGCTCGACACCGGGACCGTGCCGACGCAGTTGCGGCGCGAATTTGCCATCGCCGCCTTCGAACGCACCGCCGAATACGATGCGGCCATCGCGCATTATCTCGCGACCGAAGGGTCGGTGCTTCCGAGCGATCTGCCGGGCGCGCTCACGTTGACCTTGCCGCTCACGCAGCGCCTGCGCTACGGGACGAATCCGCAAAATCGCGCCGCATTCTATCTCGATCGCCTCGACCGTTTGCCCGAGCAGTTGCACGGTAAGGCGCTCTCCTACAACAATCTGCTCGATCTGGATGCAACGTTGCGTTTGCTCTCACGCGCGCCGCTTGGCGCGGCGTTCGGGAGCGAGCACGAGCGCTTCGTTCGCGCGGCGGTGGTCAAACACACCGTACCCTGCGGCGTCGCGCAGCGATCGACCGTTGGCAAGGCGGTGCACGACGCGCTGGAAGCCGACGCGGTTTCCGCCTTCGGCGGGATCGTCGCGACCGATGCGACGATCGACCTTGAAGCTGCGCAGTCGCTCGCGAAGTTCTTTCTCGAGATCGTGGCGGCGCCGGCCTTCGAACCCGACGCGCTCGAACTTTTGAAAAAGAAGAAGAACTTACGGATCATGCGCTTTGGGCCGTCGTTGCCCGACGAACTAGCGCGCGAGTTGCGCGTCCGCAGCGCGCTCGGCGGGGTGCTCGCCGAAGACGACAATCCCGCCGCACCGCCCGAAGAATGGCACGTCGTTTCGAAGCGTGAGCCGAGCCCACAGGAGTGGCACGATCTCGCCTTTGCCTGGGACGTCGTGCGTCACGTGAAGTCGAACGGCATCGTGATCGTCAACGGCGGCACGACGCGCGGAATTTGCGCGGGCCAGACCAACCGCGTGAGCGCGGTGGTGATCGCAACCGTTCGTGCGGGCGAGGGCGCGCGCGGCGCCGCCTGCGCGAGCGACGGGTTTTTCCCATTTGCTGACGGCCTGGATGCAGCAGTTGCAGGCGGCTGCTCGGCAATCATCGCGCCCGGCGGCTCGGTGCGCGACGCCGAAGTGATCGCCGCCGCCGACACGCGCGGCGCGGCACTCGTGTTCTCGTCGTACCGCTACTTCTTACACTAGTCGTAGCGCGTCGCTCGCGCTATACTTTGGTAATGCCGAGATTCTTGCACACGTCGATCTTCGTCAACAACATGGACGAGTCGATCGATTTCTACACCAACAAACTAGGGCTGAAATTACTCGACGGGCCGTTCCACTATCCGGGCAACGCCGACATGGCCTTCGTCGGATCCGACTGGAACGCATACATCGAACTGGTCTATGACTTGGAAGCACACCCGCCGTACACGATCGGCAACCGCTACGAACACCTGGCGATCGAAGCCGACGGTGAACTCGAGCCGTACATCGCGCAATTGCGGGAGCGCGGCGTAAAGATTCTCAAAGACGCCTACAAGTCACCGAGCGGTACGCGCGCTATCGCGTTCATCGAAGATCCCAACGGCATTCCGGTCGAGGTGCTCGAGCCGCGCAAAGCGGCGGTACTTTCATAGGCTGATAGTCGCGGGGAATGCGATGTCGCTTAGCTTGAAGCGCCAGATGCCGTGGTGCGTCGCGATGCCGAACGCGCGCAGCGTGCCGTCGATGAGTCCGCCTGTTTCGATCCAATAGCCGTTCACATCGGCGAAGTCTTGCTCCACGATTCCGTGGAACCCCAGCGCTTCGCTGATGCCGAAGCGCATCATGCAAAAGCGATGCGACGCGTCATCGACGATGACGCCGTTGAGTTGATGATGCCAGTCATGGTCGTGGGAATCGAGACGCAGCGCGCGACCGGGCGCGCCGTTTGGGCATGCTGCCGGGCCGGCGTCCGTGACCCGGTAGATGTTCGTGCCCATGACCGACGTAATCGCGATCGTCTTAAGCGTAAGGTCGGGCGGCGATGCGGACGGCGCTGGTGAGGTGCGCGGCGGCGCGGGGTCTTGCGAATAGAGCATGCCTTCGTGCAATGCGCGATACGTGCCGTACCACGTCGGGTCGAAGAACGACCGGTGGGTGATATAGGACCTCCCATTAATCACGTCGTCGACTTCGCTGGTGTAATCGAAGGTGCGGTGATTGATTTGCCACGCCGACGTGCCGGAGCCGCCGCGCATGTTCAACCAAAGGTTGCCGTCGATCACGACCAAGCCGATCGTCAGTCCGTCACCGGTTCCGTCGATGCGATAGCTGAGGTAAGCGGGTTGTTGCAGACCGCTCATCGCGGCGATGGCTTGCTGGTACAGGGCCGTTGCATCGGGCGTCTGCGCCGCGCACGGTACGGACCAAAGCGCAAGAGCGATGGCCAGGCCAATTCGAGCGCGCATCCATCCGGCATTAGCGATAGATGAATGGATCCCCCGGTGGCGCGATCGGCGTTAGCGTCGCAACATGCAGTCGCAGCTGCGCACCATTGCGCTCAAGATTGCCTTGCGCGCGCAGCCAACGGCCGTTTACCGCGGCGAGATTGCGATCGAGCGCGAGCGCGACTGGTGCAGCGTCCGCGCGGCAACAGGTGATTGCATAACGCACCAGCACCGAAGCACCGCTTTGCGACACGGCAACGCCGGTGAAGTCGACACGTTCGCCGGGAAAGCCATCCGCCAGCGTCGTTTCGGTGACGTGGTACGGCGGCGCCGGCGCACCGATGACGATGGCCGCGAGTGTAGCGAACGCGAGCCGGCGTGGCGATCGTGCGCAATGCCGGCGGAAGTGCCATACGAAGAGCGTACAAGCGATCGCGCACAGCGCGAGCGGAATTGTCATCCGCGGATGTACCAACGTACCGCCATGCCGTGCAGCGGTCAGTGCGCACGCCAGTGCGAGCGCGCCGTACGCCCATGGGTCGTGCATCGCGTCGCGTGGGGACCGCCGCCAGAGATTCGGCACGATGCCCGCCGTGCACAACGCACCGACGGCCGCGAGCGGTGCTGTCACGTGCAGCGACGCAGCCAGCGCGATGCCGCCGAAGGCGCACGGTGAGGCAATGATGCCGAGTAGCGCACCGCCGATGAATAACGCCGGGCCGGGGAGACTGCGCAGCGGTAGTGAGGGAAGCGCGAGCATGATGGCCGACGATAGCAGCGCCGCCGGAACGAGCGCGGCGAGCTCACCAAATAGATCGACCGGCGCGCCATGGTCGTGCGTGTGCACGAATCGGGAGACGAGATTCGCCGCGGCAAAGCGCGCCAACGCGGCCGGTACGCCAAAGAGTGCTGCAGTCGCAACCGCGGCGGGAATCGATCGCGCGCTCGGACCGCTCGTGCATCCGCAACCAGCATACGCCACCAGCGGCCGCGCATGCCGGCCGATGAGTGCCGACGCGATCGCCGCGGCGACAAGGTACGGCAGGACTTCGAGCACGACGCCGGCGGCGCCGGCACTCAGTGCCATGGCGGTTTGTGGTGCGACGGCAATGATCGCGATTGCGCTCGCAATCCCCAGCCAATGGCGCATACGAAGACCATCACGTCGAATGCGCGTGGCATCTAGGGTAGATTGACGATTTGAGCGCACGCTGATTGTCACGCCGCGCGCATTGTGGCGTCAATAAGCAGTATGACAAAGCGGTTTTGGCTATATGCGCTGGCGATAGTGCTCGTGCCCTGGAGCGCGGCACGCGCGGCAGACCCGCATGCGGTGCTCGCGCAAGCGATCCAGGCAATGGGCGGTGAGACGCGCCTGCGCGCGATCCACGCTATCGAGTACACAGCGGTCGGCGAGCGCCAGATGGTCGAGCAATCGGAACGTCCGAGCGGCCCGTACTTCCTCGATCACTACCGCGTACACGAGGTCCGCGATCTCGATGGCGATCGTACGCGCATCGAATCGACGCACGAAGGCTACGCCGCCGACCATTGGTGGACCACAGAAGTGCCCGGAACGAGCGTGCTGGTCATCAATGGTGAGGCGGCAGCGCTCGTCGGTGACGGTAAGTTTCAATATGCGGGCGGCGCCGGCGTCTCACAGAATGACGATCAGGCCGCCTTTGGACCCGAACGCGTGCTGCTTACCGCGGCCGGCGCGAGCGATCTGCGCAGCCTGAGTGACGCGACCGTGCATGGCGTGCGACACCACCTGCTTGCGTTCACCTATCGCGGCATCCCGGTAACGCTGGCGATCAACGCCGACAACGGCTTACCGTGGCAAGTCACTTACACGCGCGCTTATCCGTATCAAGTCTTCTGGAATGCATGGGGCGACGTGACGACGACGCTGACGTTTACGGCGTGGTCGCTCGAGCCCAACGGCGTGCCATATCCGCG
>DATHMY010000157.1:0-5391 GCA_035486535.1 Candidatus Acidiferrum sp.
CATCTTACCATGCCGGCCCCCCGCGTCAAAGCGCCTATTTTGCCGAACGTGTGTTCGCTACTTGCGCCTGGGTTCCTGGCGGCGTCCCGGCTGACCAGCGATAGCGTGACCAAAGCTTCCCATGCGCACCGTGCTTCGCGATCGACGCCGGGGCGGTCGCACGGCGCGCACCGCCGATCCCCGGCATCGGGTCGATCCCGTGGATCGCGAGGTCGCCCGCCTCCATGTGGTCCTCCGTCGCGCGCAGCGGCACGATCAGGCCGACGAATTTCAGGATGGCAAACGTGCCCACGATATTGAGCACGATGATGAAGGCGGCCGCTTCGAGCTGATGCACGAACTGCATAGGGTTTCCGTACCACCAACCCTGGACGAAGACGTTTGCACCGTTCTTCCCCGCCGCGGGATTGGCGACATACTCGAGCATCTTCGGGTCCGCGGCGATGCCGGCCATCAGTCCGCCGATAAGGCCGGCAACGCCGTGCGTGTGCAGCACCGAAAACGTGTCGTCAACCTTCTTGAGGACCGACCAGCCGCCCAGATAATTCAGCGTGAGCCATGGGATGATCGTCACCGCGCCGACCGCGATCGCGCCATAACCGTTGACGAATCCCGCGCAGGGCGTGATTGCGACGAGCCCCGCGATCATGCCGTTGATCATCGACACGGCATTGGGCTTGCCGGTCTTGAGCATGTCCGCGACGAGCCACACGAGCAGCGCGGTCGCCGTTGCGACGTTGGTGTTGAGTACCGCGGCTCCCGCATCGGCGTTGGCAAAATACGGATCGCCGCCGTTGAACCCGTTCCAGCCCAACCACAAGATGCCGGCGCCGGCGAACGCCATGATCAGATTGTTGGGTTCGAAGTCGCGCTGATCGGCGAGCAGCCGCGGACCGACGACGGCCGCCGCGACGAATCCCGAGACGCCCGCAGCCAAATGAATCACGTAACCGCCAGAGTAATCGACCGCACCCAACTGCGCCAGCCAACCGCCGCCCCATATCGCAAACGCACCGATCGAATACACGATGACGCTCCAAAGCGGAACGAAGAGCATCCACGCCTTGAAGTTCATGCGTCCGAACAGCGAACCGGCGATGAGAATCGGCGTGATCGCGGCGAAGACGAACTGAAAATAGATCATTGCCGAACCGGAGAAATGCAGGTCGGGCATCGTGCTCGCGGCGAGCGGGACGACGGATTGCCCGATCTCATACGTTGACGAAAGCGCCGGTCCCGGAACACCGATCAATGATGACAGGATGCCGGGCCCGAGTTTGGCCGGATGACCAAAGCTCAGGTTGTAGCCGATCAGCGTCCACGTCAGCAGGACGACGGCGAACGCATAGAAGACCATGACCGCCGAATTGAGCGCCCACTTCTTCTTCACGAGTCCCGCATAGAGGATGGCGAGACCCGGGATGCTTTGCATCCCAACGAACGTAGCGGCGGTGAGCTGCCACGAGGTGTCACCCGGGTTGAGCCACTTGGGGGCTTCGAGATACGGGTTTACGTCAGCCAATACGAACATGGGCAGCAGTTATACGCAACTGCTGCCCATGGCTTTAGACAACCGGTGAATCTCGGGAAGCTGTTTTAGGCCAAACGACGGACTAAAATTGATTCCAAAGGTATTGATTATAGACCTCATGATGGAACTGCACTTCCGGCGCCTTGACGAAGGTGCCGAGCGCGCGGGGGCAGCGATCGGCCGCAGCCTGTTTAAGGTCGGCGTAGCGCGCCTTGACATCGTCGCCGAGCAGCGCGCTCACCCACTTCGAGTCACGAAACGCCGTCAGCGCGTCGTAGATATTGTCCGGGAGGAAGCCTTTGGTTCCGCGCACGTTGGATGCGGTCTCGCCTTCGAGACCGGTCTTGAAGACCGAGAGCATCACGAGGTACGGATTCGCATCGGGCGCGACCGAGCGCACCTCGACGCGCACGCTGCGCTCGTTTCCGATCGGGAAACGGATCATTGAGCCGCGATCCACGGCCGAGGCCATGATCTGATTGGGCGCCTCGAAGTGCGGATCGAGCCGGCGATACGCGTTCACCGATGAGTTGAGCATCAAGCAGATGTCCTTACCGGCGCTGAGAATGCGATCGGTAAACTGGTTGGCGAGGGGGCTCAGATTCTCTTGGCCCTTGGGATCCCAAAAGAGATTCTTGCCATCCTTGCTGCTCACCGATACGTTGGTGTGCATACCGTTGCCGTTGACGCCGACTACCGGCTTAGGCAAGAAGCACGCGGTCATATCCATGCTGGTCGCGACCTGACGGCAAATCAATTTGTACATCGCGATGCGATCGGCTGCCGCGACGACATCGCCGTAGTTGTAGTTGATCTCGAACTGCGAGGGCGCGACTTCGGGATGGTCTTTCTCATTTTCGAAGCCCATCGCGCGCTGCACTTCGGCGACGGTATCGATGAAGGTACGCAGCGGATCGCCGGGCAGCGAATGATAGTAGCCGCCGGTGTTGACGTATTCGAACTCACCGGTTTGGTAAAAGCGCTGCTCGGCGTCGACACCACCAAAGAGAAAGCCCTCGATCTCGTTGGCAGCGTTGAGCGTATAGCCGTTTTTGGCGAACTGGTCGTTGGCGAATTGCTTGAGCACGCCACGAATGTCGGCGCTGAACGGCGTGCCGTCGCGATTGAGCACGTCGCCGAAGACCAGGACCTTGCCCGCGCCAAAGATGTCGGCCGGAGCCCAATAGAACGAAGCCCAATCGCAGTTGAGACGCAAGTCGCTCTCGCGCTGGGCAGTGAACCCGCGAATCGAGGAGCCATCGAACGTCAGGTTGTCATGCGACTTGAGCAAGAACTTCTTGTCATAGTCGAGCATGTGCAGCCGGCCCTCGAGATCGGAGAAGAGCACGGTCACAGCTTTGATCCGTTTCTCTTTTTCCAGGTAGCTCAACCGTTCTTGCGCGATCCGCTCGATCGGCACGCGGTCCTTCCGTAGCTGCTTTGCGCCAAGGTTGAGTTCTTCGAGCTCGGTGTAGGACAACTCGAGGAAATCGCGCATCTCGGGCATCTCTCGTATCTCCTTGGGTCTTTGAGCCGGATAGTTGGACGACGGTTTAACGCAAAAAGCGAGCGACCTCCCAGGACCGCTAAGTCCGTCCGCGCCGCCGGTCGATACCACCTGAAGTGGAGTCCGTCATCGCTAAGCGCCCTGCGCTCGAGTTCATCCTCGCGCCGAGCACCGCCGCCGACTTCTTCGAGCGGCACTTCGAAAAGCTCCCCTTGCACGTCGAGCGCAACGACCCGGCGTACTTCGCGGACGTCTATAGCGTCGCCGACGTGGAGGACTCGCTGGTCGTAGGCGCCCGCGAGCCCGAGAACTTCGCCCTGGTCAAGGCCGGCAGCCCGGAGATTGCCGAGGACGACTTCACCTACGAGCGCCCAAGCGTGCGCTGGCGGCACACCGGCAAGGGGCCGCGCCGCTGGATCGACGCGCGCAAGGTCGTCAACTACTTCGCCGACGGCTATACACTGATCATCAAGGACGCCTCGCTCTTCAGCGCGCGTTTACAACGCTTCTGCAACCACTTGCAGCGCGATCTCATGGCCTTTGCGCAGCCGAATGTCTATATCACGCCTCCGTCGGCGCAGGGCTTCCAGGTTCATCACGATACGCACGACACGTTGACCGCACAGATTGCCGGCGAAAAGACCTGGCGCATCTACGAACCAATCATCCCGCTGCCGCTCGAATCGCAGCCGTTCCACAGCGGTACCAAGGTGGAAGGGCTCAAGCAGGTCGACGAAGTGCGGCTATTACCCGGAGATACGCTCTACATCCCGCGCGGCTTCCCCCACGAAGCCAAGACGTCCACGACTATGTCGCTGCACTGTACCTTTGCGCTCGCGCCGGTGCGCATTACCGACGTGATGGATCTGGCATTGCGCATCGCCGGCGATCAGGACGTCGAGCTGCGCCATGCGTTACCGCCGGCCATGCTCGCGCAGGAAGATATCGCCTCCCGCCTCGGGCAGTTCTTCGAGTCGCGCCTGGCGCAAACGTTTGAGACACCGCGCATGCAAGTCGCGGTCGACATTGCGCTCAACGAACTCTTTCGTCTTACGCGCCCGAACGCCAACGGTGCATTCGAGCAAGCGCTGCAGACCTTCGACGTCAAGCCGACGACGCGGGTGCGCATCGACGAGACCGTTCCGTACATGTTGCGTCAGCGCGGCGAGGGTATCGAGCTGCTCATTGCCGGCAAGGTTGTCGCGTTTCCGCCGGTCTGCAAGAATGCATTCCAGCGTTTGGAGCAGGGACCAACGACCGCGGCTGAGATGGACCCGGCCCTCTCGCCCGAGCACCGTGCGCTGCTCGTCAAACTGTTAGTCCTCGAAGGCCTCGTTATTATCGACTGACGGTCGCGGCAAACAGTTCTCGCAGTTTGTACTTCTGAATTTTTCCGGTGACCGTCATCGGGAAAGCCTCGGTGAACCGCACGTAATGCGGCACTTTGAAGTGCGCGATCTTCCCCTGACAATACGCTTTGATCTCGTCCTCACCGGCGTTTGCGTCCTTGTGCAGGATCACCCAGGCGCACAGTTGCTCGCCGTAGCGCTCGTCGGGAACACCAACCACGCTCACGTCGCGAATCGCCGGATGCGTAAAGAGAAATTCCTCGATCTCGCGCGGATAGATGTTCTCGCCGCCGCGAATCACCATGTCCTTGACGCGGCCGGAGATCATCGCGTATCCCTCGTCGTCCATAATCGCGATGTCGCCGGTGTGCATGTAACGCGCAGGGTCGATCGACGCCGCCGTGTTCGCCGGATCGTTCCAGTAGCCGAGCATGACGCTGTATCCGCGTGTGCACAATTCGCCCGGCGTGTTGCGGGGCACGATGTGCCCCTGCTCGTCGATGATCTTGACTTCAATGTGGGGATGGACGCGGCCGACCGTACCGACGCGCTTTTCGACCGGGTCGTCGACCGCTGTTTGAAATGACACCGGCGACGTTTCGGTCATACCGTAGCAAATCGTCACCTCGTCCATGTGCATCTCGGCACGGACGCGCTTCATCACTTCGACCGGGCAGGGTGCCCCGGCCATGATGCCCGTTCGCAGCGACGAGAGATCGAACGTCGCGAAGTTCGCGAGCGCAAGCTCGGCAATGAACATCGTCGGGACACCGTAGAGTGAGGTGCAGCGCTCCGACTCGACCGCGGCCAGCGTTGCCTCCGGTTCGAAGGTGGGCGCGGGAATGACGATAGCGGCACCGTGCGTGACGCACGCGAGATTCCCCAACACCATACCGAAGCAGTGGTAGAACGGTACCGGGATGCACACGCGATCCGCGGCGGTGTAGCGACACCCTTCGCCGATGAAAAATCCGTTATTGAGAATGTTGTGGTGCGAAAGCGTC
>DATHMY010000158.1:0-13612 GCA_035486535.1 Candidatus Acidiferrum sp.
GCGCCTGCGTCATCGCCGCGCCCAGCGAGCGGAGTGCCTCAGCATCGCAGGCCGGAAAAACGATCTCGGCCGAACTCTCGGGCAACGGATGTAACCGAAACGTGACCGTGCCGACCAGCGCTAGCGTCCCGTGGGTGCCGACCATCAACTTTGGAACGTCGAAACCGGCGACGTTTTTCACCACCTTGCCGCCACCGCGCGCGATCGTCCCGTCGGCACGAACGATCGTCATCCCCACGATGACGTCGCGCGCGGTCCCGTAGCGCGTGCGTAGCGGACCATAGCTCGCCGTCGCGACCGCGCCTCCAACCGTCGTGCGCTCGGGCACCGGAGGGTCGAGTGCCAATCGCTGCTTTTGCTCGCGAAGCGCACGCTGCAACCGCGCGATCGTCATCCCGGCTTGCACGGTGACGATTTGATCGGCCGGCACATAGTCGACGATCGCATTGAGCGATCGCGTCGAGAGCGTTTCGTCAACCGGCACGCACGCGGGTCCGCCGGGCGTGTTCGCGCCCGTAAAACAGACCGAGCGGTGCTGGACACCGAACCCCTGTAAGAGTGTCGAAGCCTCCTCGACCGACGCCGGCGCGTGCGTCACCGCGCCCCCGCACGGTCGCCGCACATCCGCGGCGTTGGAAACACCTTGGTTGGATTAAACGTCTGTGTCGCGTCGAATGCACACCGCACGTATTGCATCGTCTCCAGGTCATCGTCGCTAAACATTTCGCCAAGGTAAGCGGCTTTGTCGGCGCCGACGCCGTGTTCGCCGGTGATCGAACCACCGTATTTCAAGCAGATCTTGAGAATCTCCGAGGCGACGTGTTCGGCACGTTCGGATTCGTCGTTGGCGCGCGCATCGTAAAGGACGAGAGGATGGAGGTTTCCGTCACCGGCGTGAAAGACGTTGGCGACGCGAAAACCCGAGCGATGCGAGAGCTCGGCAATCTCGCGCAGCACGCGCGCGATGTCGGAACGTGGGATCACGCCGTCTTGCACGTAGTAGTTGGGGCTGATGCGGCCCATGGCGGCGAATGCGCCCTTGCGCCCCTTCCACATCAACGCGCGTTCGCTCTCATCGCGCGGGTCGCGGATTTCGAGCGCACCGCATCGTTGCAAAATCGCGATCGCGGCTTGGGCGGTCTCATCGACCTCGGCTCCGATGCCGTCAACGTCCATCAGCAGCGCCGCGCCGACGTCGAGCGGCCAGTCGACGTGCGTCGCCGCGACGATCGCTTCGATTGCAAGTGCATCCATCATCTCAATTGCAGCCGGGACGATTCCCGCCGAAATGATTTCTGAGACCGCTTCTCCGGCCTCATCGGTCGACGGAAAGGTTGCGAAGACCGTGCGCGTCGCTTGCGGCTTGCGCAGAAAGCGTACGACAACCTCGGTGACGATCCCGAGCAACCCTTCGCTGCCGATCACCGCAGCGGTCAGATCATAGCCCAGCGGGTCAGCGATGGGACTGCCGATTTCGACGATCTCGCCGCCGGCCAAGACCATCGTCAGCGCCACGACGTGGTTGATCGTGAATCCGTATTTCAAGCAGTGTGCACCGCCGGAATTCTCGGCCACGTTGCCACCGATCGAACACACGCTCTGCGAGCTCGGGTCGGGCGCGTAATAATAACCTAGCGGCGCGAGATGCTTGCTGATATCGAGATTGATCACGCCGGGCTGGACCCGCATTCGCTGGTTCTCGAGATCGACCCCGAGGATCGCGTGCATCCGCGACAACCCGATCACCAAAGAACCCTCGATTGGAAGTGCGCCGCCGGAGAGTCCAGTACCCGAACCGCGCGGGACGATCGTCATGCCGAGTTCGTGGGCACGGACGATGCAGCGAGAGACTTCGTCGGTGGTCGCCGGCAGCACGACGGCCGCCGGCCGAACACGCGTCCCGGTTAGGCCATCACACTCGTAGACGCGCAGGCCGGCCGGGTCGGTGATGCAGTTCTCGACGCCGACAATATCTGCAAACATCGTTCAGCCTTCGCGCTAGCGCAGCGAATCTCCACCGCCGAGCGGTATGACCGTGCCGTGAGAGCGCACGATCTCCTCGGCCGCACCAATCGCGAACTCTGATCCGCGGGCGTCGATCCCGTAAGCGCAAAGCATTTCAAAATCAACGGACGTCCGCAGGCGATTGCAGCACAGCTCGAGCTCGATCGCTGCCTCGCGTTTGCCACACTTCCATAAGAGACCGGCGACCTCGCCGTAGGCACGTACCGGGCCGTGGACGCGCAACGGGGGGACCAGTTCGCCAAACCTGCCTTCGAATGCCGGCCACGGAAGCGGACCATGCTCAATAATCTCTTCGGCGGCGGTCTTCGCGTCAAGCGAGCTAAAGAGGCCGCGGCGCTCCATCGTTGAGACGTCGATACCGGATCGCTGCAATCCAGCCGCAATCGCGCGCCGGCGCACCGGTGTCACCGCCACGAGCACCGGGTACTCCCTTACAAGATGCTCGGCGAGCCAGTCGACAACGTATGCGACGAGTTTCGCCTCATCGGCGCCATAGAGCAGCGCAGAGTGCCCGTCGAGGGCACGATGTGGATCCCGCGTCATTGAGTTTGTTTGCCTCTAGACTGCGCGTACGCAGTTTCGTCCGCTCGCCTTTGCTTGATACAGTGCCTTGTCGGCACGGTCAACCAAATCGTCCAGCGTAATCACACCTGGCGGCGCCTGAACGACGCCAATACTCACCGTGTACGGGATCGTAGCAGCGCGGGCCTCCACCGGAGTCTGGCTAGAAATGTTACGAATTCGTTCGGCTATTATTGTCGCTTCGCCAATACCCGTGCCCGGGAGCAATACGCAGAACTCTTCGCCCCCGTAGCGCCCGATGACGTCGAAGGGACGCAAGCTGGCGTGCAGCACGTCGGCGAAGCTCGCGAGCACCAGGTCACCGGTAGGATGACCGTAGCTGTCGTTGACGTCTTTGAAGTGATCGAGATCGAGCATGAGCACGCACGTTTGCAGATGTTGTCGTTCGGCGCGATGGAGCTCGCGCTGCGCGGCCTCCATGAAGCTGCGACGGTTGAACAGGCCGGTAAGAGAGTCGACGGAAGCCGTTCGAATCAACTCGTTGTCGGCTCGCTCTTTCGTCATCAAGATGAAACCCAGCGATGTCCCGAAGAATCCGACGTAGTCGATGGCAAGCACGATCGATTGCGTGAGCCCGTTAGTCAACGGCGTGATCGTCGAATCGCCGGCAAACAGCGTGTAAATCGCGAAACCTGCGTCGGTGATGGCGAGCGCGCCAAAGAATCCCGCCGTCATCAGATGCGAGGTGCGCTCAGCCGCGCTGGTCCACATCGCCAAGGTCAGCGCACTACCGGCAAACCATCCGGCGAGGATCAGCGACGAGGCAACGATCCCCCACGCGCCGTGCGCGGGATCGGCCAAATGGACGCCGGTGTCGAGTGCGATTCCGGCTACGCCGAGGGCAATGAGGAGCAGCGGCCGCACGCGCCGCCCGCAGAAAATCGAGAGCGCAGCAAACTCGAGTGAGTAACCGGTCACGAAGAACGCAAACGCGACATCCACGCTTGCGAATTCCGGCACAGCGCCGTGCAGCACGTACAACGCCCAGCCGATGAACAGCGCGAAATTGGCGATCACCCAGAGCGTCATCACGCGCATGTGCGCGGCCCGAACGTTCGCAATGAAAAGACCGACGGCCATAATGAGGCTGCCGATTGCAAACGAAAAGAGCATCGTCCGCGTGTCAAGATACATGCGAGCCATCACCCCTTCGACGGCTGCTCAGAGGGACTCCCTCCGATGCGCGTTGTATCGCCCCTCTCGTGATGAAGCGTCTTCTTCTTACCGTATTGGCGTGCGCCGCGCTAAGCGCGCGCAGCACCGCTGCCTCGGCCGACGCCCCAGCCGATCCATACAGTGCGTTCACGGCGTCGGCGGCCGGCCAGCACGGGCTTTTTGGCATCTGGCACAAAAACGGCCACGTGTATATCGATATTACGACCGCGCAGCTCGACACTGACTTCCTCGAGACGATCGTCCCAGGCAACGGCATAGGCGGCAATTTCATCGTTTGGGGCAATACCGATCATTTGCCGGCAATGCTGGTACGGTTCGAGCGTGCCGGCGACGGAATCGCGATCGTTTGGCCCAACTCGTCGTTCGTCGCGCCAGGCAGCGACTCGGGGACAGTCGCGGTCCGCAGTAACTTCCCGCAATCGGTCCTCGGCGTTGGCAAGATCGCGGCCGAAGGTGGCGGCCATATCATTTTCGACGCGTCGCCGCTCTTTAGCGACGCGCTGGACTTAGACCACATCATCAACGGCTCGCTGCGCACGACGCCGCAGACCGCGTATCATCTCGATCCATCGCGCACGTATTTTGGCACGACCAAGGCATTCCCCGAAAACGTTGTCCTGGACGTCGAGCAGCTCTGGGCCACCAACGCGCCGCACATCGCGCCGGATACCGCGCCGGACGCCCGCAGCGTGCAGATGCAGGTGGTCTACAACTTCGCGCAGCTTCCGCACGATGACTACGTGCCGCGCTTTGCCGACGACCGCGTCGGCATTTACGACGACATCTACCTCGATTTCTCGCCGGCGTTCGATACGACGCCCAATCGCTATCTGCGCTACCTAGTGCGCTGGAACTTCGCTCCTGCCGATCCCAGCAAACCATCGAAGGCCACCCACCCGATGGTCTTTGTCATGAGCGATACAATTCCACCGCGCTTTCGCAAGCCGATCGCCGATGCGGTGCTTGCCTGGAACGTCGCGCTGGCGAAGGTCGGCATTCTCGATGCGGTCCAGGTGATTCCGCAACCGAGCGATCCGAACTTCGACGCTGACGACATTCGCTACAACGTCCTGCGTTGGGTCACCGAAGTGCGTCCGAGCTTCGGCGCCGATTCACAGACGCTCTTCAATCCATTGACCGGCGAGGAATTTCGCACCGGCATCTTGATCTCGGCCGACAGCGCGACGAGCGCCGCCAACGCCTGGCGCGATACGGTCGATCCGGTACGTTATGGTCGCAATACGGATCCCGTCCCCGAGCAGTTCATCTACGACCACTTTCAGTCCGAGATCATGCACGAAACCGGACACAACCTCGGGATGCAGCACAACTTCATCGGGCACGACGCCTACACCGCGAAGGAACTGCAAGATCCGGCGTTCACAGCGAAGTATGGCGTCGCCACGACAGTGATGGAGTACGCGCCGCTCAACATTTGGCCAAAGCGTTACGGTCAGGGATCGTATTACCAAACCGTGCTAGGACCATACGACTATTACGCGATGAAGTTCGCCTATGAGGCGATCCCTGGCGCAAAAACACCGCAAGACGAACTCCCGACGCTCGAACGTTGGGCGTCGGCCTGGTCGGACCCACGCTACCGCTACGCGTCCGACGAAGACGTGTCGTGGAGCGATGGCCACGCTGCCGATCCGCGCGTCGAGCAAGGAGAACTCTCCAACGACCAATTGGCGTGGACGGTCGTACAGCTCGACATGAACCGCTCACTGATGGACCGCAACGCCCAGCTGTTGCCGCGCAACGGAACCGCCTATGAATCGGCGACCGTCGCGTTTCGTGGCGCCTACGCGCGCTACATCTCGCTGGCATCGAGGACTGCGCACTGGATCGGCGGGCAGTACCTCTCGCGCGCACACCGCGGTGATCCGGGCGCGGAAGCTCCGATCGTTCCGGTGCCGCTTGCAATGCAGCAGCGGGCCTTTTCGATCCTCAACGACTACCTATTCTCCGACAAGCACCTGACATTCTCGCCGCAGGTGCTCGAACGGCTCGGGTATTCGGAATGGGCCGGATACGGGTACGTCGGGTGGGAGAATTACGGCAACCTTCCGGTTTGGGCGTACAACCCGCCGCAACGACACGATTATCCGATCGTCGACAACATCGGTCACGCGCAAAGCGCTGCAATCGACTATCTGTTCCAGCCGGCCGTCCTCGCGCGGCTCGAACAAAACCCACTCGAATCGAGTGGGCCAACGCTCACCCTGCCGCAATTCTTCGCTTGGATGCAGCAATCGGTGTACCGCGAACTCGGCGAGCGCGTAAGCATCTCGCTGCTGCGCCGGAACCTGCAGTCGATCTACGAGGACAAGCTGATCGTACTTGCGACGCAGCCCGCGGCTGCGGCGCCACCCGACGCGCAGTCATTCGCGCGTCTCGAACTCGGACGGATCGCTCAAGCGGCGACAACACGCCTCGGCAGCGCCGGCCTCGACGATGCAACGCGCGCGCACCTCGAACGGCTCGCGCAGAAAGCCGAAACGGCCCTTAAGGGTACCCAATGATCCTCAGGTTGATGCTGCGCCCATTCGCGATGCTCGCGCTCGTCGCGACCCTGCTCGTGCCGCTGACGTCACCGGCGCTCGACCGCCGCCCGGTGCGAGCCGAGGATCTTTTCGCGCTCTCGCTGGTCTCCGCGCCGGCCATCGCGCCGGATGGGCGTTCGGTCGCGTTCGTCGTAGCACGCATGAACGGACCACGCGATCGCTACGACAGCAATCTGTGGCTCGCTCCGGTGAGTGGCGGAACGCCGCGCGCGCTTACGACGGATGGTGCTTCAGATAGCCCCGCTTGGTCGCCGTCCGGAGCGCGCATCGCATTCGTCCGTCTCGTGGCGGGCGTGCCGCAGATCTTCGCCTACGTGCTCAATTCGCACCAGACGATCCAGCTTACGCACGTGCCGAGTGGTGCGTACGGCCCGATCTGGTCGCACGACGGAACACGAATCCTTTTTGCCTCGGTCACGATCGATGCGCAACCGCCGGCGCAGGTTGATTTCGCTGCCGCCAAGTTCACGCCGTCACCGGCACAGCGGAAAAGCGATATCCGGCAAATCGATGTCGAGGACTACGAAGCCAACGGCGTGGGCTACACGTACGACAAACATCAACATCTGTGGGTGATGCGCGCCGACGGATCGCAACCGCGGGCCTTAACCACCGGCCATCGCTGGTCCGAGGACCAATTTGCCTGGTCGCCCGACGACACGAACATTGCGTTTAGCTCGACGCGCCGCGAATCGCCAAAGGTCGGCCTCGCGGACATCTACGTCATCTCCTCGGCCGGCGGCGAGATGCGGCGCATCGAATCGCCCAAAGAGTCCAACACGCAGCCCGCGTACGCACACCACGGCAACCGTATCTACTTCTTCTCGCGAGACGTTGAGGATAGTGCGGCGTATCCGGCACTGGTTTCCGCGTCGCCGGGCGACTCCGTCGATACCCCGCTCATCGGACCGAACGTGTACCAATGGGGCGATTGGGTACTCGCCGATCTCAAGATGCCCGGCGCGATCTGCGGGCCGCTCTTTACGCGCGGCGATAGCGCGATCGTTACCGACATTTCGACGCCGGGCGGCAGCGCGCTCATTGCGATTGACACGCATACCGGATCGGTGACCAAGCTTACTAGCGGCAGCGGCGAAGTCGCGGACTGTACGATGAGCGCCGACGGCAGCACCATCGCCTACACGTGCGCCGATTTCTTGCATCCGGCCGAAGTCTGCGTGCTCGATCGTCGCAGCGGACGAAGCCGTGCAATTACGTCGCTCAACGCCGCGTATCTCTCGGGCGCGCTGCTCTCGACACCACAAACCTTTTCGATTACTGATGCCGCTGGGTATCAGGTACAAGCGTGGTTCATGCCCGCGGTGGGCCCGCGTGCGGTAGGCCCACGGCCGACGATCCTCGACATCCACGGCGGACCGCAAGCCGAGTTCGGCTCAACCTTCTTCCATGAGTTGCAATACTGGTGCGGTCTGGGTTATAACGTCGTCTTCATCAACCCGGAAGGCAGCATGGGCTACGGCTGGCCGTTCGAGCACGCGCTCGAAGGAAACTGGGGTGCGCCGATGTTCGACGACGTCATGCGCGTCATGGACGAGGTCGCGAAGCGTCCCACCGTCGACGCGAATCGCTTTGGGGTCATCGGCGGCAGCTACGGGGGCTATGCGACTCTGTGGGTCATCGCGCACACCGATCGCTTCAAGGCGGCCGTCAGCGAACGTCCGGCAAGCGACCTCGCGACCGAATCGCTCGACGCCTTCTTCGCGAGTTCCAACGGGCTAGGCGGCGAGTACGCCTGGGGTAAACCCTGGGATGCGAGCAGCAAAAACTCCACTGACTCACCGCTGAACTTCGTGGAGAACGTGCACACGCCGGTGCTTTTACTCCACTCGACCGAAGATACCGAGACGCCCATCGATCAAACGCTCGACGAGTTTTCGGCGCTCAAACAACTCGGACGCACCGCGCGCTTTGTTGAGGTACCAAACGAAAACCACGATCTCAATCGCGTCGGCCACCCGATCCATCGCGTTGAGCGCTTGCATATTTTCGCCGACTGGTTCGGCACGTACTTGAGGCCATAACCCATGCTCGACTGGCACACCTCACTGCTTCACTGGATCACGGTTGCGCGCGGGCGGCAGTTTCGACCGGGAGCCAGCGTTGCGCAAGTACGTGCCGGCTATGCCGAGCTCAACCGCCGCTTCGGCATGCCGCCGGTCGACGATGTCGACACGACCGCGCTGACGATTCCGACGCGAGACGGTGCGACGATGATCGCCCATTTACATCGCCCGGACAACGCGACCGGACCGCTTCCGGTGCTGCTCTTCTTCCACGGCGGCGGTTGGGTGATCGGCGACGTGCCGAGTTACGATCACCTCACGCGCTACTTCGCTCATGAAGGGAAGATCGCGGTCCTTTCGGTCGAGTATCGCATGGGCCCAGAACATCGCTTCCCGGTGGCCTACGAGGATGCGTTCGACGCCCTGCGCTGGCTGCAAGCACAGGCTGCAACGCTCGGACTCGATCCAGCGCGCATCGCGGTCGGCGGGGATTCGGCCGGCGGCGGTCTGGCGGCGACGCTCAGTGCGTTTGCGCGCAACGAAGGTCTCGAACGCCCGGCTTATCAGTTCTTGATCTATCCGCCGCTGGACGCGACCGAGCGGTTTCCATCGCGACGAAAATTCAACAAAGGCGTGCCGCTGACGCCGGAGCTGCGGACGTGGTTCATGCAAAACTTCTTTCGCTCGAAGGACGACGCAGCGAATCCGTGGTTGCGACAGATCGACGCGCCCGACCTGGCCTCGCTGCCGCCGACATATGTACTCGCCGCCGGCTATGACGCGCTCGTTGACGAGGGGCGCTTTTATGCCGATCGTCTACGCGAGGCAGGCGTGCCGGTTACGTATGACCTGCGGCCTACGCTGGCACACGGCTTCGTCAACATCCCGGGCATCGTGCCCAAAGCGCGGCGCGCGCTGCGCGAAAGCATCACCGCCGTCGCCACGGCCCTTCGCATCTAGAGCCGATATAGCCACGGGATGCGCGGGGCGAATACATAATTGAGCTGGATCGCGAAGATCAGTCCGATGCTTAGCCACGTGTTGACGAAGCACAGGAGTGCAGCGACCGCATACATGGACTGGGACGTATAGATCCGCCGCAACAGCGCGTAGTATCCAACCAGCAGATGTTCCTGGAACAGGCCGGCGCGATACGCATGGCGTGCGGCGAGGTAGAGCATCAAACCCAGGAACGCGATGTTGGACCAATAGATCAAGATCGCCAATCGGAAGGTGATGAACTCGGCCAGCAACGCGGTCGAGAACGGCGTTAGCACGACGGCGAACATGAAACCGATGTGAAGCCACGCTACGTCGCGGTCGGCCGACCGCAGCGCATTCAATTGGGTTTGCTGCCCAACCCAAAAGATGCCCAGCGTCAAAAACGTCATCACACAGGTCAAAAGGTGTGGCCCGAGCCGAAGCAGCGCGTGCCCGAGTTCACGTTCGGTATGAATCGTCGCAGCTGCAGGCACTGCAATGTTCAACACGAGCAGCGTCATCGCAAATGCGAAGATGCCGTCGCTTAGAGCGGCCAGACGGCCAAGATCCCGGCCAGCCACGTCGTTGTAGAGTTTCCCCACAACGCCGTGGCTTCGGGATTGAGCAGCTACGGCCCGCCGGAGCCGGTCGAGGTCGTGACCGTGGTCGTTACTGTTGTCGATGTCGCGGGCGTCGTTGCCGTACCCGTGCGCATCGAATCAAACCGCTGCCATGCCCCGGGGCGTATCTGCGCCGCGGCCGGCGTCACCGCCGCGAACGTCACCGGCACGGGCTGCGCCACATACACGGGCACAGGCTGCGCCACATACACCGGCACGGGCTGCGCTACATATACCGGTGCAGCTGCGACGGGAACGGGTACCAGTGCTCCACCTTCGTACGTCATCGCGACGATCTCGCTGGTTTCGGGGGCGTCCGGGTACGTCGTCTTCATTTCATTGAGCATTGCGACGGCACGATCGCTCGACGACGCGCCGGCGCGATGATAGTCGTGCAGCAGGCGCGCATAGAAGCGCGGCAACCACGGATCATTCGGGTATTGTGAACGCCAATCACTCACCGAGGCGGCTACATCGTCGAGCTCGACCGTGGCGTTGTCGTCGATCAACTCGCGATCGCTCTTCGTGTCGATACGATCGAGTCGATTGCGAATCTCTAAGATGCTCTGTTTGTGGGGGCCAAAGTATTCGTCGGCGGGGGCTGGTCCGGAATAGGTCGCAGCCAGCGTGCTAAAAGGAACGCCGGCAAAGATCAAGACGGCCAAAAGGCCGATCATCATTCGCATTTGGGGGTGCCCTCAATTGTGGAAGAGACGCCGTCTTTAAAGGCGGCGTCTCCGTGCGCTATTTTTGTACTCTACGGTCTCCCTGGTCCACGCGGATGGTCTCCTCCGCGGTTGCTGGTGTGTGAAGGCGCACTCCGAGTTGCTTGTTGCGGCCGATAGGACTGGTATTGCCGCTGGGGCGCTGCGTACTGGCGCTGCCCCGGATACGACTGGTACTGACGTTGCGCTTGGTACTGGCCACGCGCTTGGTACTGGCCACGCGCTTGGTATTGGCCTTGCCCTTGGTACTGACCGCGCGCTTGGTACTGGCCTTGCGCTTGGTATTGACGCTGTTGTTGCGCGTACGAGGGATACTGACGTCCCTGGTATTGCTGCTGCTCATACGGCTCGCGCTGCCCTTGGTAGCCGCCGTAGCGCTGTTGCGCGCCGGCGCTGTTACCGAAGCGCTGCCACGACGGCTGCGCTGCCGCACCATAGCCTTGCGAACGGGGTCCCGCTGCTTGACCGAAACGCTGCCACCCCGAAGGCGCATACGAACGGATCGTGTTGAAGCGCTGGTATTGCGGCCGCGGGAAGCTCGACGCGAGCGAGCGATTCGTATACTGCGTATTTGACGCAAAGCGTGACGCCGGCATGGTTCCGCGATAGAAACTGGCGCCTTGTAGCTGACCGACGCTCATCGGATGGGCGCGATTGATCACACCGTGCTGCCATGTCGAATACGGAACACCGACGAAGCCGTGCGCATAGTTACGGTAGTTGTTGAAAGAGACGCCGAACGAAATCGACGCGCCGGGTCCCCACCATGGGCGATACGATTCGCCCGGTCCAAGCGGCACCCAACCCACGTTTCCAAATCCGACGCCGATACCAACCGCGCCGCCGTATCCAAAGAAGGCGACGCGCGCGGGCGACCACGCCGGACGTCCGTAACGCGGACCGGGTGTCCACGCCCAGCCGACCGTCGGGGCAAAGAACCAGCTGCCGTAGTGATACGGCGCCCAGCCCCACGGCTCGGATGCGACCCACGTGGGGCCGTAATAGTTCATTGAGACCCAAGAGCCGTTGCTGTATGGTGACCAGCCGGGTGCAACATCATTTGGAACCCACGCGTTGCCATAGCCCGGGATATCGACCCAGTTGCCGTACTGATTGAGATCGGCACTGCCGGTCATGTCGGCTGGAACATCCTGCGATTGCGGCGCGTTTTGCGCCGAGGCGAGCATTTGATCGCGTTCGTCGCCCCAGGCTTCGACATCGGTCTGCGCGACTGCGTCGACGTATTGGTACTGCGGATTATTGGCTTGACCGGCGACGACCATCGTCTTGCCGGGGTCAACTTCTTGCGTTCCTTGCGGCGTTACGACCGAGAGACTGCCGCTGCGCGCCGTGACCTGGGTGTTGCCGTCGCTGGTGATGCTGACGATGTATTCGCCGGCCTGCGAGGGCTCGACGTCGACTGACGGCGTTTCGATTTGTACGTTATCTTGGCCACTGGCGAAAACGCGCAGCTCAACCGTTCCTTCGGCGATCTGCGCGACATCATTTGCACCGTCGAGCTGCGTGAAGCGCAGCTGCGTGCCGGCTCCCGCTCGAACGACGTTCGCCCCGTCGAGCTGAACCTCAGCGTGGCCGTCGTTGCCGGTGGTAAGGTAATCTCCCGCCACGATCGGCGCGTTGGCAGTTGCCGCTTCCTGGCCGCCGGCATCGCCGTGCTTGATTCCGACCTGGCCATCGACGACCGAAAGACGAGCGACGTCAGGGGGCGCTTGCTGCGCGTAGGGCGCTTGGATGGCGGGCGGACCTTGCATTGTGTCCGGCGGCCCTTGCATTTCATCGGGCGGCCCCTGCGGTGCACCGGCCGGCGCTTGAACGGCGTAGGACGGCGGCGCGTTGGGGTCGTCGGCTCGCGCCGGCGCCGCGACGCCAATGTAAGATGCCGCAAGTGTTGCGGCGAGAACGAGCGCGAACGGCGCGCGGGCAAACGACGTGTGCATCAGGTGCACTCCCATAGGTGTGACAGCGAGAACTTTGCATCGCGTCAACGTCGTAGACCTTTGGGATGTCGCCGGCGCCGACGACATCTAATCTGCGCTTAAACTTTGAGAACGGCTTGACTACTTCGTCTCGATGCGCTCGGCGCCGTCCCAGGAGGCAGCACCGCCGCCTTTTAGGACAGCAAGCGAGCAGCTGTCGCGGTAGTGCGCCGCCACGGTGTCGTTTGGATTCAATTGAGCGACCCGCGCGAAGGTTTTCCCGGCGCTCAAAAAGAGGGCTTCGCGGTACTCGTTAATGGCGGTTGCGAAGAGATCGTTGCTGTTGACCTTGTGCTGCTGCAGCTCCGACGGGTCGTTGTCAAAGCACTCATAGATCTCGACGTTGCGCGTCTTACCTTTGGCTTTGACGGCGCCGAGGTGACGCAGATGAAAGCCATGGCCGGGTGGGAGCTTGTCGACGATCGGCTTGCCGAGCAGCAGCGACACGCCGAACACTTTGGTCAGGCCCTCGATGCGCGCGGCAACGTTGACCGCGTCGGCAATAACGGTCGTCTGCATGCGGCTCTCTTCACCAATCGTTCCCAAGATAAGCTCGCCGCTATGCAAGCCGATACCGATGCGCACGGGCTCGTAGCCCGCCTTCGTCCGTCCTTGGTTATATTTGAGCAGTTCGCGCTGCAACTCGACGCCGGCGCGCAACGCGTCGGCGGGATCGCGCGGGAAGAGCGCCATGATCGCATCACCGATGTATTTGTCGATAAAGCCGTGATTCGCGCGGATGATCGGCGTCGCACGCTTGAGATAGGAATTGAGGAAATCGAAGTTCTGCTGCGGGGTCATCGTCTCTGAAAGCCGCGTAAACTCGCGAATATCCGAGAAAAAGACCGTCATTTCGCGCTGAACGTGATCGCCTAAACGTACGTCGGTAATCGTCTTGCGCCCGAGATGCTCGAG
>DATHMY010000159.1:0-16735 GCA_035486535.1 Candidatus Acidiferrum sp.
CACAGCGTGCGTTTCATCGCCGAACAAGATTCACTCAACGCAGCGATCCTCGGACCCGACGTCAGCGTCGATGCGCCGGAGTTCGACTTGTTCGTCAAAGAAGTGGCGCGCGAAATCACTACCAAGGCCGGTCAGCGTTGCACGTGCATTCGACGCGCGATCGTACCGCGT
This sequence comes from Candidatus Acidiferrum sp., assembly GCA_035486535.1. GTDB lineage: Bacteria > Vulcanimicrobiota > Vulcanimicrobiia > Vulcanimicrobiales > Vulcanimicrobiaceae > Aquilonibacter. The sequence goes on from DATHMY010000159.1 coordinate 172, forward strand.
GGATTGATGGACGCCGTGCAGCGTGCCTTGAGCGCACGGCTCGAGCGCTCAGTCCTCGGTAACCCGCGCAGCGAGCGGGTGACGATGGGCGCACTGGTCAGTCAAGCGCAACGAGACGACGTGCGCGCTGCCGTCGCCGAACTTGCGCGGGAGGCAACAATCGTTTACGGCGATCCGTCGGGCGCTGCCGGTGTCACCGATGGCGACGCGAATGCGGGAGCCTACATGGCGCCCGTCGTGCTACGCTGCGATCGGCCGCTCGACGCGGCACGCGTGCACAGCGTCGAAGCCTTCGGACCGGTCACGACGTTGATGGCCTACGACACGATCGACGAGGCGATCGAGATCGCCAATCGCGGCGAGGGGAGCCTGGTTGCGTCAGTCTTTTCGTACGATGCCGCTGCCGCCGACGCCATCGTACTCGGTATCGCGCCGTTTCACGGCCGGGTGCTGGTGGTCGATCGCGACGACGCAAAAGAACAAACGGGCCATGGGACGCCGCTGGCGCCACTCGTGCACGGCGGTCCCGGCCGCGCGGGCGGCGGCGAGGAAATGGGCGGTATTCGCGGCGTCTTCCACTATATGCAGCGCACCGCGGTGCAAGGAACGCCACAGCGCATTGCGACCGTAAGCGGCGTCTGGAATCCGGGCGCTTCCGAAGCGACGATCGCGGGACACCCGTTCGAGCATGCCTTCGAAAACCTCACGGTAGGTGAAACGTACTACACCGCCGCACGCGAGATCACGATTGCCGACATCGAACACTTTGCCGAATTCACGGGCGATTCGTTTTACGCGCACATGGATGAAGCCGCAGCGAAGGCGAGCCCATTCTTCGATGGCCGCGTCGCGCACGGGTATCTCGTGCTGTCGTTTGCGGCCGGTCTCTTCGTGCGTTCGGAACTCGGGCCGGTGCTCGCGAACTACGGCCTCGAAAACCTGCGTTTTCTCAAGCCGGTCTACCCGGGCGATGCGATTCACGTGCGGCTCGCGGTGAAAGAAAAGACTCCGCGCAAACCGGAGTATGGTGAAGTGCGCTGGTCGGTCACCGTCTTCAACCAAGATGACGAGATCGCCGCGACCTACGATCTGTTGACCATGAACGCCACCGCGGCGCACGTGCCCGCATTGGAAACGGTGTCATAATGTATACTTCCATCAGCGACGGTATCGTCGAGGGGCAAAGCGACGAGCGCGAGACCGCATTCAACGAGCGCCTCGATCGTTCGGTAAAGGTCGAGCCCAATGACTGGATGCCCGAGGCCTATCGCAAGACGCTGCTGCGCCAGATCTCGCAGCACGCGCACTCCGAGATCGTCGGAATGTTGCCGGAGGGAAACTGGATCACGCGCGCGCCCTCGTTGCTGCGCAAGCTGATCTTGCTCGCCAAAGTACAAGACGAGGCGGGCCACGGGCTCTACCTGTACAGCGCGGCCGAGACGCTGGGCACGGCGCGCGACGAGATGGTCGAAGCCCTACTCACGAAGAAAGCCAAGTACTCGAGTATCTTCAACTATCCGACCCTGACGTGGGCCGACGTCGGAGCGATTGGTTGGCTCGTCGACGGCGCCGCGATCATCAATCAAATTCCGCTCACCCGCTGTTCGTACGGACCGTACGCACGGGCGATGGTGCGTATCTGTAAGGAAGAGAGCTTCCACCAGCGCCAAGGCTTCGACATTATGTGGAAGCTGGCGCACGGCACACCCGAACAGCACGCGATGGCGCAAGACGCCCTCGAGCGCTGGTGGTGGCCCTCGGTGATGATGTTCGGTCCGCCCGACTCAGCGTCGCCGCACAACGAGCAGTCGATGCGCTGGAAAATCAAGCTTTTCACCAACGACGAGCTACGCCAGAAGTTCATCGATCAAACCGTCCAGCAGGCCGAACAACTCGGCTTGAAGGTCCCCGATCCGCAGCTGCGCTGGAACGAGGCGACGCAGCATTACGAGATCGGCCCGATCGACTGGGATGAGTTCTACCGCGTGATCAAGGGCGATGGCCCGTGCAATCGCGAGCGCCTCCAAGCGCGCATTGACGCGTGGGATGAGGGCGCATGGGTGCGTGACGCCGCAGTAGCCTATGCGGAAAAACACGCGACCAAAGAATCGAGTGCCGCGTGAAAAACGAGTGGCCGCTTTGGGAAATCTTCGTGCGCAGCGAAAACGGGTTAGCGCATAAGCACGTTGGCAGCCTGCACGCGGCCGATGCGGAGATGGCGGTGCAAAACGCGCGCGATCTCTACACCCGCCGCAATGAAGGCGTGAGTATCTGGGTGGTTCGCTCAAGCGATATCGTCGCGACCGATCCGTCGCAGCGTGAGGCGCTCTTTGAACCCTCGGAAGATAAGGCGTATCGCCACGCGACCTTTTACCAGGTCCCCGACGGGGTCAAGCATCTCTGATGAACGCGCGCGTGGAGTACGTGCTCCGGCTTGGCGACAGCGCGCTCGTCCTTGCGCAGCGTAGCGCCGCATGGGTCGCGCATGCTCCGATCATGGAAGAAGACGTCGCGCTTGCCAACGTGGCGCTCGATTTGTTTGGTCAAGCCAAGCTGTGGCTCGAATATGCGGCCGAGATCGAAGGCGCGGGTCGCGACGCCGACGCGCTGGCGTTCCACCGCGATGCTGACGAATACCGCAACGTGCTGCTGGTCGAGCAGCCCAATGGTAATTTCGCCGATACGATCGTGCGCGGCTACTTCTACGACGCGTGGGCTGAGCTCAACCTCAACGCGCTGCGCGCGTCGAGCGACGAACGCATCGCGGCGATCGCCGCGAAGTCGGTCAAAGAGACGGCCTATCATCTGCAACGGAGCCGCGACTGGCTGCTGCGCCTTGGGGACGGGACGGAGCTGAGTCACGAGCGGGTGCAGCTCGCCGTCGACGAGCTGTGGCGGTTTAGCGGCGAGTTGTTCATCGGTGATGAGATCGATGCAGCGATGAACGCGCAAGGCGTCGGATCCGATCCGGCGACGCTGCGCGAGCAGTGGCTCGAGAGCGTACGTGCGGCGCTTGCCGCGGCGACGCTCACCACGCCCGAAGACGGCTGGATGCAGCGCGGCGGAAAGCAGGGGCGTCACAGCGAGGCGCTGAGTTACATGCTCGCGGAGATGCAAGTCTTGCCGCGCAGTCATCCGGGTGCCCTATGGTGACTGCGCAGATTTGGCAGTGGCTCGAGGCGGTGCCGGATCCGGAGTTGCCATCGATCTCGATCACCGATTTGGGCATCGTGCGCGACGTGCGTGAGGAAGGTGATGGAGTCGTGGTAGCCTTGACCCCGACGTATTCGGGTTGCCCTGCGACCGCTGTCATCGAGGCTGACGTGACGCGTGCGCTGCACGATCACGGGATCGAGCGCGTGCGGATCGAGCGACGGCTCGCGCCCGCCTGGACGACCGATTGGATCACCCCGCGCGGCCGCGAACGCTTGCACGAGCATGGGATCGTACCGCCCGGCGCGACGCTCGCTGATGGGCCGCTGGTAACGGCGATCATCCGCTGCCCGAGATGTGCGTCAAGCAAGACGTCGGAGATCAGCCGTTTCGGATCGACGCCGTGCAAGGCGCTCTACCGCTGCGACGACTGTCGCGAACCCTTTGACTACGTGAAGCCGCACTAATGGATTTTTATAAGCTGCCTATTCGCCATGTGCGCAAAGACACGCGCGATGCGGTCGTCGTCGAGTTTGCCGTGCCGGCACACTTGCGCGATACCTTTGCCTACACGCAAGGGCAGTATCTGACGTTGCGCACCACGATTGAGGGCGAGGAGCACCGCCGTTCCTACTCGATCTGTGCCAGTCCGCGCTCGGGGCGTTTGCGCGTCGCGATCAAGCGCGTCGAGGACGGGATTTTTTCGGGCTGGGCGCATGGCGCGCTGCGCGAAGGCGACGAGCTTGAGGTAGCCTCGCCGCAGGGACGATTCTTCGTGCCGCTCGACCCGCAAGCCGCGCGCTCCTACCTCGCGGTCGCCGCGGGCAGCGGTATCACGCCGGTGCTTTCGCTGATCGAAACGACCCTCGAACTCGAGCCGAAGAGCCGCTTCACTTTGGTCTACGGCAATCGCTCCGCTTCATCGACGATGTTTCGCGAAGAGCTACAGCATCTCAAAGATCGGTATCTGGATCGCCTCGCATTGATCTTTGTCACTAGCCGCGAGCGGCAAGAGATCGATGCCTTCAACGGGCGGATCGATCGCGAACGCGTGCTGGCATTGTGTGCCGGCTGGATCGATTTGGAGGCAACCGACTACGTGTTCGTCTGCGGGCCCGAGTCAATGATGGAAGGCGTCGTCGCCGCGCTGGACGAGCGCGGGTTTCCGCGCGAGCGCACGGTCATCGAGCGGTTCCTCACGGACGGAACCGTTGCGCGAGAACGCCGCGAGCGGGCCGGGTCCCAGCCTGAAAAGCTCGTGCACGCGAGCGTCGTGCTCGACGGAACGGTTCGTACGTTCGAGATTCGCAAGGATAGTGAGTCGGTGCTCGAAGCGGGTCTGCGGCAAGGGATCGATCTGCCGTTCTCGTGCAAGGGCGGTGTCTGTTCTACGTGTCGTGCGCAACTGACCGCGGGAGAGGTTGATATGGATGTGCATTTCGCGCTCGAGGATTACGAGGTTCGCAGCGGTGTGGTGTTGATGTGCCAGAGCCATCCGGTGTCCGACGAGATCGCGCTCGACGTTGACGCGATTGCGGCACAGCTGGTATGAGCGGCGTGCTCGTAACCCGCGAAGGCGGGATCATGCGCATCACCCTCGATCGCCCGGAGAAACTCAATGCGCTCGACGGTGAGCTGGTGCATAAGGTACGGCTCGCGTTTGAGGAGGCGGCGATCGTGCACGACGTGCGCGTCGTCGTGCTGACCGGCAACGGGCGCGCGTTTTGCGCCGGCCAAGACCTTGCCGATCCGGCCGTCGCGCCGGGTAGCGATCTCGGCATGATGATCGAGCACTTCTACAATCCGTTGATCCGCGCGATGCGCGCCCTCCCCAAGCCGATCGTGGCGCGCGTCAACGGCGTTGCCGCAGGCGCGGGGGCCAATTTGGCGTTCGCAGCGGACCTGGTTGTGGCGGCGCGGTCGGCATCGTTCATCGAGTCGTTTTCACGTATTGGGCTGCTGCCCGATTCCGGTGGAACCTGGATGATGCCGCGGCTTTTCGGCTACGCGCGTGCGGTCGGCCTCGCCATGCTGGGGGAACGAATCAGTGCGGAGCAAGCGCACGCGTGGGGCGCGATCTGGCAAGTCGTCGACGATGAAGATCTCGATAGCGCATGCGCAACGTTGACGCAGACGCTGGCGCAGGCGCCGACGCGCGCGTTGGGCGCGATCAAGGTGGCGTTCGAAGCCACCGCTACCTCGACGCTCGACGCAGCGCTCGACGACGAGCGCGAATTGCAGCGCCGGCTCGGCGCGTCCCGCGACTACCGCGAGGGCGTTGAAGCGTTTGCCGCTAAGCGCAAACCGGAGTTCGAGGGACGATGATCGACGCAGCCCAGTCGCTCGCCGAGCAGTGCGCCCAAGCCATGTATTCGCGCGATCGCGCCTCGCAGAGCGCCGGGATGACCATCGATGCGGTTGCACCGGGTTACGCCAAGCTTTCGATGACGCTGGTCGATGCCATGATCAACGGCCATCACACGGCGCACGGCGGAGCAATCTTTGCACTTGCCGACAGCGCGTTTGCGTTTGCTTGCAATTCACGCAATGTCGCTTCGGTCGCGCAGCATTGCTCGATCACCTTCGTCACGCCAGGGCGTGAGGGTGAGCGGTTGCTGGCGGAGTGCCGGGAAACGAACCTGACCGGGCGTTTCGGCATCTACGACGTGACGGTGACCGGCGGCGACGGCCGGGTGGTCGCAATTTTCCGCGGTCATTCGGCCGCAGTGCGCGGTGACGTACTCAATGGAAAGGATCCTTGGTGAACGGGAACTCAGCTTTTATCTGCGACGGCGTGCGCACGCCGATCGGACGTTACGGCGGCAGTCTTGCTGCGGTGCGTACCGACGACCTGGGTGCGCTGCCGATCGCCGCGCTTCTGGCGCGCAATCCGCTGCTCGATCCGACGGCGATCGACGACGTGTATTACGGATGCGCCAATCAAGCCGGCGAGGACAATCGCAACGTCGCACGGATGGCCGCGCTGCTCGCCGGGCTGCCTGAACGCGTGTCCGGAGCGACGATCAATCGCTTGTGCGGCTCCGGTCTGGACGCGGTGGCGAGCGCAGCACGCGCGATCGCGGCCGGCGACATCGATCTCGCGATCGCCGGTGGGGTGGAGAGCATGACGCGCGCACCGTTCGTGATGCCCAAGCCGAGCGCGGCCTACTCGCGGGAGAACGCCGTCTTCGATACAACGATTGGTTGGCGCTTCGTCAACCCGCTGATGAAGGAGCGCTACGGCATCGACAGTATGCCGGAGACCGGCGAAAACGTTGCCGCTGAATTCAACGTGAGTCGCGCGGATCAAGATGCGTTTGCGTTTCGCTCGCAGCAGCGCGCTGCGGCCGCGATCGCCTCGGGCCGCTTGGCGCGTGAGATCACGACGGTCGAAGTGCGCAACGGCAAGGCGACGGTCACGGTCGAGCGCGACGAACATCCGCGTGAAACGACGCTCGAGAAACTCGCCGCATTGCCGACCCCGTTCCGCAAAGACGGCACGGTGACCGCGGGCAATTCCTCGGGTGTCAACGACGGCGCGGCGGCCTTGATCATCGCCTCCGAAAAGGCCGTCGAGAAGTTCGGGTTGAAGCCGCGCGCGCGCATCATCGCCGGCGCGACCGCGGGCGTTGCGCCGCGCGTCATGGGCATCGGACCGATCTTCGCGACGCGCAAACTGTTGGCGCGCACAGGCTTGAGCCTGCATGACTTCGACGTGATCGAACTCAACGAGGCCTTTGCCTCGCAGGCGCTTGCCACGATGCGCGAGTTGGGGCTCTCCGACGATGCGGAACACGTCAATCCCAACGGCGGCGCGATTGCGCTAGGGCATCCGCTCGGAATGAGCGGGGCGCGCCTGGCGCTCACGGCGTCGCTCGAACTGGTCGAGGGCGGCGGTAAGCGCGCGCTCTGCACGATGTGCATTGGTGTGGGGCAAGGCATCGCGCTCGCAATGGAGCGAGTGTGAGCGTCGCCGAGCTCGAGTCGATCGAGACCGCGAGCCGCGATGAACTCGCCACCCTGCAACTCGAGCGCTTGCGTAGCGCGCTAACGCGCGCTTACGACCACGTACCGTTCTATCGTGATGCCTTCGATCGCGCGGGCGCGCATCCGCGCGACGTACGCGAGCTCGGCGATCTCGCGCGTTTTCCGTTCTTGGAGAAGCGCCATTTCCGCGAACAGTACCCGTTTGGACTGTTTGCCGTGCCGCGCGAGCAGACGGTGCGTTTGCACGCCTCGAGCGGCACGACCGGTAAACCCACGGTCGTCGGCTACACGCAAGGCGATATCGATACGTGGAGTAATCTGATGGCGCGCTCGATTCGCGCCGCCGGCGGACGTCCCGGTGACATCGTGCACGTGTCGTACGGCTACGGCCTTTTCACCGGCGGTCTCGGCGCGCACTACGGGGCCGAACGGCTGGGCTGCACCGTGATCCCGATGTCGGGCGGACAAACGGAAAAGCAAGTGCAGCTCATCACCGACCTGCGCCCGCGAATCATCATGGTCACACCCAGCTACATGCTCGCGATTGCCGAAGAGATGGCACGGCAAGGGCTCGATCCGCGCGCCTGCAGCTTGGAGATCGGCATCTTCGGTGCCGAGCCGTGGAGCGATCAGATGCGCACGCAGATCGAATCGATGCTCGATATCGACGCGGTCGACATCTACGGGCTCTCCGAGATCATGGGTCCCGGTGTCGCTGTCGAATGTCTCGAGACCAAAGATGGCCTCACGCTCTGGGAAGATCATTTTTATCCCGAGATCATCGATCCCGAGACCGGTGCGGTGCTGCCGGAAGGCTCGTTCGGCGAACTGGTACTGACGACGTTAACAAAAGAAGCATTGCCGGCGATCCGTTATCGCACCCGCGATCTCACGCGTCTATTACCGGGGTCGGCGCGCACCATGCGACGGTTGCAGCGCATCACCGGGCGTTCGGACGACATGCTGATCGTGCGCGGCGTCAACGTCTTCCCTTCGCAGATCGAGGAGCTCATCGTCCGCGATGCGCGCCTCGCGCCCCACTACCAGATTCATCTTACCCGCAGCGGCGCGCTTGATGAGGTCTCGCTGCACGTCGAGACGCTCGCCGGCGTCGCACAGAGCGAACATATCGACTGCGCTCGCTCGCTCGCCGCGACGATCAAGAGCTATGCCGGCGTCACCATGCAGATCGAGGTTGTCGCGCCGGGCACGATCCCGCGCTCCCAAGGCAAAGCGGTGCGCGTGGTGGATCAGCGCAAAGGCGTGTAGTCCAGCCGCGGTACGCGCACGTTGAGCGCCGGGTAGAAACCGTCACGCTGGATGCCGGCAAGGTTGACGCCCGCGCTCACCAGGGCTTTGACTGCGACGCTGGCGATCGTGATTGCTAAGCGCGCCGCAATGCACGCATGCGCCCCGGCGCCGAACGTAAACGTGCGTCCGGCGGCTGCCGAATCGGCGTTGGCGGCAGCAAGTAGAACGAGCACGCTCTCGCCGCTGCGCACAACCGCGTCGTCGATGGCGATCTCGCTTGCGGCGAAACGCCGCGTGTTGTGAACCGGGGGATCGAGCCGCGCGACCTCGGCGACGAAACCCGCGAGCGTCGGCGCGTCCTGCACGATACGCGCCGCGATAACGGGTGCGACGATCGCGAGCTGGTAGAGCGTGTTGCCGATCAAGCCGGCGGTGCCGTCGTAGGCTTGGAAGAGTAAGCCCATCGCGTTGTATCGCCGCTGCTCGTCGGGAAAACGGTCGGCAAAGATCGTGCTCAGGGCTTCGACTGCTCGCGATCCCGGTGCAACCGTCTCGGGCGCTGCTCCGGGTGCGATCGCGCGCGCTAACGCGCGTGCCGCGACTTCGATGCCGTCGACGTCGCGTGGGGCGATCCCGAGCAGCGTTGCAACTGCGCGCGACGGGAAGGTGAACATCAAGGCGTCGAGCGGTGCGGAGCGCAGGTCGGGGAGTGCCGAGACGATGGCTGGCACCTTGATGCCTTCGAGGAGCTGCTCGACCTCGTGACGGCGCGGCGCATGTAGCGGGCCGTCGGTCATGCGCACCATGTGCGCGAAAAGTTCGCCGAGCGCGGTACCGCGCATGATTGAGGGCACGGCGTCGTCAACCGGTCGCACGCGGAATGCTGCATTATTGAGCGCGGTCTCGACCGCGGCGGCGCTTGCCGCGAGCCACGCGTTGAGCTCGCCGGCGAAGACGAATGGTGCATCCAGCGCCAAGCGCGCGTAGTAGGGGTATGGATCCTCCGCAGTTGGGGCGGTGAGCGGCGTGAGGTCTACCATGGTAGATCAAAGCTCGTCTGCAAGGCGCGCGCGCCGTCAGGCGTCACGCGCAGCGTCCGATCATTCGCGTTGCGCGTGACCCAGCGTTTCCGTAGAAAAAGCTCGAGCACGGCGGCACCCAAGCTGCCGGCTATATGCGGGCGCCGCTCGGTCCAATCGGTACACACACGCGCGAACGCGCGACGCGATTCGCGCGCTTCGTCGAGATCGATGCCCAACGCCGCGAAGACCGCGTTTGCGCGTGCCCCGAGTACGAAATCCGCGCCCCGTTGCACAATCGCCCCGCGCTCGATCAACCCGTCGGTGACGCCAACGCCGAGCCGTCCTGCCAGATGGTCGTAGCACGAGCGGGCGAGGCGCATGCGTTCGAGTGCGCTACTTTGATCGAGTGCAACGATCCGCGCCGGCGGCGCGATCGCGGCAAGCGTCTCGATCGCATGGCCGATCTCCGCCGAGGCCAAGCAGAAGAAGCGATGGCGCCCGGCCTCACGTGCGCGCAGCATGCCGGCCGCAACGAGTTTCTTGAGGTGGGCGGTGGCAGCTTGGGGCGACAGCCCGGCGCGCAACGCCAACTCCGATGCAGCGAGGTCGCGGCCGTCGAGGAGCGCCAGGAGCATGTTCGCGCGTCCGGCGTCGCCGATCAGCGCACCGATTTCCGCGATGTTTGGCTCTGCGGTTCGTGCCGCACGTCGTTTGCGCATGCCGATATCATACCGCAAGCACGATTCAGGTGGGCGTGAAATGTGGGCGCATGTTACGCGAGCGCCCCTAGGCGGAAGGTTGCGACGAATACCTTGAAAACCGTGCGCATGTCGTCGTGGACGAAACGCACCTCGCGCGGTCCGGTGCGTTCGACGTCGGGAATCATCGCGACGTAGTCTGCCTGCTCGGTTTTCGCTAGCGTAATGCGCATCTCGATCGGCGCCGCGATCTGGAACACCTTTGCCGCCGACGCGCCCGCGATCGCCTGCGCCGCACCATCGGCGATCGCGCGCTGCGCGGCCGCGGGCGAAAGCGAATTAGCGGAAAGGGTGCCGATCGATTCCTTGACGATCACGCCGTGCACCCACGGCATCTGAGCTTGTACGCCTTCGACGGTGGTACGGTCGCCGGTGATCATCAGTAGAGGAACGCCGTTCGCGCCGAGCAGCGCGGCGTTGATCGCCGCCTCGCCGCAGACGATGCCGTTGAGCCGCAGCTCGTAGATCACCGACGGCGTATAGGTGTGGCAGAGGACCGCGTTCTGGTCGCCGATCGCGCCGTGATAACCGATGAAGAAGGCGCCGCCGAAGCTAGCATCCGCATCCTGAACCATCGAGTGCGGCTTACGATTGCCGAAGATCACGCGAATGTCGCTGGGAAGGTCGTCAAAGAGCAGGTTGCGCATCGGCCCGTGCGAGTCGTTGACCAGCACGTCAACCGGGCCGCTACGGCGCGCCCCTTCGATTGCTGCGGCGACCTCCAAGGTGTAGTAGCGGCGGTAGATGCCGTATTCCGAGTGCGGAGTGCGCGCGTCGACTTGTTGCCAGCCGCTGACGCCGGCCACGCCCTCCATATCGGTCGAGCAGTAGAGCTTCATGCCGGCAGATTCGCTGCGCCGCCAAGGCGCATCGCCGCAAGAAACGCGCGAAAGACGGTCAGATAGTCGTCGTCGCGAAAGCGTATCGCGCGCCCGCCGATGCGTTCGACGCGCGGCAGCAATTCCATGAAATCGGCCTGTTCGGTTTTTGCCGTCTCGATGACCAGTTCGATCGGCGGCGCAAAGGTGAACGGTTTTGCGCGCGGCACCGCCGTCATGGCTTCGCGCGCGCCCTCCGCAATCGCGGCACACGCCGCGGCCGGGGTGAGCGTGTTAGCGCTGAAGTAGCCGATCGCGTCTTTGACCGGGACACCCACCGCCCACGGCAGTGCTGCGGTGACGCTCGCGATCGTCGCGCTATCGCCCGTGACGAGCACGACAGGGGTACTATACAAACCGAGGATCGCGGCGTTGAGAAGTGCTTCGCTGCATGGCGTTCCGTTGACGCGGACGTCGTAGAGCGTTGCGTCGCTATAGGTGTGCGAGAGGACCGCATCGGCTTCGCCGATGCGCGCGTGGTAGCCGGTAAAAAAGGCGGCGTCGAAGCGTTGCTCGGCGCCTTGCGCCATCGAGAGCGGCTTACGCGCGCCCGAGATCATGCGCACGTCATCGGGCAGTTCGTCCCACAACAGATTGCGCATGTCCCAGTGGGAGTCGTTGACCAAGAACTCGCGCCCGCCGGCTGAGCGCGCGCCGTCGATGGCGGCATGCACTTCGCGCGTCATATAACGGCGATAGACCGGATACTCGTGGGTGTTCGAAGGATCGACTTGCGACCAGGCGCAGACGCCCGCGGTGCCTTCCATGTCGGCGCTGATGTAGACTCTCATGGCTGCGCTTCTCGCAAACTCTCACGCGATTCAGCAAGCCCGGTTTGGGCCGCGACGTTCTTCGGATTGACGGCAAGCGCGCGTTGATAGAGCGGAATCGCTTGCGCGAAATGGCCCGACGCCAGATATTCGTCGGCGAGCTGCGTGATCGCGACGTCGTCTTTGGGATGCGCAGCGATGCGGGCGCGCAGTGCCGCGAGTTGTTCCATCACGGCCGGTGGCGGACCACCGCCCTGCACGCTTGCCGCCGAGCCCGCCGACTCACCGTTCGCCGCAGTGCCGCTCTTGCCGAAGACTGAGCCGGTCACGCCAAAGCCGACGGCGACTAAATAGCCCATCAGCCCCAGAAACAGTACGGCGAAGAGGATGACGATTGGAAGATAGATGCGCGGGGGGAGGCCACGCTCGCTCTGCTCTGGCACGAAGAGTCGTTTGGACAGAGGGCGAAGCGATTCATCTGTGATCCTCTCCGTTGCCGATCTTCAACTGCTCTTCGCCCGACTCAACTACCAGTATTTCAACGGCGAAATTCCGGATTGCCGCATCGCCTATAACGCGCGCTTCTCGAACTCGGCGGGACGCATTACCTACGGGCATCCGTTGCTGATCGAGCTGTCGACCAAGCACTTTCGGAAATATCCCGAAGCGCTCGAGGAGACGCTCCTGCACGAGATGATTCATGCCTGGTGTTACGCGCGCTGGCGCGACACTGGGCACAGCGCCCGCTTTAAGAAGAAGATGCGCGAGATGGGCATTAGCTCGATCTATCACGATCTCGGCAACGTGCGCCCATTGAACGAGTCGAGTAAGCGTTACATCCTGCGCTGCGAGCACTGCGCCTTCGAAGTGCTGCGCCGCAAGAAGCCGGGCAAACCGGCGAGCTGTCCGCGCTGCGACGGTCGCCGGTTCAACCCAAAGTTTCCATTGACGATCTACGAGATCACCGGCATGGAAGCCATAGGCGACACGGTCGAAGGGCTCAAGGCGGCGCAGCGCGCAACGCGGTAGCAATCGCGTCGAGTTTCTCGCGGAGCGGAGCGAGCTCGGTGCGCAGGGCATCGGCAATTGTATGAGACGCCTCGCCGTCAATCGCGAGCACGTCAAGGGCGCCGCTGACACCTTGCGACATCGACACGAGCGCAGCGACTTCATCCGGCGCATAGGCCTCGCCACCGGAGCGCTCGCCGAGTACCACGACACCAAGCAGCCGTCCGCGCGCGAGCATCGGGAGCGCGAGGGCTCCGCGCAGAGCGCTCGCGTAGCGGTGCGGATCGATCGGCTCGTGGCGTGCCTTGAGGGCGAGAACTGCTGCGTCATTCTCGTCGATCTCCGTTTGGAGTCCGTCGCCGAAGGAACGGGCCGGCGCATAACGCCCCGTGCCGTCCAGAAAGATGGCCGCGCTACGTGCGTCGGTATGGTCGCGAAGACTCTCGATGGCACGATCGAGCAGCGCGCTCCGGTGAGTCACGAACGCGGCCTCGCGGCCGAACTCCACAAGCGCGCGCTCGTCTTCGTGCCGCTGGTGGAAGAACACCCGATCTACCAGTTCATCGACGCGCCGGTGGATCGGACTCAGCGAAAGGCCGAGTACGAGAGCGAGCGCAGCATTCGCAGCGAGCCCGGTCGTGTGGCTCACGCCGGTCAATACGGTATTGAGCACAAACTCAAGCAAAATGAACGATGCAACAACGATCAGTGAGACGGTCCCCACCACAACCGTGCGACTGAGCACGAATTCGAAGTCGAGGACGCGGCGTTTGAGCAACGCGTAGGTGACCAAGCCGGCGCTCAAGAGCAGGATGGCGTTCGAAAGACCCACAACGGCGACATTGACAAACCATGACGTGATGAACACGGCAATCGTCAGCGTGACGGACGAGACGAAGAGCGCCGTCGGCAACGGCAACAACAACCACGCCGCGCGTGGGCGCTCGTCGGCCGGCGTAGCCCGGACGGAAGCGAGCGCCGCGAGGGTTACGAGCGCATAGGTTGCAACGTTGATCAACTCGCGCAAAGGCCACACGCGATACAAGAATGGCAATGGATCGACCCAAAGCGTTGCCAGGCCGACAGCGGCTGCAATGTCGGCGAGAAAACCGATCCCGACAACCGCGATTGCAGCCAGCGTAAGCGCCGTGCGAAGACGCGACGGTCGACCCGAGCGAGACGATAGCTGCAAGAGCAACAGCGGAGCAATGGCCAAGCACGTGCGTGCAACGACAAAGCTCAAAAGTTGCAGTGCTGCCGAAGGCAGCACGGTGTAGCGCGGGTCGAGGAGAAGCGCGGTAATGCAGAGCAGCGTAAGGATCAGGAGCTGCGCGTCAGGGCGCGACCATTGACGCAAGGCGAGAAGCAACGCGCATCCACCGAACCAGAGCATTGCAAGCGTGGTGCAGACCTGGGGCAGAAGTTTCCATTGCACGGCGCCTTCCCACGAGGTACTACCGATGAGGGCATGGGTTGAACGGTCGCTGCCCCGAAGGACGGTTATGATCGTCGGGTAGGTGGCGCTGAGTTGCGACACGACCGCGATTCGTGTCGCAAGTGATTGCTCGCGCAGGTCGATGAGATCCCCGGCGCGCAGACCGCCTCGCTCGGTGGCGCCGCCGGGGCGTGGCTCGACGATGCGCACCGCGTAGGGTGCGGCGCGCAGCGCGTTCGAGTCCCACCAGCCGAACCAGGGGCGCACGCCGATTCCGAAGGTGGTGACAATCAGGAAAAGGCTGACCAGTAGCGAGAGCAGGGACAGGGAAACCAATCTCCAGCGCATCAAAGCACCCGTTAGCTTGGCAAAGAGGGGTTCCTTCCCCGACCTAAGTCCAGGCCGCAAATCCCTAAAAAGAGTGAAGATAGGTACGTCATGACGACTGCTAACAAAACCACCAACGGGGCGGTCAAAACGCGCGTCGAGTCCGACTCGATGGGCAAGATCGATGTACCCGCCGACAAATATTACGGCGCGCAATCGGCGCGTTCGCTCATCCACTTCGACATCGGTGAAGGCTCGTGGCCGAAGGACCGTATGCCCAAGCAAGTGATCGTCGCGATGGCGCAGCTCAAAAAAGCTGCGGCACTCGTCAATCACGATCTCGGCAAACTCGACGAAGAGAAAACCAAGCTTATCGTGCAAGCGGCCGATGAAGTGATCGCGGGCAAGCTCGACGAGCATTTCCCGTTGCGCATTTGGCAGACGGGTTCCGGCACGCAGACGAATATGAACGTGAACGAGGTCATCTCGAACCGCGCGATCGAAATCGCCGGCGGCGAGATGGGCTCGAAGAAGCCGGTCCATCCGAACGATCACGTAAACATGTCGCAGTCGTCAAACGATACGTTCCCGACGGCAATGCACATGGCGGCTGCCGAAGCTGTCGTTGAAATGTTGCCGGCGGTGAAGGCGCTACGCGATGCGCTCGATGCCAAGGCCAAGCAATGGAAAGACCTCGTCAAGGTCGGACGCACGCACTTGCAAGACGCGACCCCGCTCACGCTCGGTCAAGAATTCTCCGGCTACGTGACGCAGCTCGACCGTGCGATGAAGGCGATCAAAGAGTCGCTCGATCCAATCTACGATCTTGCAATCGGCGGCACGGCGGTCGGCACCGGCCTCAACGCACATCCGGAGTTCGCCGAGCGGATGGCCAAGAAGCTGGCCGAACTCACGGGTTTACCCTTCCGTTCGCATCCGAACAAGTTCACCGCGCTCGCCTCGCACGATGACTTCGTCTTTGCGTCGGGCGCGCTCAAGACTCTCGGTGCCGCGTTGATGAAGATTGCCAACGACGTGCGTTGGCTCGCCTCGGGACCGCGCGCGGGCATTGGCGAGTTGATTCTTCCGGAAAACGAACCGGGCAGTTCGATCATGCCGGGCAAAGTCAATCCGACACAGTCCGAGCAGATGACGATGGTCGTCGTCCAGGTCTTCGGCAACGATGCTGCGATCGGCTTCGGGGCTTCGCAAGGCAACTTCGAACTCAACGTCTTCAACCCGGTGATTCTCTCGAACTTCCTGCACAGTGCGAATCTGCTCAGAGATTCGTGCACGATGTTCCGCGAACACGCGGTCGAGGGGCTCCAAGCCAACGAACCGGTGATCAAGAAGTACCTGGCCGAGTCGCTGATGACGGTGACAGCTTTGTCACCCAAGATCGGTTACGACAAGGCGGCCGAGATCGCCAAGAAGGCGCACCACGAAGGAACCACGCTCAAAGAAGCCGCGATGGGTCTGGGCTACGTGAACGCCGACGAGTTCGATAAACTCGTGGTGCCAAAAGAGATGACGTATCCCAAGTAACTAGCTCGTCTTCGTATGAGACTCGATGAAGCGCGCGATTAAATCGCGCGCTTCATTTGTCATGTGGTAGAAGGCCACATTATAATTTGGCGTCGAGTGCTGGTGCGCGACGATACGGCCGTGTACGCTAACGTGCTCCTCTCCAAGCGAGAGTTGGAGCTCGAGGGAGGCACCCACGGGCAGCTCATCGGTCGTCCGCATCAGTACGCCGCCGGTCGAAATGTTTGTTGCGTGAGCGCCGCGTCCCGGCGACCCCGACAGCGTGTACCTCACTTCGAAATCGACCGGAATCCGAATGCTCGTACGCGTGAGCCCATTATCAGTGTGCACGTCAGGAGTGTGTCCCGGGGTCCGTGCATGTGCGGTCTGCGTCGCCCGGGCGAGTGCTTCCGCTTGAACCGGCTCGGGTTGGAGCGCGAGCACGTAGGCA
>DATHMY010000160.1:0-6383 GCA_035486535.1 Candidatus Acidiferrum sp.
AGCAATTCGGGGACGCCCGTCAGGTACCAGTAGGTGTCGGAGACCTTGACATGTCCGAGGTAGGCTGAGAGCTGGTCGATGACCCGATCGATGTCGACGCCGTCACGGTACCGGTCCTCGCCCAGCACGATCCAGAGCGGCACAACTTCGATACCTAGGCGCGTCGCGTCCGCCCCAACGAGATCGCTACCGGTATCCGTGACAATGGTAACGCCCACTGTGCTTTCCCCTCTGCCGTTTTATGCTACGCTCGCGTCATGAGCGAAGTAGAAGTCGATCACGTCAACTATCAGATGCCGCCGCAGGACGGCTTTTCGGTCGCCCATTTTCTCACCGTCACCGACGTCCAGCGGTCGGTCCTATTCTACACATCGGTCTTCGGCGCGAAAGTTACACGCCGTAGCCTGCTGGGACCCGACGATCCGGCGTACGTCCAAATCGCGAACACCTGGCTCATCTTCAACCCTGGCGGCGGTCCGACACCGGACAAACCGAGCGTGACGCTGCGCGTGCCTAGCAACCCCGATGAGGTCAGCAGCTTCATGAATCTACGCGTAGCCGACATTCAAGCGTGTTACACGCTGTGGAAGAGTCGCGGCGCGACGTTTCTTACCGCGCCGATCGAGAAATATGGCGAGACGCGCTGCTACATCCGCGATCCCGACGGTTACATCATTGAAGTTGGCCAGAGCGAACCGGGATTCTTTAACCAGCCGGATACCGTCGCGTAGACGCACCACGCGACGATAACGGTCGCTGCGGCGAGCGTGATCACCGCAAGCGCCACGTACATTGGTGATGGATTGGCAGCGGCGCCACGCACGAAGGCCCCGGCGAGCGATGCCCCGGCAAACGTCCACGCCCACGTGCCTGCGGCAAACGGCGCGGCACTGATGAAGCGCCACAATCGCAGCGAAAGCAGCGCGAAGAAGAGCGCGCTGAACGCAAGGATCATAAATGTCGGGCCCGCGATGCCGCCGTCGAGCAGAAACCAGCCGTTGCTCATGACCGCCAATGACGCGGTGAACACCGCCAGCTGCGCGCCCATCGCCGTCGGGAGACGCGGTTCCACGACCAGCAAACGATACATGATGAGCGGCCCGATCACGATCCAGCCGATCGATGCGAACGAGAAAAGCGCCCAGCCAACGTCGCGCATCCCGAGTGGCACGGAAGCGTACACCGCCGTCGCATTGCCGGCGACCGGAATGAGCAGCGCCGGCGTGAGTTCCGTATCTTTGATGCCGCGCAATATCCAGCGCCCCAGCAGATAGAGCAGCAGCGCTACACTGGCAAGCGCCGCAATCGCCCACAGCGCAAACGCGAACGGACGCGAGTATGGCAACGCGCCGGCCGCAAGCTCCGAGCACGAGATGACGACCGTGGGGTAGAAACTCGCGGTGATCGCCGAATTGTTCTCGGCGATCACTTCATTCGGAAATGTTGCGATGCGTCGAAGCCACAGCACCAGCAGCACGACGAAGACGGCGGTCGCAAGTGCAAGCAGCCACTCACCGATCGCCGGCGCGACGTAGCCCGTCTTGGCTGCCGTGCGCCACGCGAGGCCAAGCCCCGCGATGCCCATCACGGCGGCAAACGAGTGGGTCGGGACCGGTCTCAACCGCGTGTCTTATCCGTACTTGAATCCGGACTTGCTTTGCCCGACTTCGATGATGTAGCCGTCGGGGTCACGGATGTAACATCGCGTTTCGCCGTACTTGTCGAGCGGTTCGGTGAGAAAGGTAGCGCCGCGGCTCTTCCACAGCTTGTAGCACGCTTGAATGTCGGCAACGCGAATATTCATGAAGCTGCTGAGATGATCCGGGTCTGGAGGCGTGCTGAGCGTGACGGTCGGTTTGTCGGGCGTCGGGCCGCCTCCAACGTTGATGATGAGCCAGACGTTGGCGATCTTGATGTACGGCGGTGCGTTCCCATCGCCCATACTCACGATCTCGCCGTCGAAAACATTTTTGTAGAACTCGGCGGATCGCTTGAGGTCGGCCACGGTGAGAAAGTAGGCGACCGTAAAGCCTTCCTGCGGTGGCATGGTATAGGTCGCCTGATCGACGTGCACTTCGTCCATTGATCCTCTCCTTTGGGAATCTAGTCAGTCAGGTTTTCGAAGCCTTTCATGTCGATGATGAACTTCGGCACGGTGAATGCCGACGAGCAGCCGTTCACGTTAAGCGCCTTCGCCGATTGCGCGCGTACGAATTGCCCAAAGAGCTTGTCGACGCATTTCGTTTCGGTCGCGTGACCGGCACCCTGAACCAGCACGATCCGCGCGTTGGGCAAGTACTTTGCCGCCGCCGCGGCATAGCGTGGCGGCGTCGCGGGGTCGTCAGAGCCCGAGATCATCAGCACCGGGAGATTGCTTTGCACCGGTTGGTTGAAGCTGGCCGGCATCGCCGGCACGTTCCAGATCGCACACGCTTGCCGTTGCTGTTCGATGCGCAAATCGCCGGCGAAGGAGTGCGCCGCGGCATTGCTTACCGCGCTTTGATCCAAGAATGGAATCATTTCCGCACAGGTGTACGAGAGCCACGCGCCCGTCGTGATATCGTCGTCCAGGCCGACCGCGACGAGGTTGATCAATGTCGCCAGCGGTGTGGTATCACCGTGCGAGGCGCGGTCGATGACGAATGGAATGGCGGCCGCGGCGCCGGGATCATAGAGCGTCTGGCGCAGACGATCGACGAAGACGGCTTTGGACAGCTGCACCGTCACCGGAGCTGCGCCTTTCTTGATCGCCAGCCGCACCGGAATGGGCCCCTTGTTCAATCGCGCGATGAGCGCATAGAACTGCGCGCCAAAGGTGGGAAAATGTGCGTTGCACGCCGCCTCGCGCTTGCACTTCGTTACCAGATCGTCGATCGCGCGCTGCGCGCCCAGCGGCTCGCCCGGCAGCGGTTGAAAGCCTGGCGGGTCGACGCCGTCGAGCACGGCGCTTTCAACGCTCTGCGGATGCCGCCGCATATAAATGAGGGAAAAGAACGTGCCGTACGATCCGCCGTCGAGCACAAGCTTGGGATAGCCGAGCGCGGCGCGGATATCGTTGAGATCGTCGGTTGCGTAGTTGGTGTTGTAGTCGGCAAGATCGCTGGTAGCGCTGTACTTGGTGCGACACGCGCTGACCAGCTTGCTCGGAAACAGGTCATGGAAGTAGGCGGCTGGATCGGATGCCGGCGTCATGCTGCACGGCAATCCGCTCGATTCGCCCATCCCGCGATCGTCCATGACCAGAATATTGTAGCTGTCGCGAAGCGGCGCGACTTGGCGAAAGCCACCGTCGGCCACGTAGGCCGCATATGGCACCGCGCTCTCGCCGGGACCGCCGGCGATGATCGCCAACGCCCGATTGGTCGGATGCTGGGCCTTGACCACGACAAATGTTATCGCGATGACGCGCCCGCTCTGCGTCGCACGATTCTCATAGACGCCAAACGTCCCGCACAACGCCGGCGCCTTCGCCTTCCCTTGCGTGCACGGTTTTACATGAAGCCCAAGCGCCGCGGGAGCGCCCGAAACCGAGCCGGCCGGCATCAGCATTGCTGCTGCGGCGAGCGCCATCGCACCGAAATTGCATCGTTGCATGCGCAGTCATTCCCGACTGTCCTGGACCGCTCCCTTGGCGCAGAAGGCCTTTGCGCTATCGTGAATGCATGAAATGTGTTGCCGCGATGGTTCTGCTTGCACTTTGCGCCGCGACGGCCGCGCCATGCCTGGCAAAAGGCACAGCGCGCGTCCAGATGAGCGACGGCAGCGTGCGCGTCTACCGCGATGTCGCGATCAATATCGTGCACGCGACGCTACGGGTGACGAGCGCCGACGGCCAAACGACCTTCGTGATCAACCATTCTGCCTGCGCCTATGCCGGCGTCTTTGAGCACTGCACACCGCTGAGCTTGAGTCTCGAGCGCGGTGGCACCACCCGTCCGCTCGTGAACTCCGGCGGCACGATCTACATCAATCCGACCAACCACATGCAAACGCTCTCGCACTCATCGACGCAGCTTTTGCCGCACGGCATTTTCCTCACCGCGGGAACGAAGGCCAACACCTACATCACAGTGAGCGGGCAGATCGACAGCCTGGTGCGCTGATGGAAAAATTAGCCGTCGCGATTTTCCTCATTGCCTTCATGTTCATCGCCGGGCTGCAGTGCGACTATCGCGACTTGCTCACCGCGCTCTCAGGCCGCGCGCGCATGGCGCGCATTCTCATCGCGAATTTCATCGTCGTTCCGCTCCTCGCGGTGATCGTCGTGCGCCTCTTTGCACTCGACGATTTCATCGCCACCGGCATTCTGCTCATGGCGATCGCCCCCGGGGTGCCGTTTCTGCCGATGATCGCGGGCGCCAAGAAAGGTGGCAGCGCGGGTCTTGCGACCGGACTTGCGGTGGTGTTGCCGGCGATTTCGGTCGTGACCGTGCTGATCACCGCGCCGTTGGTGTTGCCCGTTGAGGCCACCTCCCGAATTCGGTTCGCACCCTTTATCATCAATCTCGTGTTGCTGCAGCTCTTGCCGCTCATCATCGGGCTCTGGGTCCGCGAGCGCGTGGCAGCGCTGACACCGAAGATCATCAAAGTCGCCGGCGTCGTCCTGATCGTGAGCGGACTCGCGGTGCTCTACTTCATCGTGCCGATGATGGGCCACGCCTTCACCGTGATCTTCGGCACGCGCGGGCTCATGGCAACGCTTTTGATCGTGATCCTCTCCGGTTTCGCCGGCTGGGCTTTCGGCGGAGCCACCCACGAATACCGGCGCACAATCACGATCGCGACGATCATGCGCAACTTTGGCCTGGCCTTGCTGATCGCCGGCCAGGATTTTGAAGGCACGCTCGTCAGTGCCACCGTCCTGGCCTACTTCGTCATTCAGTTCGTGTTAGCGAACGTGCTGGGCACCGTGCTGAAGCGGCGCGACGACGCCGCCGTCCCTTCGTTGTCCTAGACAAGCTCGGAGCGCGCACCAAGCGGCCGCCTATGCTGGACCTCCGGGGTGGATCCGGAGTAGGTGCATTGTGAACGCAGCTCTTAGCATTAAATCAGCGGCACGCATCGCCAATCTCTCGATCGACACGATACGCGCATGGGAAAAGCGTTATCGTGCGGTCGTTCCCGAACGCGCCCACGGCGGCCAGCGTGTGTTCAGTACGAACGACGTCGAGCGGCTCGTGCTCCTGCGCGAAATCGTCTCCTCGGGCACGGCAATTTCACGGATTGCAAATTGCACGACGGCTGAACTACGCGGCCTCACCCGCGTCGCCGCAGCCGGCGGCGAGTCCGACGACGCCGATGTGATGCGCCTGTTGCGGGCGGTTCGCGCGCACGATGTCCCGTTGCTGTGCGAGGAGCTGCTTTCGGTCGCGTTGGTGCGCAGCGCTGCCGAATTCGGCGACGACGTCATCGCTGCCGTGCTCACCGAGCTCGAGCGCGACGCCGAAGCGCGCCATACCGGCGAATTGTTACTTGCGTCAGCGCTCGTTTCCGTGTCGGCGACGCTCCTCGAGAAGTACCGCAGCGACGGCGCGATGCCGGTCGTCTCGCTCACGCTGCCGGGTGAAGCACATGCGATTCCGCCGCTGCTCTCCGCCGTGGTGTCAACCGAAGCCGGGTTCTTAGGGATGTACGTCGGCACGCAAATCGAACCGGCCGACGTTGAAGCGCTCGCGAACGACTTGAACGCCAGCGTGCTGGTGATGCACGCCGGCGTGGAATCATTCGAACACATGCAAATGGCGCTGCGCCTTCGCGAACGTCTGCCGGACGTGCGGCTGGTAGTAACCGGCCGCGGCGCACGCTTGGCGCCCTCCGGACTCGTTCCCATCAGCTCGTTGCGCGAGCTTGCGTACTTCTTGCAAACGCTCAGCGCGACGGTCTAGCGAAAAAGCAAAGAGGCCCGGCACACGCCGGGCCTCTTCTTTTCGCAGGGAGTTAGCTATTCCATGGCCGTGGCAAAGAAGCTTCCGTCATGCCAGTAGCCGTACGCAATGATCTGACGCCCAACCGCGACGCGTCCGCTGGTTTCGCGATTTAGCGCGGGTTGGTCATTGATCACGAGCGTGCGGTCCGAGAGCTGCAGCGTGACTAAGTGCCCACGCACGCCGGTAATGGTGCCGGCAATTCGTGCACGACGCGGTCCTACCGCATAGTCGGGACAGTGGCCGTTCGGCTGCCATACGCCGCCGGCCCACACACCGCAGATCGGATCGCCATATTGGTTGTTCGGGCCCAACGCCGCCGAGTCGTTGATGTCCGCATTCGGATCGTTATCAACGGTGGTCGTGGTCGTCGTGGTCGTTTGCTGGGTTTGTTGCACCGGCTGATTTTGCGCAAACGCCGGCACTGCCAGCGCTGACCCAAACGCCAGTGTCAAAATG
>DATHMY010000161.1:0-7137 GCA_035486535.1 Candidatus Acidiferrum sp.
AGACGGTGTAGCGATCGTGCACCGAGTTGAGCATGCCCGCAATTGCTGAATAGGTGAGGTCGCTCGCGGAGACCGCTTTGCCGGCGGCGCGCTGGGCATCTTCGACATCGAGCTCGATCGCGCGAACGTTGGCTTCGTCGGTACCGGCGTGTAAGTTCGGGATCTTCGCGTTGACGTGATGCTTGCCGAGCGCGTCGACCAGCGCGTCACGCGCACCATCGAGCACCTGCTGATCGTCGACCTTCTTGTAAAACTCGCTGGTCAAGTCGTGATAGCTGGTCGAGATTTCATTGGCCTGCGCGGTGCTGATCGTAGCCGGCGTCGCGGCCGAAGCTGCGGCGTGCACGAGCAAACCGGCGGCGATGCCGCCTGCGAGGATGAGGGAGAGAAGGCGCTTCATGGTGACCGATCTATTTGAGGAGCTGTGCGAGTTGAGTCTTCGCGACGGCGAGCTGCTTGTCAGTAGGACTGTCGAGCGGCACGTCGTCGCCTTGCGGGACGATAACGTCCGGGGTGATGCCTTTGTGTTGGATCTCGCGTCCGAGCGGGGTCAGATATCGCTGGGTCGTGATCTTCAACGCTCCGCCATCGGGCATGTCGTAAATACTTTGGATGACGCCCTTGCCGAAGGTTTTCGTACCTACGATCTTGGCCAGGTGGTAATCCTGTAACGCGCCCGCTGTAATCTCGGATGCGCTGGCGGTGTAGCGGTTGACCAGGACGACGAGCGGTTGGCCGCCGATCGCGTCGCCTAAGGCTTCTTCGACCTGGCGATGCCCCTCGCGATCGATCGTCGAGACGATCGTGCCTTGCGGAATGAACAGGCTCGAGATCTTCACCGCGGCGTCGACCAGACCGCCGCCGTTGTAGCGCAGGTCGAGGATGTAGCCCTTGGCGTTGTGCGATTTCCCGTAGAGTATCGCGCTCTTCACTTCGTCAGCCGACGTCGAGCCGAAGTCGGTGAGCCGAATGTACTCATATCCGTCTTTCTCCATGCGCTTGGAGACCGTCGGCACGTGAATGATCGCTCGCGTGATGTTCCAGTGCCGCTCGCCTGGCTTCTTGTACGGATGCGTCGTCATCACGACGTGCGAGCCCGCGTCGCCGCGAATCCAGTGCTCGACCACGTCGATCGGCACGCCGCGCACGCTACGACCGTCGACCGTGTCAACGATTTCGCCCGGCTTCATGCCGGCCAACGCCGCTGGTGCGCCGTCGATTGGCTGGAGCACGACCTCGTTGTCTTTGAGCTGATAGATGTAGACGCCGATGCCGCCGAAATTGCCGCCGTTGAGCGATTCTTGGAGGCTTTCAATCTCTTTGGGCGTGAGGTAGACCGTGTACGGATCGTCGACCGAGTTCATCACGCCGCTCAGCGCGGCTTCGGTCAATCCGGTCGCGGCGCCGGAGCCCAAGCGCTTACCGTACGTGCGCTGCGCGTACGAGACAACCGTTGCCATGCGCTGCGCGTCTTCGTTCGGATCGCCACTCGCGATCTCGTCGGGCAGCGATGGATGCGCGATGTGATTGCCCTGCAGATACTTGGTGAGCGCTTGTGATTCGCCGCGGAAGGGCACTTGCGGATCGAACGGTTTGTAGTATTCCGTTTGCAGATCGGTCAGCTCTTTTTCGAAGAGCTCAACCGGCGGTACGTTCCCCGGCGCGTCGCCACGCAGCGAAGCGCCGGCGTCGCCGACGCTCACGGTGAGTTGCGGTTGCGTCGTTTCGACGTTGTGCAGCCAAAGCGAAAGACCGCCGACAAGCGCGACGACGAGGAGCACGAGCGCGGCCATCAGCGCCCGGAACTTACCGGTCATGGGATCGATCATACCCGCCTAGCTTAACGAGAGGTGGGCCTTATTCCGTTTCGCTAGGGCGAGTGAAGGCGCTGTGCGGGATCGACCGGCTTGCCGTTCACGCGGATTTCGAAGTGCACGTGCGGTCCCGTGCACTCGCCGGTGCAGCCGACCGCTCCGATGGCTTGGCCTTGCTTGACTTGCTGTCCCGCAGACACGTAAAAGGCCGAAAGATGCCCGTAACCGGTGGAATAGCCACCGCCGTCATCGATCAAAATGAAGTTGCCGTAGCCGCCGTACCACTGTGCCATGATCACGGTACCGCCGGCGGATGCGGTAATCGTCGTGCCGGTCGGCGCGGCGATGTCGAGCCCTTGATGGAATTCGGGCGCGCCGCCAAACGGATTGGAGCGCCAGCCGAAGGGCGACGTAATCGTGCCCGAGACCGGCCACCCAAATGCACCCGGCGCGTTGGTCTGCACCTCGTTGCCGACGATGCCTTGCGCGCGGCGCTGCGCTTCGAGTTGGCGCGCGCGCTCTTGAATGAGCGCTTCGAGTTGTGCTTCCTCCGACGCGGAAAGATCTTCCATCTCGGCGACTTCGCTTGCGACGTGACGACGCTGGCCGTCGGCAACGGCAACCAGATTGCGGCGCTCGTCGGCCAGCGTATCGAGTTGGTTGCGCGTCTGCTGCTGCGCTTGCGTCTCACCGTTCAACTCGAGCTGCGTTCGTTGGAGTTCGGCTTGAATCGCGGCGACGTGTTGGGCAGCCGCGCGGCGTTCGCGCACCGCTTCTTGGTTGGCGTCGATGAGCAGATGCAGATCCTGCCAGCGTTCGACGAACTGTGTGAAGGTGCGCGCCGAGAGCAGGACCGAGAGATAGTTGAGGTCGCCGTTTTCGTAGATCTCAACCAGACGTTCGCGCAGCACCCGATCGTGGAGCATAAACGACTGCTGCGCCGCGCGCAACTGGATTTCGTTCCAGTCGGCCTTGCGTTCTGTCGAGTGCTGCGCCGCGTTGAGTTGATCGAGCTGCGTGCTGACTTGACCGATTGCAGCATTGGTCTCGTTGAGTTGTGCTTGGAGGCCCTGTACCTTGACCGTTGCGGCATTGAGCTGGGCACGCTTGACGTGGAGCTTGGCTTGAATAGCCGCCGCTTTCTGACGTTCCGCCTCGATGCGTTGCTGCAACGTCGTGCTCTTCGCACCGGCCGCCGCCGGAATCATGGCGAGGATCGTTAGGACGCAGAGAATCGTCCTCATTAGCGAGCTGATCGTTGGCGAGCTGGTCATTGGCGACGCTTGTCCTTTACATAGACCGAGCCGGCGATGGATTTTGCATAGCGCTTGAGTTCGGCGGCGGCCTCACCGACCTGCGCATAGTTGCTGAGTTGACCGCGGTCGTTGCTGACGATCGCCATCGAGAGCGTGATGATGGGGAAGCGATTGAGCGCGCCGCGGCGATCGCGGGTCTCGATGAATCCGGCGCGCAAATCTTTGGCTGAATACAGATTGCGAATGTCGCGATCGAATTCGGCGATGACTTCCTTGGCGATCTCCTCGGCGCGGTCGTTGTGCGTGACCACGATGAAGTCGTCGCCGCCGATGTGTCCAACGAAGTCGTTTGCCGTGCCGCGACGGCGCACCGCGTCGACCGTCACGCGCGCGAGCAGCACGATCGCTTCGTCACCGTGCGTGAAGCCGTAGACGTCGTTGAAGGCTTTGAAGTTATCGAGATCGAGGTAGATGACGCCGAAGGGCTCGTTCGCGTCGATGCGCCGGCGGAGTTCGGCTTCGATGGCCAAATTGCCAGGTAGACGGGTGAGCGGTGAGAGCGACGAGTCGACTTCGACGCGACGGATTTTGGCGCGCACGCGCGCGAGCAGTTCTTGCGGGCCGAACGGCTTGGTGATGTAGTCGTCGGCGCCGGCTTCGAAGCCGCGGAGTTTATCCTCGGTCTCGCCCTTCGCCGTAAGAATGATGATCGGCACGTTGGCAATCGACGGGTTCTGATGGTTGCGAATTCGTTTGGCGACTTCGTAGCCGTCCATGTACGGCATCATCAGGTCGAGCAAGACGATATCGGGCTGCAGGTTCTCGATCGTCGAGAGCGCCTCAGCGCCGTCGGACGCGGTCTCCACCGCGAAGCCGGCCAGCTCGAGATTGGTCGAGATGATCTTACGCAAATTGCGATCATCGTCGACAACGAGCACGCGATGCCCGGCGCCCTGTGCAAGGTCCTTCATGAACCTCTCCGCGCGTTGGGAGACGGGAGCGACATCGTAAACGTGCTCCCGCCGTGCGGGACGCTTTCGACGGAGACCGTGCCGCCGTGCGCTTGCACGATCTCGCGCGCGATCGTGAGGCCGAGGCCGCTCCCACCGGTTGCGGCGGTAAGGTTGCGCTCGACGCGATAGAAGCGATCGAAGATGTACGGCAGATGCTCCTCGCCGATGCCGATACCGCTGTCAAGAACTTTCACCGCAACCGTCACCCCTTCGTCGCGGCCTTCGATTGCGACGGTCGCTGATTGCGACGAGAACTTGAGCGCGTTATCGATCAAATGCAAGAGCGCATTGCCGAGCAAGTGCGGATCGCCGCTGAGCGTGACCGCGGTCGACCGACGCTCGATCCGCTCGGCCGCGCTTGGCCCCAGGCGCTCGGCGGTTTGGTCGATCAGCTCGTCGAGCGTTACGCGCGCGCGAGTTGAAAGCAAATGTTGCGCGTTGACGCGTCCGACAAGCAGCAGATCGTCGACAGCGCGCGTGAGGCGATCGGCCTGTTCCTCGATCGTGGCCAGAAAGTCGTTGCGATGATCGGCGAGCGCATCGGGATTCGAGCGCATCGTCGTGGCGTACGCCTTGATGGTGGCGATCGGCGTCTTGAGCTCGTGCGAAACCGCGGCGACGATTTCTTCTTTGAGCTGTTCGATGGCGGCGAAGCGCCTTTCGCGGCCAAATGAAATAAGCCAACCTTCATCGATGCTGAGGGTGGTTGCGTGTAGGCCTTTGCGCCGTTCGTCCTTGCTGAATAGCACGATCGGTTCAGGAACAGCCGCGAATGCCAGCGGCGGCTCGATACGCTCGAAGAGCTCGTCGATCGGTTGACCGACGGCAGCAGCGCGAGCAATACCCGTGATCGCCGCGGCGGACGCGCTCCAGGCGCTGACAGTGCCCTCCGGGCCGACATAGGCAATTCCGTCGGAGATACAGTCCGCGAGCGCATCGAAATCAACATCGACGCGAAGGTGCATCAGCGGTTCACGCTACGTTCGCAGGTGACGGCCGACGGAGATCCACGAGGCGACGATGCCGATCGCGCCGCCGGCAGCCACCAGCTGCGCGATCAGCAGCAACCCGTTAATCGGCGCCGCATTGAAGGCAATCCACGGAAGCGCGAGCGCGATCTTCGGCCAGAGCGCATAGCGAGCGACCACTAAGAGCAGCACCGCGATCAACGAACCCAGGACGCCGTCGAGCAGTCCTTCACAGATGAAGGGCGCGCGAATGTACATGTTGGTCGCGCCGACGAGCTGCATGATCGAGATTTCACGACGGCGCGCGAAGACCGTCAGGCGAATCGTATTCGAAATGATGATGCCTGCCACGACGAGGAAGAGCGCGATGACGCCGATGCCGACGCGATGCATTACGTCGCCAAGCTGCAGCAAACGCGACACGACGTCCTGTGGAAAGAGCACCTTGTCGACACCGGGTTGCGTCTGCAACTCGGCAGCGATGGTGGGAACGCGCTGCGGGTCCTGGACCCAGACGCGGAGTTTGTCGGGCAACGGGTTTTCGGTCAGGAGCGATGAGGTGTCGATCTTGCCGTGTTCCTCGGCACTGAGTTCCGAGAGCCCTTGCTTCTTCGGAACGAACTGCGTCGAGGCGATGCGCGGGTCGTGCGCGAGCGCGGCGCGCAACGCATCTTCCTGCTTCGTCGAGACGTCACTCTTGAAGTACACGGAGATCTCGATCTGATTGAGCAGATCTTTCCCGACTCCCGCGAGCATCTGATGGACGAAGAGGAAGGCGCCGAGGAGGACGATGGTCATGGCGACCGAGCCTATTGCGGTCGCTTGCATGCCGGCGTTGCGCGTGAAGTTGCGCAACACCTCACCCAGAAAGAATTTGACCTTGCCCGAGTCCAAGATAGTAATAGCCCCGTTCTTCGTCGGTTACGACCTTGCCATCTTCGAGACGCACGACGCGGCGGCGCATACGATCGACGACGGCTTGGTTGTGAGTGGCGACGAGCACCGTCGTGCCCTTGAGATTGATGCGCAGCAACAACTCCATGATCTCGGTCGTGTTCGAGGGATCGAGATTGCCGGTCGGCTCGTCGCAGAGCAAGATTTTCGGATAGTTGACCAGCGCGCGCGCGATGGCGGTGCGTTGCTGCTCGCCGCCGGAGAGTTCACCGGGATACATGCGGCTCTTGTGCGCGAGGCCGACCAGGTCGAGCGCGCGCGGCACTTGGCGCATGACGTCTTTGGTGTGCGCACCGGTTACCTGCATCGCGAAGGCGACGTTCTCCCACACCGTCTTGTCGCTGAGCAGTTTGAAATCTTGAAAGACGACGCCGAGGTGCCGGCGTAACGCCGGGACGCGGCTACGACGAAGCCGGTCAACACGAATACTGTCGACCGTGATTTCACCGTTGCTGGGAAGCTGTTCGCGGTAGAGCAACCGCAGGAGACTGGACTTGCCGGTCCCCGAGTGTCCCACTAGGAACACAAAATCGCCCTTGCCGATCTCAAGCGTGACGTTATCGAGAGCCCGCACGCCGTTCTGATAGACCAGCGAGACATTACGCAGAGAAATCATCGCTGTAAAAGGGTTTTTCCTCAGGACGAGTGCTATACCTCCGGGCTATGAATTTCGATCTGACGGACGATCAGAAAGCGATCCAACGCCTCGCGCGCGATTTCGCGCAAAACGAGGTGCGCCCGCGCGCCGAGGAGATGGATCGGGACGAGGCCTTTCCGTACGATCTCGTGGCGCAGATGGCCGAGCTCGGCTTTATGGGGCTACCATTTCCCGAACAGTATGGTGGCGCAGGTGCCGACACGGTGAGCTACGCGCTCGCGGTAATGGAGATCGCCCGCGTCGACGCATCGACCGCGATCACCATGGCCGCGCACATCTCGCTCGGTGCATCGCCCTTCTATCTTTTCGGAACCGAAGAGCAGAAACAGCAGTATCTGGTTCCGCTCGCACAGGGGAAGATGCTGTGGGGCTTCGGCCTGACCGAGCCCAATGCGGGTAGCGATGCCGGCAACGTCCAGACCAAGGCACGGCTTGCCGGCGGCCAGTGGGTGATTAACGGCACCAAGGCCTTCA
>DATHMY010000162.1:0-5940 GCA_035486535.1 Candidatus Acidiferrum sp.
TTGCGACTGCGCTTCGTTGTCGTGCGCGGTTTGGTAGCCGGGCGCAAGATCGTCATATTGCAGCTGCTGCGAAAGGGCGGTGACCGAGGCGGAGAATTTTCCGCCGAGCGGCGCGGCAGCTTGCACGTAGTTTTGTGTGAAGGCGTGGGTGCCACCCGAGAAACTCACCGTTCCTTGCGCCGGTGCGGGAAGCACGCTCGGCGGACCAAAGGTCTGAAGTGCCAGCACCCCGCCGATCGCTCCGCCACCGTAGAGCGCGGAGCCGGGCCCACGCAACAGCTCGGCGCGCACGAGCATCGGCGCGGGAAACTGCGCCCAATCGACTTGTCCGCCAAAGCCGTCCTGCGCAGGGATGCCGTCGGCCAGGACGAGCCCGCGATCGTTGCCGAGACCGGCGAAAGAAACGCGCAGCTGTCCGTAGTTGGTGAACATGCTGTTGCTGCGATCGCGGTCGAAGCCGGGCAGATTGCCCAAGAGTTGATCGCCGGTAATCGCCGGCAAACTCGTGAGCGCCTGCTGATCGAGAACCGAGGCGGGGACGGGCAGCTGGTGAAGCGACTCGAGCGAACCGGTCACGACGCGGACCGTGCCGATGACCGGCAAAGGGCTGGGGGCCGGCGAGGGCGTGGGGCTGGCCGTCGCGACGGCAATGACGGACGCAAGCGCCGCAACGATCATGCTCGGAACATTGTCAGCGGTAGCATGAGCAACCTCCCAACTATCGGTATCGTCGGCGCGGGCCGAATGGGCGCAAATATCGCACTGCGTCTGGCCGACGTCGGCTATCCCGTCGTCGCATACTATGACGTCCGTCCTGACGCGGCTCGCGCGGCGGCCGCACAAACTAACGGAATCGCTTACACCAAACTTGCCGATGTGACGGCTGCCGCGGACGTGATCGTGACCGTTGTGAGCGACGACGCCGCGATGGAATGCATCTTCGCCGAGCACGGCGACAGCTTACTCGTTGGCGCGACGGGAAGGATTTTCGTGAATTGTGCGACGGTGTCCCCGGCCACTCACGTCGAGATCCAGCGGCGCGTCGAGGCATCCGGAGCGCACTCGCTCGAAGCATGCATGGCGAGCTCGATCACGCAGGCGCGCAACGGCACGCTCTATCTCATGGCCGGCGGTCGCCGCGAGATCTTCGAGCGGGTTGAGCCCATGCTCGCGAAGATGAGCTCGTCGTTACGCTATATCGGCGAAGCCGGCCGTGCAGCGCAGGTCAAAGCGCTGGTCAATATGGTGATGAACGCCAACACGGCGGGCCTCGCGGAAGGGTTGGGTCTCGGCGAAGCGCTCGGACTCGACCTTACCATGTTGCGCGAGGTATTCTCACAAACTGGTGCGCACTCGCGCGTGCTCGAGACCGACGGCGAGGATATGCAAAACCGCGAACACGAGGTCTACTTCTCGGCCGAACATGCTGCGAAGGATTCGGGTATTGCGCTCGAGCTCGCGCATCAGCGCGGCCTGACCCTACCGCTCGCGCAAGCGACCTTCGATCAGTACGAGCACATGAAAGCATTGGGGTTGGGAGAGCTCGATAAGTCCGGTGTTTCCGAATTGACGTTTCTTTCGCGGGCGGCAGGGCAGGAGGGCAGTAGAAGGTAGAATAGCGCAGAAGCCCTCTCGATGCGCCGGCTGTCTCGCCTCCCGTTCTTACTGGCTGTGGCGCTGATCGCTGCGGCGATCGGCGATCCGCTGGTCGAGACGATCGCAAATACTGGTATCCTGGGCCCGGGCTATCTCGACAACGACCACTCGAGCGTCGTCCCCGCGCTGCTCGCCGGGGTCTTGGTCGCCGCGCTCTTGATCGGCTGGCAGTGCCGGCAGTTCTTGCGATGTCGCCGCGACTTTGTCGAGCGTCCGCTTGCCGACATGCCGCGCGTGTTCGTTCTCCAACTCGCCACGCTCTTTGTCATGGAGAGTTGTGAACAGTTCTTCGCGCAGGGCGGCCTACTCGGCGCACCGGCGTGGCTTGGTGGTCCGGTCTGGTTCAGTCTGCTTGCACATGCGCTGATTGGCGTCGTCTGCACACTTCTAATCGCGCGTGGAATGCGCGCGATCGTTCACCGCGCTGCAACGCTGGTTGAAATCGTTATCGAGCGCGTGCTCGGCGCCATCAGCCGAACGGGCGCGACAGTGTTTGCACGGCGCGACGATGACGCACTGCACTATCGTGTGCGCATCTTACACGTTCGCCAATGCGGCGAACGAGCGCCCCCGCTCCTGCTCATCCTGACGTAACACCCTTCGTCAAGAGGAGCATCATGAAGGTACTCATTCCGGCGCGAATGCTTTTCGCGCTGAGCGTCATTTTCATCATTGCGTTTGGGGAAGGCGGCGCCGCCGAGGCAACGACCGGTACCGTCGCAGGCGTCGTGACGGCGAACGGCGCCCCGGTCGCGGGTGTAACCTTGACGTTGGCCTCACCATCCGGAATGTACGTCGCGCGGTCGGATGCCCGCGGCCGATTTAGCGCGCTCGGCCTGGTGCCGGATGTCTACGTCGTCTCGGCGGAAGCGGCTGGGTACCAGACGGCAAAACGGAGCGGTGTCATCGTGCTTCCCGGGCAGACGCAGTATATCGCGTTCCGGCTTGTTCCCTCGCTCGCGACGATTGCGAGCGTGCAATCTACGAGTCATGCGTTCACGACCGGAAGTACCAGCGACTCGTTCACCGTGAGCGGTGCGCAGGCGCGCGCAATCTCGCCGCCGGTTTCCTCATCGGGCCTCGCAACCTACATCCAAGGCACCGTGCAGGGCGCAATTGCTTCGGTACCTGGGGTCGTGCTCGATCCGTTCGCGAACGCCATTCTTCGTGGCGGCAAGGTTTCCGATGCAATCTTCAATTACGATTCGGTGCCGGTTCCACAGGGCTTGGTCGCGGAACCCGGTGGCAACATCGTTGGCGCGCAGCTTCCGACGACCGGCGTTGCCTATACCACGACAACGCTGGCAGGCTACACGAATCAAGGCGATAACTCGCTCGGCGGCGTTATCGACGAAATCCCTGCGGTTGGGACCTACCCGGGAAGCGTGACGCTCGAGAGCGGTGTCGGCGCCGGCGCGCAGTTCCAGCAAACCACGCTGCAAGTGCTTGGCGCTTCGCCTGACTTGAAGTGGCGGTACGCGATTGCCGCAACGACCGGCAGTCAGTACTACCTCTACGGCAACGGTTCGTTCTATCCGGAGGAAGCGGCGACGTATGGCCTTGCACTGCAAAGTCGCGGCGAGTACTCACTTGAATCGAACATTCACTATCGCGTCGATTCGAACGACGACGTCTCGATCTTGGGCCTCGTCGGCCAGGCGACGTACGACCAGTACGCCTCCCCCTATGCGGGCGAAACCGTCGGTGCATTCAATCCCAGCGCCGTGAATCCAAACGAACCCGTAAATTACGCCTCCGGCATTCGCGGATTTTTCGACATCCTCAAGGCACAATGGCTCCATAATGGCGAGCACTCCCTCTCCCGCGTGCAGTTGTACCAATCGCAATATGGCTCACAGGCCGGCGGTCCGTTCTGGGACGAAAACGGCTGGCCTGACGGCGTCATCTCGCTTTCCGAGACGCAAGGAAGCCGGGAGACGGGCTTGGGCTACGACGGCGAGGATATCATCGGCGAGCATCACGATCTTCGTTTCGGCGCCGAGTACCGCACGAACACATCATCGCTCAACCAGGTCGTTCCGACCGCCGGTGAGTTCATCACCTCGAATCCGACGCAGATCTCGTACCTTGCGTATTTCGGCGACACGTGGCACGCGACGCCGCGCTTCGACCTCATGGCGACTGCGCGCTTCACCGACACGCACGTGATTCCCAGTGCAGGGTCGATCTACGACGACAGTGCACTCGATCCGCACGTCTCGGCCGTGTACAAGCTCACCGGCAACATCGCGGCGCGCATCACCTACGATCGCAATACCGTCGCTCCGCTGCCGCTCGAAACGGATCGCGTCGACTCGACCAACGTCGATCCGAACTCCGGCTTAGTTGCGCCCTTCGTGCAGCTTGCGCCCGAGGTAGGCAACGACATGACCTATTCACTTGAGGGCGGCACCCGGATACAGTTTCGCGCCACGTTCTTCAACATCAACCAGGAGAACTTGATCGACGTTCTACCCTTCAATTTTCGCTCGGCATTGCAGTCGGGTCTCATGCCAAGTGGCGTCGGCGTGCCAACGAACGTCGGCAACCTGCGCGCAGGCGGTGCTGAGCTGTGGTTGAGTGAGGGTGGTTTTACGCTCGACACCGACTACGTCCGGGCCTACTCTTCGAGCGCCTCGCAGTTCGCCTTCAACGACCTCAACGCGCCGGCGGTCGCCGCCGGCGTATTGTTCCCGGTAAACTATTTGCCGACGTTTTCGGCCAACATTTCATATGAGTGGCACACGCGCGACCCGAAGCTGCGCGTCTCGCCTTCGCTCTCGTTTGAATCAGGCTATCCGTACGGCAACGGCAAGATGGCGTGGATCTTCAATCCGGCGACCGGCAAACCGCAAGAGGTGCCCAACGACAACTATGTCGACCCCGGCTACAACTACTACTTCCTCGAAAACCCGGGCAAGCCGTATAACGCGGCAACAAATCCGTACATCGCCAATCTCGGCACGCCGGAAGCCGACTTCCCGAACTCTCTGCACTCGCCGGGTGAGATCTTTGTGAATCTCCACATCGAAGCCGACATCGGGCGGCATTGGACCGCCATCGTCGACGTGGTCAACCTGTTCGGCAACGATGCGCCGACGTCGTATCAGGGCAATCCGTACCTTATCGGACCACCAGGATACAGCGGTGGGAATCCGTTCTACGCGGCCGCATATGAGCGGGCCGGCGGATATTCGGTTCCGTATACGCTGGGTAACGGCGTGCCGACAAACGATGGCCAAACGCAAGCGGTGCCATGGACCTACGGACGCGCCGGGTACGTCCCACAGAATTGGCCGATGGGACGCACCCTGCAGTTCCGCTTGCGGGTCCGGCTATGACCCGTCGGTGAAAACGTCTGATAGGTGCTCGGCGATCGCACGTTCGATTGTGCGCGCGTTCGCTAGCGGCCCCACGTCGAGTGCGCTGCGCCCGCAACTTGCGATCAATTCGCCGACCTCGGCGCGCGCTTGCGGATCGTCGGAAGCGATCCGAATGAAACCGTCCTCGTTTGGCGGTTCGACAAAACCTTTCACGACGTGACGATTGTCGAGTTTGTGCGCCAAGAGTTCGGCGCCGGATAACCGGCCGAGATCGGGTGGGCGGGTGGCGTCAACCAGCACACCGTCCTTATAGTCACCGAGCGCCACGAGCGCGCGGTCGACGTCTTCCCAATGCGTCGCTAGAAGCAGCGTGTTGCAGTTTGCCGCTTGCTGGTATGGTGTGGTTGCAAACGCCGTGCCGCCCAGCGCCTCTGCGGCTGCGAGGGACGTGCGGTCGTCGTCGAGGTCGCTAAAACACACGACGTGTCCGGTGCGGCGTATCATTCTGCCGATTGCAACGGCACGGTCGTCCGCGCCGATGATTCCAATGATGGCCATAATAGCCACCTTATACCCGCGAACGCGGCGCCGCTACGCTTTTGCGAACGATCAATTCGCTCGCAAGCACGACCTGCATGCGTTCGAGCGCTACGTCCCCAACGCACGCCTCTACAGCGCCGCGGGCGAGATCGGATGTCGGATAGCTTACCGTCGTGAGCGGCGGCGAGAGCAAGCGCGCCATCGCGACGTCGTTATAGCCGATCACCGAAAGATCAGCGGGGATTCTCAATCCGTGCGCTGTGGCAGCCTCGTACACGCCGAAAGCCATATCGTCCGTCATGGCAAAGATCGCGGTCAAATCGGGGGCGCGTGAGAGCAGACGCTCGCATCCAGCTAAGCCGCCGGTTCGGCGGAAATCTCCCTCGACCACGAGGTTGTCATCCCACGGCACGTCATAGCT
>DATHMY010000163.1:0-6320 GCA_035486535.1 Candidatus Acidiferrum sp.
CCGGCAGTAGCGCCGCCCGCCGCAGCGCCACCTCCAGCCGCGCCGCGCCGCGCGCCTGCCGCCGCCCCGCCGGTTCCGGATTTCGGTATAGCGGGACTGCCGTTTGGAGCGCCGCCGCCGCCGACGCCGGGTGCCCAGCCCGCCGGAGCGCCGTTCGGCGTGCCATTCTCAACGCCACCGGGCGGTGCGCCCGAAACGCCGAGCGCGCCGAGTTTCGGACTGCCGGGCGGCGTCACATCGAACCCTGGGCCGAATCCTGGATGGGAATGGGAGCCGCCGGAAGGCGGCGAGGAACCGCCGCTGCCTTAAGCGCGCCGAAAGACGACGCGAGCGCGGTCACTCAAGGCTTGTGTTTTGAGCGACAAGGCTTTCGCGTGGCGCAGCGTTGGACGCGCGGCCGTGAACACGATGACGACCGCGATGACCATCAGCAGTAGCGCAGCAACGATGCCGCCCACCGCGATCCAAATCATGCCGCCGAGTCGCTCGACGAACCGGAGCTCGAGGAACTCGAACTCGAACTCGATGAATCCGAACTCGAGCTCGAACTCGGCTCACTCTTTGCCGGACGCGAATCGGTCTTGTAAAATCCCGAGCCGTTAAAAATGATGGGCGCCGGATTGAACACGCGCGCGAGTTCGCCGCCGCACGCTGGGCACGGCTCGGCATTCGTGTCATTGAAGCCGTGGCGGATCTCGGTCACTTTGCCGCAAGCCGCGCAGCGATAGTCATACAGGGGCATACGCGTTCTTTTATACCAAGCCTAGCAGTCTCGGTCAATGACTGCTAGCTCAACCATCCCTTTAAAGTGGACGAGCGCGTCGTCGAGCCCTCGCTCGAACCGGCGCCCGTGCTTCCAGGCGTCCATTAGGGCGCCGAGCCGGCCTCCGTAGGCGGGGTAGCTGAGCTTCACGTGCAGCTTGGCACGCGAGGTCTTGCGCTCGATCCGAAAGTCGAGCCGCCGCCGCACCGAGTATGCACCGACGAGCGAAAGATGAAAGTTCGTGATGAGCTGATCGACTTCGTAGCGCTGTTCCTCGTCGCGCGGCAGGCTCGAGCGCACGATCACTTCGGTCCCTACCGAGAGCGGTGATGCCGGTTCCGCTAACGTTGCACTGCGTAGGAAGGGCAGCCAGACGGGCCATTTCTCGACGGCACAGAGCAGCGCGAATGCATCTTCGACCGGAGATTCGATGTCGAGACTCGCGCTGTACGACCGCAGCCCGGGGTGGGCAAGGGCATCGGTCACGATCGCCATGGACTGACTACTTCTCTACCCTAGATATTGTGCCTGCCGCGCGAGCGACCCCTATATATCGCCCGATCCCGCGCCGCGCACGAACGCGACCAGCGTCTGGACCCCGACCGGGAGCGCGGCCTCATCGATCCGGAATTCGGCGCTGTGGCCAGGGTGAATTGCACCGGCCGCCTCGCTGCGAACGCCCAAGCGCACCTGCACGCCCGGAGCGTGCTGCGCAAAGTACGCGAAATCTTCGGCACCCATCGTTGGTTCAAAGCGTTCGACGCGCACCGGCGTCTGCTCGCGCATGTAGCGTGCGAACCGTTCGGCGAGTTCGACGTCGTTGACCACCGGCGGATAGCCGCGCACGATGCGAATTTCCGCGGTCGCGCCATATGCGGCTGCGGCGTGATCGACAATGCGTCGCACGCGCGCTTCGAGTCCGTCGCGAATCTGCGGATCGTGCGCGCGCAATGTTCCCGAGAGTTTCACTTCGTCGGCGATCACGTTATTGCGATAGCCACCTTCGATCGTCCCGATCGTCACGACGACGCTCTTGAGCGGATCGATTTCGCGCGCCGCAATATTCTGCAGCGCGAGCACGACCGCGCTTGCTGCCGGAATCGCATCGATCGAGGTGTGCGGGTAGGCGCCGTGCCCGCCTTTACCGCGAATCGTAATGTACAATTCGTCCGCGGACGCGTTGACCGGACCGGGCGTGATACTAATCGACCCGGCCGGAAGCCGAATATCGACGTGCAGCATCGCGATCGCTTCGACTTTTGGATTATCGAGCGCGCCTTGTTCGATCATCGGTTGCGCGCCGCCAGGCCCTTCTTCCGCGGGCTGGAAAATCAGTACCGCTGTTCCGTGCAGGCGGTCGCGCATTGCCTGCAATTCGCGCGCTGCGCCCAGGAGCATCGCGGTGTGCGCATCGTGACCGCAGGCGTGCATCTTGCCCGCAACCTCGGACGCAAACGGCAGACCCGAGCGCTCGGTAATCGGCAGCGCGTCCATGTCGGCGCGCAGCGCGACGACGTGTCCCGGCAACGCGCCGCGCACGACCGCGACGACGCCGGTTTGCGCAAGGCGGCGATGCTCGACGCCGATTGCGTCGAGTTCCTTTTCGACCAACGCCTGCGTCTGGTGCTCCTCAAAGCCCAGCTCGGGTTGGCGATGGATGGCGCGGCGCAGTTCGATGACGCGCTCGCGCGTCGGTGCCGATGGCTCTTCGATCACTTCGGGCCTCTGCGGCGGCAGTACGAGCCTTCCCTGCGAGCGAAAGCACCCAACCAATGATTGGAGCCGATGCGGCGTTGGCCGCGCTCATTAACCGCGCTGCCACCGCGTACCTGACCGCCGCGCCCACCTACATCACGTTCCGCGAAACCACGCATGTGGAGGGCGCGAACAAGAGCGAAGACATCAATCGTACGGTCTCGGTGCGCGTTGCCGACGACTATGCGGTAATGCAAGATCTACCCAACGGCGCGGAACGCACCGGCACAGCTTTTCCGGTGATTCCCTTCTTCGATCCGTTCTCAAGCTTCAGTTTCAAGTACTTCGCGAATCTCAAGAAACTCGAGATCGACTTCTTTCCCGGCCAACCGTATCAATTCCAATTCCCCGCGCCCGATCCGACCGTCAACGTGGTCGTCCCGTACTTTTCATTCTGGGCGCCGCGCTACGCGCCCGACTCGACCGACGATGCGCTGCATCTGCTCATCGAGCCCACCCCGCGCACCGGCAAAGATGACCTCTTTCCATCAGAAGTCACCGAGGATCCCACCACCCATTTGCCATCGCATGTGACGCTGCAAGATAACGGCAACGACATGACGATCGGCCTCGACTATTCGATGGTGAACGGCTACTGGGTTATGACCCGCGGCACATTTAGCGCGACGCAGCACGTTGCGATCCTCGGAGCGTTCAAAGTGAGCGCCGTCACGACGTTTTCTGATTTCACGTTTCCCGCGACCGCACCCGATCCACGCCTGGCGGGAACACCGCGACCAAGCCCAAGCGAAACCGCCAGCCCGAATCCGTAACAACCTTGTTATCCCGAGCGTAGCGAAGCGTCGTGTGGGAGAGTATAGGACTACTACGCGGAAGCCTCGGCGATCAGCTCAAGTGAACGCAGTCGCTTCTGATGGTCGAAGACATCGGAGACGATCATCAGCTCGTCAACCTTGGTCTCCTCGACGAACGCTCGCAACCCCGCGCGCACTGTCTCCGCTGAGCCGATCACCGAACGCGCCAGGAACTTGAGCGCTTGCGCTTTTTGATCGGGCGACCAGTAGGTCTCGATGTCGTCGATCGGAGGCTTACTCAAACCGCGTTTGCCGCTGAAGATATCGGCGGCCGACATCTGTTGCGTTGTCGCTAGGCGCTTGGCTTCGGCGTCGGTATCGGCAGCGATCACGTTGATTCCGGCCATCGCATACGGGCGATCGAGTTGCGCGGACGGCTTGAACCGAGCGCGGTACATCTCGAGTGCCGGCAGCAGCAGATCCGGCGCGAAGTGCGATGCAAAGGCGTAGGGCAAGCCGAGTTCGGCAGCGAGCACCGCACCGAACGTGCTGGAGCCTAAGATCCAGAGCGGCACATTGGTTCCGGCCGCGGGAACCGCGACGATCGCTTGTCCCTCTTGCGGTTCGGCCAGGAAAGCCTGGAGTTCGAGCACGTCCTGCGGAAAAAAGTCCGACGCGTTGGGCGCGCGCCGCATCGCCCGCACGGCAATCTGATCCGTTCCGGGCGCGCGACCGAGCCCGAGATCGATGCGACCGGGAAACAGGCGCTCGAGCGTGCCGAATTGCTCCGCAATGACATACGGCGAATGATTCGGCAGCATAATGCCGCCCGCACCAACGCGTATCGTCGACGTCCCGGCGGCGATGTGCGCGACCACGAGTGACGTCGCAGCGCTGGCAATGCCCGCCATGTTGTGGTGCTCCGCGATCCAGATGCGCTTGTATCCGTGCGCTTCCGCATGCGCCGCGACATCACGTGCGTTATTGAGCGCTGCAGCGGCATCCGAGCCCTGGCGAACCCGGACCAGCTCAAGCAATGAAAGCACCGTCATGAAACTCGGATCGTTCCTCGTAGCACCACCACACCGGAGCCCGAAATCTCGGGATCGGGCGTCAACGCGATGTGCAGCATGCTCCGGCGGCCCATCTTTGTACCTTGTTCGATCGTCAGCCGGTCGCCCTTGAGGTGCCCCGTCGCTGCCAGATAAGCAGCCAAAGGACCAGCGGCCGTCCCCGTCGCCGCATCCTCCCACAATCCAACAGTTGGATTAAAGAACCGCGCATAGGCTTTCTCCGGCGCAGCCAAATCAAACGCGTATACGTAACATCCCTCGGCCGCCGTGGTCTTCAAAACCGCGAGCAGTTCGGTAGCATTGGGACGCGCCTTGTCGACGGTTTGTGCCTCTTGCACGCGCACCATGAGGTGCGCGGCCCCGGTATCGGCGGGTCGTGCTTGCGGTTCGGACAGGATGTCAGCCGCATCGAGCCCGAGCGCGTGCGCGAGTGGCGCGACATCGCATAGCGGCTCCGACAACTGCAGTTGTGCCTGGCGCATGCGACCGCGAATGCGGCCATCGATCGTCTCGAGCGTGACCGGCAAAACATCCGAACCGATCTCTTGCGTGAATGTGCGCGACGTTGCCAAGGAGCCGAGATCGCCGTGCTCGGCAAGCCAGAGCCACGCACCAAGCGCGTTGTGTCCGGCACCAAATACTTCTGCACCGATCGCGGTGAACGATCGCAATTTCCGGTCCGCGCGCGTACTTTGCATAATGAACGTCGTCTCGGCTTGATTGAATTCGCCGGCAATTCGGCGCATCTCGCTCTCGGTAAGCGCATCAGCGCCCTGCACCACCGCCAGCGGATTGCCGGTCAACGGCACATCGGCAAAGACATCGATAATCCCAGCGGGCAGTTCCGCCATTTCGTTACCTCCGAACGCTTGAACCACGCGGCGCTCCGTTCGGTTGTACGTCGTGAGCAAAAAGCAAAAGCCGGATATGTATCCGGCTTTTGTCTCATATGGCGGAGAGGGTGAGATTCGAACTCACGGTACCCTCATCAGGTACGCCCGCTTTCGAGGCGGGTGCCTTCAACCGCTCGACCACCTCTCCGTGTCCGCGGCGACACCGTATCTACCCGCGATTAGGCGTCGATCCCTTCCTCGAGCTGGGGGGCGCGCTTTCGACGGAAGAACTGGCGTAGCTGCTCGGCCGCCTCGTTCTCGAGCACGCCCGAGGTCACGTCGAGGCGATGATTGGTCTTCCACGATTGCAGTACGTCGAACGCGCTACCGTCCGCCCCGCCCTTGGGATCGCGTGCCGCGTAGACCACGCGCTTGAGCCGCGCCGCGATGATCGCGCCGGCGCACATGACGCACGGTTCCTTGGTGACGTAGAGCGTCGCTTCGTGCAGCCGCCACGCACCGAGGCGCCGCGACGCTTCACGAATGAGCAGCATCTCGGCGTGCGCGGTCGGATCGGGCCGCGCCTCTTTCTCGTTCTTGGCTTCGAGAATCAACTCGCCGCTGACGAGAACCGCGCCGACGGGAACATCGCCGTTATCGGCGGCTTCCTGCGCAAGCTCGATTGCGCGGCGGATATGCCGCTCGTCATCAGTCATGCAGTGATCGCTAAAGAGAATCGCGCCCGGAGGGATTCGAACCCACGGCCTCTGCCTTCGGAGGGCAGCGCTCTATCCAGCTGAGCTACGGGCGCACACGCTATTCCGGCGGAAGTCCGGTGCTGGGGATGTGTTTGAAGAGATCCAATTTATGATCGACCAGTGTGCGATAGAACTTGCGCACGCAATCCGGATGGCCAAAGAAATAGGTCCGCGCGTAGGCAAGATCATCGCCGGAGCTATCGGGGACGTAGTGCGAGATTTCGATCTCTTCCATCTGATTGCGATCGACGGGGTGGGGGCAGAAATCGCACGGAATCGTGGACATGTAAGGTTTACTCCGCTCGCGAGCGGCGGGACCCCAATTGAAGTCCCGCCCTCTCGAAAATTGGTGACTCGGGGGTGATTTGAACACCCGACCAAGG
>DATHMY010000164.1:0-6943 GCA_035486535.1 Candidatus Acidiferrum sp.
ACGTCGGCAAGACTTTTCGAGACGGGACGTTGATCCGCCGCACGAGACGTTAGCGGCAACGATGATCTTTTGTTGTGTTGGGTGCACGCAGCTCGTCTTGAACGACGTCGTAACGTCGTACACGCCGTCGGCAAGGGTCGAAGACCAGCCGATGTTCACGAACTGCGTGCCTCTTTCCACGATGAGTTGTTGTGGTCGCGGCCCGGCGGAGATTGCCGGTGCACGCAAATTGGAGAGAATCGGAAGATGCGTGCCCGCACCACGGCTGGAGCTCGCGTTCGCGACGAACCCGCTCGCATCGGTAGGAACTTCGAGGATGAGCGGATCCTGGCAGTCGAGTTCGAAGGGCGTCCCCTTCGGCAGCTTTCCAGTCCTTAGCCCGACGGTGGACGTGGTGGTCACCGGCTTAGCGTCATCGCCCAGGCCGGCGCACCGTTAACCCTCGGTAAGACCGCTTGACCGGCCGACCCCACTGCTGCTACCATCCTCGCACCATGATCTCGATGTTCGTTTCGACGACCACGACGACCACCACCACCACGACCACTGTCGTTCGGTGCAGGTTGACGTAGGCTAAAACACGAGATCAAGGACAGCTTACGAAGCCCCGCACCGATTGGTGCGGGGCTTCTTGCATTATCAGGGAGCCTTCATGCGCGTAGAATGCAGCGACTGCGGTGCAGTCGCCGACCCTCTCGAGATCTGCCGGTGCGGCGGGTTGCCCGAGTTCGTGCTCGAGCCGCTGCGGCTCGATCCGATCGGCCTGCGCCGCGTCGTGCGCGAACGCCGCGCCTCATACGAGCCGCTCTTCGCGAGCGGCGTCTGGCGCTGGCGCGAACTGCTGCCGGCGATCCCCTCCGAAGCGATCGTCTCGCTGGCAGAAGGCAACGTCCCGCTCTACGGCTCCGCGGCGGGCGCGCGCTACGCCGGCGTCGATCGCCTCGCCTACCTGCATCTCGGCATGAACCCGACCGGCTCGTTCAAGGATCTCGGGATGACGGTTGCGATTTCAGCGGCCAAAGCCAGCGGCGCGCGCAGCGTCGTCTGCGCGAGCACCGGCAACACCGCGTCGTCGATGGCCGCCTACGCCGCCCGCGCCGGTCTCGCCGCGTATGCGATCGTTCCGCGCGGTCGCGTCAGCGACGCCAAGCTCGCGCAGATGCAAGAGTACGGCGCGGAGCTGATCGAAGTCGATGGCTCGTTCGACGACGCCTTCGCTTCGCTGCGCCAAATCCGCGATGCGGCGGTCGTGAACTCGGTCAACGCCTATCGCATCGAAGGCCAAAAGTGCGCGGGTTTCGCGATCCTCGAAGCGCGCGGCTGGAGCGTGCCCGACTGGGTCGTGCTGCCGGGCGGCAACCTCGGCAACATCTCGGCGATCAGCAAAGGCTTTCGCGAAGCGCTTGCACTCGGACTGATCGACAAGCTCCCGCGCCTTGCGCTGGTGCGCGCTGAACGCGGCGTCGATACGACGGCGAGCGCCATCGCAGTCGGCAATCCGCAATCGCGCAAGCGCGCGTCGCGTGCGCTCGAGCGCTTCAATGGCATCGAACTCGCGGTCAGCGATGATGCGATTCTCGATGCGAAGGCCCACATCGGTCGCGAAGGTATCGGCTGCGAGCCGGCATCTGCGGCGTCGCTCGCCGGTGCGCGTGCGTTGCGCGAGTCTGGCGCCATCGCACCCGACGCTGACGTCGTCGCGATTCTCACCGGCCACATCCTCAAAGACGCCCGCGTGAGGGCTTATGCCGCTGCCTGATTCGTTTGTTCTCAGCGTGCCGGCCACGAGTGCGAATCTCGGGCCGGGTTTCGATGCGGTCGGCGTCGCGCTCGATCTGCGCGCCCGCGCCGCAGTTGAACCGGCCGCGCGCTTCTCCTTCGAATGCAGCGGGCCCGAACAGCCCACGCACGTCGGCTTCGAACGCATGCTTATCGACGCGATGCACGCCGTCCATCCCGAGCTGCCGCGCGTGCGCGTGCATATGATCAACAAGATCCCGCTGGGCAAGGGCCTGGGCTCGAGCGCGGTTGCGCGTACCCTCGGCGTCACGATCGCGGCGCGCGCACACGGCATCGCGCTCGACCGGGACGGTATCGCCAAGTTCGTCTGCGAACTCGAAGGCCATCCCGATAACGCCCTGCCCGCCGTTTATGGCGGCATCGCGATTGCCGCATCCTCGCGCGCCAACGAAAGCATCCGGCTCCCCGCGCCGCGCGATCTGTGCGCGATCGCGGTCGTGCCCGAGTTCAATCTCGCCACCACGGCCGCGCGCGCGTTGTTGCCGGCGCGCTACGATCGCAGCGATTTCGTCTACAACACGCAGCGCGTCGCGCTGCTCGCCGCCGCACTCGCTACCGGCAGCTGGAGCGTGCTGCGCGAAGCCATGAACGATCGCTTGCATCAGCCCTATCGCGCTGCGGTCATTCCGGGACTAGCCGCTGCGCTGCGCGTCGATGCGCCCGAACTCATCGGCATCGCGCTCTCGGGCGCAGGCCCCAGCGTGCTCGCGTTGCTGCGCGATCGCGTCGCGTGGCGCCCGATCGCCGCGCGCATCGAAGCCGCCTTTGCCGCCGCTGGGATCGCCAGCCGGAGTTACCGGCTC
Organism: Candidatus Acidiferrum sp.; assembly: GCA_035486535.1. GTDB lineage: Bacteria > Vulcanimicrobiota > Vulcanimicrobiia > Vulcanimicrobiales > Vulcanimicrobiaceae > Aquilonibacter. Next base: position 2,604 of record DATHMY010000164.1, read on the forward strand.
CCCTTCGCCCCGCGCGGCCTCGTACTGCGCCGGTACTTGACGGAGCGCAAAGTGGCATGATAGCCTACCCGCAATGTTCCAGACGGCCACCATGATGTGTTCCATGTGCATTATTCAGATGAATAAGGCGGGGATCGTCATTGGGAGCACCGTGTAAAGCACGGATTCGAAGGAAGCACTCAACCGACGCCCTCGCCGATCACCGGCGGGGGCGTCGTTCTTTTCTCACCACTTCGGAGGCCAACGGAACACCATGGATTGTACGGTCGGAATCGGATTACTGGGATGCGGCACGGTCGGCGCGTCGGTCGCGCAGCGCCTGCTCTCTGAGCAGGAAGCGATCGAGCGCCGCAGCGGCGTGCGCTACAAGTTGCAGGCGATCGCGATTGCCAATCCGTCGAAGCCGCGTCCGGCCGCGATCGATCCGGCGCTGTTCACCAAAAACGCCCGCGCCGTCATCGATGACCCGCGCGTCGACCTCATCGTCGAAGCCATCGGCGGCACCCACGATGCCTCCGAACTGCTCGAATACGCGCTCGAACGCGGCCGCACGGTCGTTACCGCCAACAAAGATCTCATCGCGACCCAAGGTCCGCGCCTCTTCGCGCTCGCGCATTCGCGCGGCGCGCGCTTGCGCTATGAAGCCGCTGCCTGCGGCGCGATTCCGGTCATCCGCGTGCTCGACGACGCGCTCGCCGGCGACGCCGTCCACGCCTTCGGCGGGGTGGTCAACGGCACATGCACCTACATTCTTTCGCAGATGGAACGCGGCGAAGAGTACGATGTCGCGCTAGCACGCGCGCAAGAACTCGGCTTTGCCGAAGTCGATCCGACCAGCGACGTCGAGGGCCTCGATGCCGCGCACAAACTCGCGCTGCTCATGCAGCTCGCGTTTCAAATGGCGGTGATCTCACCGCGCTTACGCCGCAGCGGCATCAGCCAAGTGAGCAAACGCGATGTCGCGCGCGCGCAAATGCTCGGCTATCGCATTCGCCTAGTCGCGGCCGCCACGCGCCACGACAATCTCGCCAGCGGCGAGGTTGCCCCGGTGCTCGTGCCCGAGGCGCACCCATTTGCCAAAGCCAGCGGGCCGGAAAATGTCGTGCGCATCGTATCGCGCGATGCCGGCGCGCTGCTGCTCTCGGGCACCGGGGCGGGCGGATTTCCCACCGCGTCGGCCGTGCTCGGCGACGTCGTCACCGCGCTGCGCGACGTGGCCAATCGCCGGGTTGCGCACTTCCCGGCCCTCGATCCGGCGCTCGACATCGCGCCGCTCTTCGCGCATCTGCCGCGTCATCCCGAACTCCCACGCTATCCGGTGTGGGACGACTCCATCCTCGAAGCCCCGGTCTCGCAGGTTGAAACTGCGCACTCATGACCGGAAAAAGGAAACGTTACATCCATGAGCACCACGCTGGAGCAAGCACAAACTCCACACTTTGACACGGTCGCCATTCATGGCGGTCATAATGGTGATCCGGCGACGAAAGCGCGTGCCGTTCCCATTTACCAAACCACCTCGTATCTGTTCGACTCGACCGAACACGCCAGCAAACTCTTCGCGCTCGAAGAGTTCGGCAACATCTACACCCGCATCAACAATCCCACGACCGACGTGCTTGAGCAGCGCGTCGCCGCGCTCGAAGGCGGCGCCGCCGCGCTCGCGGTTGCGAGCGGGCAAGCCGCGGTCGTCTACGCGATTCTCAACATCGCGCGCAGCGGCGACCACATCGTGAGCTCGGCCTCGCTCTACGGCGGCACCTACAACGCCTTCGCCCATACGCTCAAGCGCTTTGGCGTCGACGTCTCGCTGGTCGACTTCAACGATACCCCCGCGGTCGTCGCCGCGATCCGTCCCAACACCAAAGCGATCTTTGCCGAGACCATCGGCAATCCGAAGATCGACGTGCTCGACGTCGAGCGCTTTGCCGCCCTCGCCCACGAGCACGGGCTGCCGCTCATCGTCGACAACACGCTCGCGACCCCGTATCTGCTGCGTCCGATCGACTTCGGCGCGGACATCGTCGTGCATTCAGCGACGAAATTCATCGGCGGCCACGGTACCGCGATCGGGGGCGTAATCGTCGACGGCGGCACGTTCGATTGGGGCAACAATCCGCGCTTCGCAACCGAGTTCGTCGAGCCGGATCCGTCGTATCACGGCCTGCAGTATGCGCCCGTGTTCGGGAACATCGCCTACATCTTAAAGGCACGCGTGCAACTGCTGCGCGACGTCGGTGCGGCGCTCTCGCCGTTCAACGCCTGGCTGCTGCTGCAAGGGCTCGAAACGCTGGGTCTACGGGTCGAACGCCACACCAGCAACGCGCAAGCAGTGGTCGCCTTCCTGGAAGCGCATCCGCAGGTGCAGTCGGTTGCCTATCCGCGTTCGGCAAAGTATCTGCCCAACGGCGGCGGGGCGATCCTGACCTTCCGCGTCAAAGGCGATGCCACGCGCGCAAAGCAGGTGATCGACCGGCTCAAGCTCTTCTCGCTGCTGGCCAACGTCGGCGACGCCAAGTCGCTGGTGATTCATCCCGCCAGCACGACGCATGCGCAACTCACGCCCGAGGAGCGGTTGCATAGCAACGTCGATGAGTCGACGATCCGTTTGTCAGTCGGCATCGAAGACAAGCGCGACATCATCGCCGACCTCGAACAAGCGCTCGCATAAGTGCGCGAAGACACCATCGACATTGGTGCGCTGGAATTGGACTGCGGGGAAACACTCCCCGCGGTCCACCAGCGTGTCACGATCGACGGCGCCGACCCCTTGCCGGGCGGTGAGAACATCGTCTTTGCCGCCCACGCGCTCACCGGCTCGAGCCGCGTTGCCGAATGGTGGCCGAGCATCGTCGGCGACGGGGCGCTCTTCGACCGTCGCCACTGGTGCGTGATCGGCATCAACGTCCTGGGCGGCTGCTACGGCAGTACGCGACCGGAACAACGGGTTAGCGTGCGCGACATCGTCCGAGCCCAGCTGCGCGTTTTTGACGCGCTCAAGATTCTGCGTCTGGCGGTCGTCGTCGGCGGCTCGCTCGGTGGGATGCAGGCGCTGCAATGGGCGATGGATGCACCCGAACGTGTCGGTCACGCGATCGTCATCGGTGCAAGCGATCACCATACCGCGATGGGCATCGCGCTCAACGCGGTGCAGCGCGAAGCCATCGCGCTCGATCCGGTTCGCGGCGTCGCGCTGGCGCGCAAGATCGCGATGCTTACCTATAAGAGCGACGATCTCTTTGCGGAACGGCACGATCGCAAGACCGATCGCAAGGGCCGCGCGCAGTTCGACGTCGAGGGCTACCTCGATCACCAGGGCGACACGTTTATCGAACGCATGGACGGCGCGACCTACACGCTGCTCAGCCACGCGATGGATAGCTTCGACGTGCGCAATCGCCCGGCACCGGCGGGCGTCGATCTTACGTTTGTGGGGATTTCATCGGATTGGCTCTTCCGTCCGCAAGAGATTCGTGCCGCCGCGAAACGCCTGCACGCGCGCTATCTCGAACTCGACAGCAATCACGGCCACGATGCATTTCTCGCCGAACCCGAACGTTTGCGCGAACTCCTCGCTCCAATCGTCGCGACGCCTGTCCCCCTGTCATCCTGAGCGTAGGCGCGAACCGCCGCCACTAAGGTACAATCGCGTAGATGCCGACCGCGCCAAGTCCTTGGTGCGTGGCAATCGTCAGCGAGGCTTCGTACGTATATTGTTGCGCTGGTGCGTGGCCGAGCTTGGCCTGGAACATGTTCTTGAGTGTCTCAGCCTGTTCTGCTGCCTGAACGTGCCCGAACGACACGCGCGCGCTCTGCGCGTGTCCGATTGCACGAACCACCGCGTCGACCATCAGCTCGCACGTCTTCTCAAACGAGAAGCTCTGACCCGCCGGCACGATCTTGCCTTCCTCGTTATAGCGCAGCACTAAACTTACGTTTGTTATCGAGCCGAGCGCAACGACCGCCGGCGGCAGCCGGCCGCTGCGCCCAAGCGTTGCGAGGTCGTGCATTGCAAAGTACGTCGCGCACCGCAGCGCTTTGGGATCGATGCGTTTGGCGATCTCGCTTGCGGAGTTCCCCGCCTTGGCAAGTTCCAACGCGTAGAGCGCAAGCAGCGTTTCCGTACCCGCGGAGCCCAGCGAGTCCACCACTTGCACGCGCGCGCCGAACTCCTTTGCGGCCGCAAGCGCGTTGGCATAGGTCTGCGATATCCCCGATGAGAGCACGATCGCCACGACGTCGTTGCCGGCACCAGTTACGCGGGCGAACACGTCGCGACATTGCTCTGGCGTCGGCGGCGCGGTCGTGGGGATCTCGCCAGCCCCAACCCGGCGAAAGAA
>DATHMY010000165.1:0-3210 GCA_035486535.1 Candidatus Acidiferrum sp.
CATCTCTGGACCGGCACCGATTGCACGATCGATCCAAGCGCGTCGATGAGCGGGTACGTGCAGTTGGGAAATGGGGTGACCATTGGTCCGGGTGCGCAGATCGAGGGCCCGGCGTGCATCGGTGACGGGTCGATTCTCGAAGCGGGCGCGCGCGTGAACCGTTCGGTCTTGTGGGAGAACGTGTACGTCGGCGACGATGCGCAGCTGACCGATTGCACGGTAGCGAATCGCACGATCGTTAAGGCACGCGCTTCCATCGGCGAAGGCGCTGTCGTGGGCGAGCGTTGCGTCATCGGGGAATCCGCCGTGATTCGCCCGCACCTGCGGCTCTGGCCGGAGAAGAACGTCAGCTCCGGCGCGATCGTATCGATGTCATTGATCTACGGGATCAAGTGGCCGGGCTCGCTATTCGGCGGTGTCGGGGTGACGGGTCTGGCGAATTTGGAGATCACGCCGGAGTTCGCACTCAAGCTCGGCCAGGCGTTCGGCTCGTTCTTGCGCCCGGGCGATGCCGCGATGACGTCGCGCGATACGCATCCGGCGAGCCGCATCATGAATCGCTGCATCATCTCCGGATTGCTCAGCGTCGGCGTCAACGTCGAAGACCTGCGCTCGTATCCGCTGCCGCTCTCGCGCTTTGCCACGCGAACCGGCGGGAACGGTGGCGTGCACGTGCGTCTTGCACCGGGCGATCCGCACTCACTGCTCTTCGAATTCTTCGACGGCAGCGGCATCAACGTCGATAAGGCCGCCGAGCGCAAGATTGAAAACCTATTCTTCCGCGAAGATTTTCGACGGGTCGCGATGGACGGCGTCGGGCTTTTGGACTTCCCCGCGCGCGCGCTCGAAAGCTATAGCGCGGCATTTCTCTCCGCGCTTGCACCACAGGGTCTGGCAGCTCGGCGTTTCCGGGTAGTGATCGACTATGCCAACGGCAACGCAGCGCTGGTGTTGCCGCGGATCTTGAGCAAACTCAACATCGAAACGATCGCACTCAATGCTTACTTCGACGACAACCGCGTCCACGCTGTCGACAACGAGCGCAAGCACGCGCTCGAGCAGTTGAGCGACATCGTCGGAACGCTTCACGCGGACGTGGGCATCCTGCTCGATCACGACGGTGAGACCTTTGCGCTGGTCGACGACCGCGGGCGCATCGTTGACGGAAACGAGTTGATCGCACTCTTGACGCTGATGGTCGTGCGCGCCGGCGCAACCGCCGTCGCCGTTCCGGTGATGGCTCCGGGTGCAATCGAACGCATCGCGCAAAGTTACGGCGCGACGGTCGTACGTGCGCGCAGCGATCGCCGTTCGCTGATGGCGCTGGCGGAATCGCGCGGACGCGAGCTGGCCTTCGCTGGCGGCGCGAATCACGAAGTGATCTTCCCCGAATTGCACCCGGCTTTCGACGCGCTTTACGGCACGGCGAAAGTGTTGGAACTTTTAGGGCGTGAAGGGGGGCGTTTGAGCGAATTGGTTGACATGCTGCCGGAGTGGCACGTGGTAACCGTGACCGTTCCATGTCCGTGGGAGCACAAGGGGCGCGTGATGCGCTCGCTGATCGCCGAACAGCCGCGCGACCAGATCGAACTCTTCGAGGGCTTACGCGTGCGACACGATGACGGCTGGGTATTGGTGCTCCCCGATGCCTCGGACCCGACGTTCTGCGTCTACGCCGAAGCGCCGAGCGACGGTGAAGCTTACGCGTATGCCGATCGCATGGGCACGCGCATCGGGCAGCTGGCGGCGGTATGAGCGAGCCGTCGATCTTTAAGGCGTGGGAGAATTTCTATGTCATCGCCGGCTCATCGTCGGCGGCACTGACGGGCTTGGTCTTCATCGTCGTCACGCTGGCCGCCAATCGCCGGCGTGGCGGAAGCTCGACCAGTGAAGGCACGTCTATCTTCAGCTCGCCGACGGTCGTGCACTTCTGCGCGGCGTTTTTCATCTCGGGCGTCTACGCGGCGCCCTGGCAGGCGGCGTTCTATGCCGGTATTTTGATCGGCATTGTCGGGCTCTCCGGCACCGCATACTCGATCAACGTCGGATATCGCGCGAGCAGACTCTCAACGTACAACGCAGATCGCGGCGACTGGATGTGGTTCATCATTCTGCCGTGCCTTGCGTATCTCGCATTGTGCATCGGCGGATTCACGCTTCCGAGCTACCCGCCCGGTGCGTCGTACACGATCGCCGCTGCCGTGATGCTCCTGATTTTCATCGGCATCCACAACGCCTGGGACGTCGTGACTTATTTAGCGACCAAATCCGACGACGAATAGCCGCTATCGAGCGCACCGGCCACGGTGCCCGAGTCGTCGCTCGACGTCGCTTCACCGGCAAAAAAGAGCGTATCGTCGATCGGGGCCGCGAGACGCTCGCGAGCATCCCCGCCACCGACACGTAGATAACTGTACGCGCCGAACGCAAATGGATCCGTGTCCCAGTCGTGCAGATAGCTTTTGAGCAACTCGGCGTTAACGTCGACCGACGGAAAAAGTCGCGCGACCGTGTCGAGCGCGGCCTGCGTCGGATCGATGCCGGCTCGGCGCATGCGCAGTACCGCTCCGCCGCCAACCCAACCCATGAGCACGGGTGAACGATCCGGGATGCGTGTCCAGAGGGTTTGCAATGGCGAATCCGCCGCGCGAAAGAATCCGGCATCGCGGTAGCGTCCATGCTCGACCTGCGTCCAAAACGCGCTGCGGAACTCTAGCGCCACCTTGATCACCGGCCCCATCGCGATCGCCTCGATCGCCGCTCGCTTTTCAGCGGGAAGGGCGGGCGCGAAGAGATCGGTGCGTGCGCGCAACACGCCGATCGGCAAAGTGACGATCGTGCGATTCGCCTTGATACGCAGCGGCGCGCCGGCGGAGCTTGCGTCGATGATAACCGACCGCGGTGACCATTCGATCCGGGTGACTTCGGTTTCCAAAAGCAGCCGTTCACCGGCAACGCTCGCCAGGTGTCGCACCACCGGCACGTAGCCATGCAGCGGGCGGTGTGAGGTGTCATTGACGCCGCTACGCCACTCCTTTGCGATGCCGATGATGCTCGCGTCCTCGACGATGGCGGCGTCGAAGCCTTCGACCAGCGCGCAGACGTCGGCGCGCTGATCCGGCGAAAGCTGGTCAGGCGGGATCGCATCGAGAAATGCTGCGACGCTCTGATCCGGAGCGCTGATATCGACGCGCTGCAGCACGCGTTCGG